>NZ_DATCRF010000039.1:0-7863 GCF_036569125.1 Chitinophaga sp. | reverse complement strand
TCCTGGACCTGCGTTACAATCCCGGCGGCAGTGTAGCTGCTGCTGCAATGCTGGCAGCCCTGATAGCACCCAATATTAATGAACAAAGCGGCTTTGTGAAATACAGCGGCAATGGCAACCTGGGGCAGCGGATTATTTCTTTTAGATCTGCTTTATCCGTTCCTGAATCAGGCGGCCCTATTGCATTCAGCGCTCTGGAACCTGCACGCCTTTCTTTATCAAGAGTATTTATTTTGTGCGGGCGCCAAACCGCATCTGCAGCAGAGCTGCTGATCAATAACCTACGGCCTTACATGCAGGTATACCTTATCGGGCAGCCAACTTTTGGTAAAGATAAAGGCGCCGTGATCATACAGGATATGCGCACACCCCAACGGATCCCCTGGACGCTGATGCCTATCAGCTACAACCTGGCCAATGCCAAGGGAGAAGGTGGTTACACGCAGGGCATTACCCCGCAGTATGTGGTAGATGAATTGAGTAAGCAGCCCCTGGCGCCAATTGGTGATAACACCGATCCGTTAATAGCAAAGGCCATTGATATTTTAAATGGCAACGGGCGTCAAACAGCACCGGCGCCGCAAACAAGCACCAGGATCTATTTTGATTCCCGGCAGCAGCAGTCAAATATGAATGTGGTGAAAATACCGGCTAAGCTATTCAGAGAATGAACGAAGGGGTAAGATAAGGGCGTTAACAAACAACAGATGTTATAAACTGTACACCGTAGACACGGCGTTCACCATATTCGATGGAGGGGATCATCAGAATGTATTTCTCATAAACAGGGTTTCAAAATTACTTGTGTTGTTAATTGCTGTTAAGCCATTATGGCAATAGAACTTTTTTCAGATGGTAAGGTTTGTTCCCGGTTGGCTGTATAGTAATATCGGCTATTTCCGTTTTGCTGCCAATGCCCCTTAATAATAACTCCAGCCCTTCCATACGTACGTGCCGCATTACCCCCGAGCTGTCTTCCGCCTCATGCCCACCGTAGGCAAGGCCGGTGCTGCCGGTAAGGGAGCTTATATTTTCAAGCACGTTACCTGCACCCTTCTGAGGGGCTTTGCCCAAGAGTATAATACCTTTCCACCCCGTATTGCACGTAGTATCATTTAACCGGAATACAACAGGCCAGCGCTGCAGCCCTTCTGCCACGATCTTTGCGCCGCGGGTTATTACCAAACCTCCGCCGCTTTCCCTGCCATAGGCCGGCAGCGGCGTAATTATTTTTATAACGGTACCCGGCTCAATATGTAAAGTAGCTTCATTGCTTACATATACCCAGCCTTCTATATACCAGGGATGATTGTTGGTAAGCAGTATATTTTCTGTGATCACTTTCCGCAGCGTATCATGCAGGGGAATGGTTTGCACCCCTACATTTGCTGTTGCAGCCACCGGCTCCTTTTCACAGCCGGCAAGCATTACAGCCGCCAGGGTACAGCCCCCGTAAAAAAGGGACCAGTACCAGCTTCTATGTGTAACGGACCGGTGTTGCATGGTAAACTTTTATATTAAAGATTGATCACTTCCGGATAAAAATTGCCGGAGGGATCGTCATGTATATTCAGCAGGTAAAACTTTCCCGGGTCTACCGGTAATGCAAAAATATCCGTAACACCATCCGGCTGCGTTACAGGCGCACCGGTTGCGCTGTTCTCAAACCGGCCACCATAGGTAATAGGCATCCCGCTGGCATCATTTAACGGCAGCACAATGGTTTGTGGATAAAGAGATCCTTTTGTTAATCCTTTCAGCACAAAACCTGTTTCTTCCAGGTTACCGGTTTGGTTATCTACATAAATAATATGCAGGTCCAGCTTTTCATAAGGGAAATAAGTATCGCTCAATGTTTCAAAGATCTGCATAGCCAGCGAATCCGGCGATACCGGCGTGCTGGTTATAAATCCTTTTAACCCAATGCCCTCACTATACGCCAGCTTCAGGTTGGTGGCAGCATTCGGCAAAACCGTGATCAGGCTGTCTACTATCAATGAATCCGTATTGGCTTTATAAAATGCCAGCTTGCCGGATCTGCCGGCCGGCAATACTACGCTTACCGTAGTGTTGGAAGGTTGAATGCTGTTTATTTTCTTTCCATCAAAGTACAGGTCTACGTTAGGTGTGTTGGGTAAGTTCACCAGTGTAACTCCTACTTTACCAAAAAAATGTTCTTCGGGCAGCTCTCCTTTACTGCAGGAAAAAGCTGAAATAATAATAACTGTGATAATGGAATATGTAAATAACCGCATCATGTGATCGATCGCTTTTTTTGAAGTAATAACGTATAAGGCCGGGCCTTATACGTTATTACAGGTGTCATGAAATTGCTTATTACCATTTTAACCAGCCACTGGTGCCGGCAGTCCAGTCTGTACGGCCGGGGAATGCGCCCACAGTGCGGGAAGCATTCAGTGATCCGGGGATCCAGTTAGCCGCGTTGGTAGCGGTAGCCGGACGAACAAACGGATTAGCCAAACCAATGTTGGCATTCGGGTTAGCAGTAGTAAAACCGGTGTTGCCATTTGCAGCTGAAGTAGCAAAAATGGTGAACTGGTTGGCAGCAGTGTTGAAACCTACAGCGGTAACAGGGTTACCAGCGCTTTCAGTTACGAAAGGTTTAACGAATGCATGCACAAAGCTGTGTTTCAGCACAGAAGTGCCGGCGTAGAACTTATCGCGGGTAGTACCCAGGGCGCTGTCCAGGGAAACACCAAAGTTGTAGCCCAGGTAAATAGCACTGTCGATATCAAATTCAGCATTCCTTCTCAGCTGTGCGCCACGGCCATATAAGCCGGTGCCGGAAGGCTGGCCGTTAGTGATAGAAGCCCTTGCCTGGCTGGGTAAGCCAACGATAGTAATGTAGCGGTAAACCGGGTGTGTAATAGGCGTAGCAGTAGTACCGGTTGAGTTGTTATCGCTCTCAAAGCCGTTAGACTGGCTCTTGTCTGCACGGGTAGTGTCAGCCAGGCCTAAAGCATAACGGATAGTACCTCTGAAACCATTGTCGGTATCAAACATATCATCCAGCGCATCTACAGAGATCAGGTGGGAAGCATTTACTGTACCACCGAAAAATTCAAAAGCATCATCTTTTGATTTGTACACTTCAATAAAATCAAGTGTGGTGCCACGGCCTACACCAGCCAGGGTTAAACCGTTGATCTCATTGTCGGTAGACAGTTCAAAACCAGCATACTCGATACGTACATACTGCAGGATACCTGAGTTGTCGTTATCGTTGGTGCCTACTGAACCGCCGTAAGTAGCGTCAGCCGGGGGATTGCTGGGAATACCCTCAACCTGTACGCGGCCGCTGTGGTTAGTGGATGCATTACCCAGCAGGATAACGCCGGACCAGTCGCCGGAAGCCGGTGTAGTCTGGTTGGAAGTGAAAATAATTGGGCTGGTAGCAGCACCCTGTGCCAGCACTTTTGAGCCACGGGTTACTACCAGGCCGCCACCGGGAACAGTTGCGCTGGTGCTCTTATCCCCACGGATAACAGTACCCGGCTCAATGATCAGTACATCAGATGAATCAACATACACCAGGCCACTCAGGTGCCAGGCTACAGAGCTGGTCAGGCGGATGGTGTCTTTAATGGTATGACCTGTACCTAATACACCGCTCAAAACAGGATTTGAGGGAATGATCTGGGTAGCAGATACTGAACGGTCAGCAACAGGCTGGCCTTCTTTTTTACAGGAGCTCATTAATACAGCACCTGCTAAAGCGGCCGAGGCCAGGGTTAAAACTAAGGGTTTCCTTTTCATGATTTAGCTTTTAAGGTTAAAAATGAATACCTGATCAGGATATATAACTGTTACGCGTATGCTCAGAATTTATAGCTCAAGGTGGTGCTATAGGTGCGGCCCGGCCGCGCTTCATAATTAATCACATCCTTCCCCGACTGGTACAGCAGCTGCTTTGTGGAAGGATCTTTTTCACCGTTGTTAACCGCCTGGTCATCATCATAACGGTTCTGGTACACTACAGAAAAACTATTCAGGATATTGCCAACGTTCAGCTTTACTTCTGCCCGCTGTTTTAAGAAACGTACCGCTACCTGCCCGTCTAAAGCTGTTAACGGGCGTTCAAACAAAGAGAACTGGTAAGATTTATCCGGACGGAACATGCGGTTGCTCACGTAATTGTATACCAGGCTAAGAGAAACCGGTTTGGTATCATAATAGATGCCGGCATTTACGATGTAATTGCTGGCGCCTGTTTGCGGCCTTTTTTCCTCTTTTAATACCTGTTCATTAGGGATCACCTTCAGCGCATTATTTGGATCTACCCCGTTGTAGTTAACGGTCATAGGCGTTACGCGTGCATCCAGCGCTGTGAAGTTGCCATACAGCGTTATGTTTTGCAGCACCGGCACTTTGGTAAATGCCAGCGATTTACGCGCCTCTACCTCCAGGCCGTAGTTCTTTGCATTCTTGTTATTACGCAATACGAATATGCCGCCGCTTTGCTCATCTGCATAGATCTCCATCGGGTAATCAAACTTCTTATAGAATAAGGAGAAGGATAGCAGCTCGCCGGCCCCGGGATACCACTCATAACGGAAATCCAGGTGATGGGCTATGGTGGATTTTACCAGCTCGCTCACATAAGCGCCGCCTAATTCAAAATCATATTCACGGAAGAAAGAAAGCTCCCGCAGATCAGGACGGATAATGCTTTTAGCATAGGCCAGCCGCAGGTTCATAGCAGGGGTAAGGCTGTACGTAAGGTTAGCGGAGGGAAAAATATTCCAGTTAGGTTCCCGGTTGCGCAATTCGCTGAAATCATATTTATCCACCCCTGCCCCGCCCCGGGTCTGGTTAATCCAGCGTTCCAGGGAATCCAGGCCGGCATTGGCATTGTTCAGGTTATAATATTCTGCTCTCACACCCCATACCAGTCTTAGCCTGTCGCCGATCTTATCATCCAGCATACCATATACGGCGTGTAAGGTAGCCGTGCGGTGAAAATCATCACTGAACTGGCTGTAAACAAAACCTGCATTATTAGCGGGAGAAAATGCCTGGGCCAATGGCTGATAATAACCGTCATGGTTGTCGAAAGTAGCGCCGGTATTGATCACATAGAACAAACGGTCTTTGCTCCAGCCGCCATAACCTGCTTTAAAGGTGTTGCTGATGGCTACCTGGCCCGCATTGAACAGGAAAGGAACAGCGGCAGATGCATCCCAGGTATAATTATTTTCCTTTGCACGGCTCCACCAGCGCAGCGCGCCGGTACTAATGCCATTGCTGGTAGCGCTTAATATGCTGTATTCATTTAAAGCGCTGGAATCTGTTTTTATAAACTCTGTGGTAAGCTGATGATTGTCGGGCTTTTGCCGGTCCAGCCGCAAATAGCTGCCGGCCCATTTCAGCTTAATGCCTTTATTACCTACTGAATGCTCGCCTTTCAGCTGGTTCTGCCACAGGTCTGTTTGTGAAGTAAGATCATAATAACCCAAAGCATAGCCGCGGGTGGCATTCACACCGCTGCCAATGATCAGCTGCTGATCCAGCGTGCGCAGGTACAGGCTCTGAAATCCAATGCGGTTACGCTCATTCCTGTAACCCACACCCAGCAGGCCTCCGAGGTTAGTGGTAAACCCATAACGCTGACCATTATACGCTGCATATTCTGATGCAGGGCCGTCTTTTTGTCCTTCAAATCCATCGCGGCTCATACGTATGTCCTGGGTTGCCAGCGTGTTCCGGTAGCCTATAGATGCTACTACGCCAAACTGGTTGCTCTTCTTCCCCGGAATTACGCGGCCTATAGATACCTGGTAGTTCTGGGAAGGATGCGCCTTTAGCTTATACAAACCCCAGTTATTGCTGAAGGCATTTGCATCCTTACCGGATTCCAGGAACTTATTATGGATATCCGCTTCACTTTTCCAGTTCAGGGTACCCATTAAATTACGATGGTCTGCTACCCGGCCAAAGTATTCCTTACCTTCTAACTTTGTGGTTAAAAAATCCTTACCGGTAGTTTTATCATTAATGCTGCCGCCTGCGCTCAGGTTCAGGAAGTTGCCGGTAGGTATGTCCAGCGTCTTCACTTCCACCAGGCCACCGCCAAATTCCGCGCTGCGGTCTGGCGTAATGGTCTTTACTACCGTTACGTTTTCAACAATGTTGGAGGGGATCACATCAAAGCTGAAGTTCTTCCGGTTCAGCTCTGTGCTGGGCATGATCTGCCCGTTCAGCACCGCCTGGTTATAACGCTCGCTTAAACCACGCACTACCACATATTTATTTTCCATGGTGGAAAGGCCGCTCACACGTTTCAGCACTTCGCCAATATTCTTGTCCGGCGTACGGCTGATCTGCTCTGCGCTGATACCATCTGTAATTGCTGAATTATTTTTTTGCAGGGCATATAAACCCTCTACAGAAGCGCGTTTATAGTTAGCCGTTACGGTTACTTCCTTTAAACGGGAGCCCCCGCTTTTCAGTGATACATTCAGTGGGGTTATCCCTTTGTCTGTTACCACTACTTCTGTTATTTTACGCGTGTCATAAGATATATAGCTGAATGTAAGTGTATAGGTTCCGGGCTCCAGCTGCAGCTCATAGGTGCCATCCACATTGGTTACGGTACCCTGCCCGCCCTGCACCTGGATCGTAACACCCGGCAGCGGTTCATTTTTATTATCCACCACCTTACCGCTCACGCGGCCTTTATCCTGGCCGGCTACCTTTTCCTGCCGGCCTTTGCGCAGGGCAATGGTATTGTTGGTGTAGGCAATATCAATGGGGGCATATACATCTAAGTAGTGCAGTACGTCTGCCAGGGGCTGATCCTGGAACTTTACTGCTGCCAGTATGCACTGGTCTAAATATTCAGGATCGTAAATAAAAGTGTAAGCTGTTTGTTGCGCTAAATTCTTTACTACGGCGGTTGCCGTTGTTTTTTGCATGTTAATGTGTACTCTGTCTGTTAACCCCTTATATGATTGTATTGCCACCGCCTGTAAGGCGCCGGTGCATAAAAAACACAACAGGGAAACCGCCAGTTTTTGCATAGTACCCCTGTCAAAAAATCTGTTTGTAGATTTTTGCATACTTTTGTTTTGCTTTTAGTTAAAAATGAATACTTAACCGGGAAGTGTCCGGTTAAAGGGTACTGTCTCCACAGTGCCCTTTATTATTTTAGTCAATGGTTATTTATTGTTTTCCTTCTACTACATAAGCACTGCCATCACCGGATAAATGGTATGAGAATCCATATACATATTCTAACGTGGTCAGTATCTGCTCAAGCGGTTCATTTGAGGTAAATGAACCGGATACCTTCCGTTTTGCGAGCTTGTTATCTTTCAGTATGATCCTTTGCCCATAGCGGCTTTGCAGCTTGGCAAATGCATTTTCCAAAGTGGCATTATCGAATATTAATTTCCCGCTTTTCCAGTCAAGGGTGGCGGCAGTATTAAAGCGGGTGGCGGGTGCGGGCAGCACGCCTTTTTTATATAACAATACTTCTCCCGGCTGCAGCACATAAGAGAATGCGGCAGTGCTTACAGATACTTTACCGGATAGCAGGCTTACTGCAATGCTGCTGTCTGCCTGGTTGGCGGTAGCAATGTTAAACGCCGTACCTAATGCGGTGGTCACTAATTCACCGGCATGTACACGGAAAGGCTTACCGGCAATCTGCGCTACTTCAAAATAAGCCTCGCCCTTTAACCACAGGTCGCGCGCCTGGTTATTATAATCATGGGAATAAGCTACGGCGGCATAGGCATTCAGCCATACGCGGGAGCCATCCGGCATAGATACCAGGCGTATATTACGGCCGTTGTTGTAAACCGTATCCCACTGCTGCGCCAGGGCCGGCCCCTGTACACC
>NZ_DATCRF010000038.1:0-2058 GCF_036569125.1 Chitinophaga sp. | reverse complement strand
AGGGATCTTCAAACACTGTAAGAAGAACGGGGAAGTGATTGATGTGAGGGTGCAGGGAAATGTAATTGACTTTGACGGGCAGGAAGCAAGGCTGGTGCTTGCTATTGATGTTAGCGCCCAGGTGGCCTATATGAACGCCATCGAAGAACAAAATGCACGGCTCCGGGAAATTGCCTGGGTCCAGTCGCATGTTGTGCGCGCTCCCCTTGCGCGTATAATGGCGTTAATTGATGTGTTAAAGGATAAGGACCTTTCCCGTGAAGATTTTCATAAGTTTATTGAGTACCTGTCTGCTTCAGGTCAGGAGCTGGATAACGTGATAAAGGAAATTGTTGAAAGAACACAGCGGCTTGAAATGCAGTAGCCATTTACACTTCCGGCGTTATGTGTGTTATTTAGTAAACAACTATATCACTTTTTGCAGACTGCAATTTTTTATACGGATCGTTGAGGAACTGCTGCATGAACTGCTGAAAATCCCGGCCGCCTACGCCATGCCCGCGGTTGGTGAACAGCAGCCGCTGGCTGTTAGGCATGTAGTGATGGATCATATCAATATAAAGCGGCCTGCAGGCATTGTCCAGCTCTCCATCGGCCAGCAACGCCGGCTTATTGGAATAAAAAGGCTGCTTGGTGCTTGCTTTAATGGGAGACGATGCCCAGCAATCGCACATGGCGTTGTAAACATCATTAATATGATAACCCTCCATGTAAGGGTAGGCATTATACAGCTGATGCATTACGCTTTCATGGTTATAGGCAGCCTGGTCGGCACAGTACACGGAGATCCGCATGCCGGAAGGCCCCCGGCCATATTGGAACAGATCATCCAGCAGCTGTTTCATATAGCCGTGATGGTTTCCTTTAATGAGCTCTGTAACAACAAAAGCTAGTTCTTTACGATCACCTGAAAGATAGTTCTGTACAATATCCAGCAGATCGTTCCGGGTGTATTGAATGTTGAGGGTATCTGTGGCGCCCTTTTCCAGGTAAGGAATGTAAAAGGTCTTTCCTGCAATGGAGGTAAAATATTGCCGGAACTTTTCCATCAGGCTGCCATATAAAACCTTGTCTGCTGAATCTCTTTCACAACGTGCAAACAGCAGGGTAAGCGCTTCATTAAAATTAGCCGGTTCATCTTCATCAATATGCACAAAGGTGGGCAGGGGAGAATCCAGTATCAAAGAGCGGATGCGGGAAGGATCGTGCTGCAGCACTGCCAGCATTAGACCACCGCTGTATGAAATGCCCCAGAGATTAACGGAATCAATGCGTAAGCTGGTGAGCAGGTCGTGCATGTCGGCAACTGTTTCATCTGTATTATAACCGGAAAGATCAATGCCCCTGACTTCAAGGTCTTTCCGGTACTGTTTTACACCTTCGATCACCATGCTGTCTTTATTCAGGTTTTTCCTGTAAGCGGTTTTAATGGCGTTCGTTAACGCCGGGCTGTTAAGGTTGGGCTGCGCATAATTGGTGCCTCTTTGTTCAAAGGCAATACAATCCCGGTCATTAATAATGTTGCTGCGGGCAGCCCCTGCTGCCCAATCCAGTGAGCTGCCCCCGGGGCCTCCGGTGGTGAACAGCAGCGGGTCTTTCTTTTTATGCGGGTTTTTACTTTCCACTACAATAAACGGGAGCTGAATAGTTTTTCCGTTATTCTTTTTCCTGTTCTCCGGCACTACCAGGTAACCGCAGCGGGTTTTAAAGCTGCTGTCTATTTTAACAGGGCAGGCACAGGGAACAATGGCAGTCTTTTGCTGGGAGCGGGCAATGGGTACGCAGCAGCAAAAAGCAATAAACATCAGGAGTACAGGTTTCATCCGGGAGTTGTTTTAATCAAAAGTAGAACGGAGGGGGAAAATATGGAAGGTAAAAAACGGACATTTTTAAAGAACGCTGCTCATACTTTGACCCGTGAACCGGATCATTTCCCTGTAAAAGTGGCTCATATCATAATAGCCATAATCGCAGGGTGCAAAGGCTTTTTTATTGGCTACATAAGCTGTTAAAGCCATTCTTGCACGCAGTATGGAAAAGTATTTTTTAGGGCTGATG
>NZ_DATCRF010000037.1:0-18860 GCF_036569125.1 Chitinophaga sp. | reverse complement strand
CCAGCGCGGTTGTAAGCGGCAGAAGCCAGCACCAGCTTGTTCACCACTTCCGGGTGGCGTATGGCCAGCTGCAGGGCCGATGTGCCCCCGTTGCTAAAGCCCATAACATCTGCTTTGGATATCTGCAGCTGTTTCAGTAATGCGGCTACATCATCCGCATCCTCTGCAAAACCGAACGGGCGGTCGGCATCCAGGGTATGCCCATGCGCCTGCAGCTCAATTGCAATTACTTGTTGTGTTTTAGCCAGCTCCGGCAATATCCTGCCAAAGGTTGATTCAATGGTAGATCCGCCGCCATGCAATAAAACCAGCGGCTTGCCGCTGCCATGGATCTCGTAATACATCTGTAATCCGTTCACTGCTGCGTAACGGCCTGTAGGTTGCTGCTGTGCATTCATTTGTAAATGTGTTATGATCAGTAAAAATAGCGTTATTATTCTTCGCATGTTATAGCGTTTTCAATAGCACAAACATACACCGCAGCGCTTAATAATGCAGGCCGCAGGTACGTCAATTTACCGGGTGAATTGCGTCAGCACATGCGTTAAACACTGTTAAGGTTCATCTTCCCTTAACAATAAATAACACTCCCAAAGCCGGTCTGGCACAGTTTTGTCATTTACTATAACGAAACCAAAAAGTAGAAACCGCCTGCAGACGTTCCACTTTGAGCTATTCATCACATTCAAAACTTATAAGCATGAAACCATTAAAATATTTCATCATCGCCGTAGCACTTATTGCAGGATTCAGCAGCTGCATGGTTGAAGCCAGGGGACCGGGTTATTATCATCCCCGTCCGCATTATCATCACCATCATCATCATGGATACGGATATTACAGATAGGTACCATTAATAAAAAAGCCGGAATGCTCCTTGCATCCCGGCTTTTCACCTTAAATCGCGTGCAAAGATGCCTGCCACCACCAATACCGGCAGCAGCAGCAGAATAACCTCCCTCCTAACCGCCAACCGCTAACCGCCAACAGCTAACGGCTAAAAGCTAACAGCTAACAGCTTCTACATACATCCGTTCACGTAATACCATATATCCGGCACATTCCTTGCTGATTCCATCCCTCACTTTCATCAACAGGCAAGGGCGGCGCCCGCGCCTAAATACCCACAGTGCATTACTTACCGCTAATTGCAATTGGTAATCACCATTTTTTACCTTTCTTTGCACTTAGTTTTGAGTAAACCCCGGCCTGGCCAGGGAAAAGCAGGGAATTATAAGAACAGGAATACGGATTGATTGTACATGTCCATTATCACGCTCACATCAGACATCGGTTATCAGGATTACCTCGTAGGTGCCATCAAAGGGCAGCTGTGGCAGGACTGTCCGGGTTGTCACGTGGCGGATATCACCCATCACATCTCCCCCTTTAACTTACCGCAGGCCACCTATATCTGCAAAAGCGCCTTTGCCTGGTACCCGCCCGCCACCTTTCATATCGTGCTCATTAACCTGTTTGACCGTAAGGCAGATCATGTGCTGCTGGCCGAATGGAATGGCCAATACATCGGTTGCGCGGATAATGGCCTGATCTCCATGATCACCGGCGGCCAGGCCATAAAAGTGCTGAAGCTGCAGCTGGACAGCGCCAAACCAAAGAACACCTTTACCATTATACAGCGTTTTACCCAGGCATTAAAGGGTATTCAGAACGGGCAGCCCTGGGAGCAGCTGGGCACACCGGCTACGGATATTGCCATTAAGAACAACCTGCAGCCCCTTACCGGCGACGATTACATTGAAGGACAGATCATTCACATCGACAACTTCGAGAACGTAGTAGTGAACATTACCCGTCAGCAGTTTGATGAACATCGCGGGCAGCGGAAGTTCAAGATCTTCTTCCGCCGGGATGAGGTGATCACCCAGCTCTCCGAAACCTATGCCGATGTAGCGGAAGGCCAGAAGCTGGCCCTGTTCAATGCCGCCGGCTACCTGGAAATAGCCATCAACAAAGGCAATGCCGCCGGCCTGTTTGGCCTGCAAAGCTTTGGTCGTGACCAGCTTACGCAATCCGGCGGTTACCAGCACCTCTCTTTTTACCAAACGGTTCGTATTATTTTTGAATGATCTTAACGCAAAAAACAACACAGCATCCACCCGCTTCATTTTAATTCCAACACCCCTAAAACAACCACTTTCACTGCTAACCACTGATTACTAACCATTTCCCGGCATTTAAAATCCCGTAATGGCGCCGCAACCCGTGCGCAACCCGTGCGCAATTCGGGTGCAACTCGGGTCCCTCCCTCCTAAAACACCCCTTTTTCCCTACTAACATCCCAGTGCAACTCTACCCCCCTACATAAAACCCCACATCACCCTACCCCTCTTTTTTCCTCAAACACCCATCCCCCTCCCTAATCGCTAACGGCTAATCGCCAACAGCTCCCCCCTAACCGCCAACCGCCAACACCTAACTGCTAATTGCCAACAGCTAACTGCTAATTGCCAACAGCTAACTGCTAATCGCTCTCCCCCCAACTGCCAACTGCCAACTATTTTTTCATACATAAAAAGATATTATATAAAAAGTTAAATCTGTTTCGCTAAATACCATAATTTGCTACTTTTTCTATTTTTGTCGGAATTTAAACCCAACGTAATGAATTTTAAACGGACGAATAACATTGTAGGCTGGGTAATTTGTATAATAGCCTGCACTGTGTACATCATGACAATGGAAGCTACCGGCAGTTTATGGGACTGCGGTGAGTTCATTTCCAGCGCTTACAAAGTGCAGGTGCCTCACCCTCCCGGAGCCCCATTGTTCGTGTTGCTGGGAAGATTGTTCACGATGTTCCTGAAACCCTCTGAAGCTGCCCTGGGCGTAAACCTCATGTCGGCCCTTTCCAGCGGTTTCACTATCCTTTTCCTTTTCTGGACCATCACCCACTTTGCCCGCCGTTTAATGGTAGCCCCCGGTGAAGTGATCAGCAGCGAAAAAATGATCGCTATCATGGGCGCCGGCATCGTTGGCGCTTTAGCTTATACCTTTTCCGACTCTTTCTGGTTCTCCGCCGTTGAAGGCGAAGTATATGCCATGTCATCCCTGTTCACCGCCCTGGTATTCTGGGCCATCCTGAAATGGGAGCATGAGGCAGATGAAGCCTATGCCGATCGCTGGATCGTGTTCATAGCCTTTATGATGGGCCTTTCCATCGGCGTACACTTACTGAACCTGTTAACCATTCCGGCCATCGTAATGGTATACTACTTCAAACGTTACAAAGTAACCGCCTGGGGCACTTTCTGGGCCTTTATAGTAGGTTGCGCCGTAACCGGCCTGGTACAGAAGTTCATTATCCAGGATACCATCAAGGCATCCGGCTATATGGATGTATTCTTTGTGAACAGCCTGGGCATGCCCTTCTTCACCGGTTTTGCCTTTTATTTCATAGCGCTGGTGATTGTGCTGCTGTTAGGTTACCGCAATGCAAAGCTGGGCCTCTACGCCCCGCTGATCCTGGTAGCCTCCGTGATCATCATCCCCGCATTTAATACTACCGATGGTGGTGGCGTTATCGTGGTAAAGCTGCTGATAGCCATTGCTGTGCTGCTGATCCCTTACTTCCTGAAGCTGGCAGGCATAAAAACAAATTCCCCCGCCACCCTGCATTTCAATAAGCTCACAATTTCGTGTATCCTGTTCCTGTTACTGGGTTACTCCACTTACATCACTACTATGGTGCGCTCAACCGCCAACCCATCTGTAGATATGTATAACGTGGATAATCCCATTTCCCTGGTAGGTTACCTGGGCCGTGAGCAATATGGCGATTTTCCGCTGGTATACGGACAGGTGTTCACCGCCCGCCCCACCGAGTACAAAGAAACCGGTAACGTATATGCCCGTGGAAAAGATAAATATGAAATAGCCGGCAAAAAGGTAGAACCCGTATACGCCGCCGAAGATAAAATGCTGTTTCCCCGCGTATGGGACGGCAGCAACGACCAGGGCCACGCGGATTATTACCGCACTTACCTGGGCCTGCAGCAGGGCGAAAAACCCTCCTTTGCAGATAACATCAAGTTCTTCCTGGGATACCAGGTGAATTTCATGTACTTCCGCTACTTCATGTGGAACTTTGCTGGAAAGCAGAACGATACCCAGGGCTATGGCAACGTACGCGATGGCAACTGGATCTCCGGTATCCCCTTCCTGGACAATTTCCTGTATGGCGATCAGTCCAACATGCCGGACAGCTTAAAGGATAACAAAGCCCACAACCGCCTGTTCTTCCTGCCGCTGATCCTGGGCATTATCGGCTTATTATATCATTATAAGAAACACCGCAGGGATAGCCTCATTGTAGGCCTGCTGTTCTTCTTTACCGGTTTTGCAATTGTGATTTACCTGAACCAGGCCGGTAACCAGCCCCGCGAACGTGATTACGCTTACGTAGGCTCCTTCTATGCTTTTGCCATCTGGATAGGGCTGGGCGTATTATCGGTATATGAGTTCTTTAAGGAAAAGCTTAAGCAGCCTAAGATCTCCGCACCGCTGGCATCGGCCCTGTGTATACTGGCCGTACCGGTATTAATGGGCAGCCAGGAATGGAATGATCACGACCGCTCTACCAAAACCGTAGCCCGCGACGTAGCCAAAGATTACCTGGAATCCTGTGCACCCAACGCCATCCTGTTCACCGTAGGTGATAACGATACTTATCCTTTATGGTATGCCCAGGAAGTGGAGAATATCCGCCCGGATGTACGCGTGATCAACCTGAGCCTGTTGGGCGTAGACTGGTACATAGATCAGCAGCGCCAGAAAGTGAACCAGAGCGATCCCGTACCCATGACCTGGAGCGCCGACAAGTACCGCGGCGAGAACCGCAACTACATCCGCTTCTACGATGCAGGCGTGTTCCCGCAGGATAAATTCTACAACCTGAAAGAAGTAATGGCCTTCATGGCATCCGACGATCCCCGCGCTAAGCTCAGCACCACAGATGGCAGCCAGGAAAACTTCCTGCCCACTCAAAAGCTGTTCATACCGGTAAATGTAGCCGCCGTGATCAAATCCGGTGTAGTGGATATTAAGGATAGCGCCAAAGTACAGCCGCAGCTGCCCTTCCAGGTATCAAAAAGCTACCTGCTGAAGAACGACCTGGCAGTATACGATATCATTGCCGCCAACGACTGGAAACGCCCCATCTATTTCACCAGCCCCACAGACCTGGGCCTGAATGATTATTTACAGATGGATGGCTTAACCTACCGCCTGGTGCCCATGCATAAAGAGCCTAACAACGATATGCTGGGTGCGGATTTCAACGTGAACTCACCGGTAATGTACAAGAACCTGATGACGAAGTTCGATTTCGGCGGCGCCAACATCAACACCACTTACTTCGATGAACCTAACCGCAAGCTGCTGCAGTACCTCCGTAACGCCTATACGCGTTTAGGAACCGTGCTGGCGCAGGATGGTGCAAAAGATTCTGCGCTCACCGTGCTGAATAAGGCTGACAAGAACCTGCTGGAAAGCACTTTCCCGTATGCCATGACAGCCCCCAACAACATGCATAACTATAGCTCGCTGCAAACAGCATATGCATATTACCTGGCCGGCGACGCGAAGAAAGCCAATGAAATTGCAGCCAAGATCACCCGCGACTGCCAGCAGCAGCTGCAGTATTACCGCTCATTGCCCTCCGGCAAGCTAAGCAACGATCTGCAGCACGATGGCCAGCTCGCCGAACAGTTCATTTCACTGCTGCAACGCATGAAAAATGATTTCGGTGACAGCACCAAACAGCGCGAGCTACCCGGCAGCATCAATACTGTTCCCGATAGCGGCAAATAGTTAATTAATAATGAATAATTAAGAATTAATAATAAATGCAGCGGAGATTGACTTTGATTGGATGAATTTGCAGCTGTAATTGGTTATAAATAAAAAAGCGGAAGGTTTGAAGCAGGCATCATCGCCTTAAACTTCAAACCTTCCGCTTTTTATTAATGATCTGTTTTACAGCCCAATCTCCAGCTATAATCTCCGCTGCATTTATTAATTATTAATTCTTAATTATTAATTCTACAAGCGGGCTACCTGCGCTCTCCAATAATCCGCGCTCGCTTTCACCTCCGGTACGCTGTTCTCCCAATGATATTCATATTCCGCAGACATATTCCCTTTAAAATGCTGTTTTTTCAGCTCTTTCAGTACACCGGAAATATTGCTGTGTCCCTGGCCCCAGATCACATCATGGGCTTTGGGTGATTTTTCGCTCATATCTTTCAGGTGCAGGCTCAGTACATGGCCCTGCAGCTTTTTAATGCACTCAACCGGGTCCAGGCCGGAACGTACCCAGTGGCCAACATCAGCACAGGCGCCAAACAGCGGGCTTCTGCCCTGTATAGCTGCCAGCACGCTGTCGGGGCTCCAGTAATGGGAGGGTCTCGGGTGGTCGTGGATGGCTACTTTGATCTGGTATTGATCGCACAGCCTGGAGATCAGGTCCCAGTGCTCATTCTTCGGTTCAGCAGTGATCACCTTTATGCCCATATCTTTGGCAAAATCAAACATCTGCTGCCATTCTGCTTCATTCTGGGGCGATACCACTCCGTATGCCACGAGGGTTTTATGTTTCTTTTTAAATAAAGCTTTCAGTTGCTCGCGGCGGGAAGCCGGCATTTTAAAATCCGTGGTGCCTTCAATACCATCGCCGATCTGCTGGCCGGAGTAACATTCTACATACTGTATACCGCAGCTGTCCATTTTGTCCAGCGCTTCTGCCAGGGTAAAACGGTTAAAGGTATAGGCCTGTGCGCTCAGCTGCCATCCCATATCGTCTGCTTTGGCCTGTGCATGGGCCGCCTGCCAGGCTGCTCCCGTGGTGGTGAGGGCCCCCGCCAGCAGGAACACGTTCATCAGTTTTTTCATGCTTTTTAAATATTTGTTTAGTTAGATAGTTGAAAAATAATGGCTTTTGCCCAACAATGCAAGGGAATAGTGGTTAACGGCATTCATCCCTCTCCGTTCCAATCTCCCCTGCATTCATGTGTGCCACACCTTAGAGGTGTGGCACACATCCTCAAACTGCCAACCGCCAACTGCTAACTGCCAACCGCCAACTGCCAACCGCTAACTGCTAACTGCCAACCGCCAACTGCTAACCCCTAACTCCCAACTCCCACCTCGGTAGGCGAATACCCGAAATGCTTCTTAAAAGCAAATGAAAAGTGCGACAGGTTTTCAAAACCTGCTTCCAGGTAAATATCCGCCGGTTTGCGGTTCTTTTCGCTCAGCTGGTAGTGGGCCAGCTCCAGCCGTTTTTGCGTTAGCCAGCGCTGCGGGCTTACCGCAAACGCTTTTTTGAAATCCGTTTTAAAAGTAGTGAGGCTGCGGCCCGTAAAGTAAGCGAACTTCAGCAGCGGCATGTTGAACATAAAGTTCTTCTCCATAAAATCAACCAGGTCTATCTTACCAGGCAGGGAAAAATTTGCCAGGCAGCGGTCGATGGTAGCGTCGAGCGTACGCAGAATGGTGATCGCCTCTTCCAGCTTTACGGAAACGATCGCCGGCGGAATACCTTCTTCCAGCTCAAAGTACGGCAGCAGCGAACCGAAAAAGCTTTCCAGCAAAGGGTGGGTCTCATAGCGCCTGATCCCATGGCCCTCACAAGGCGTTAGCACAGGCTCATGGCGGGTATAATAGGCTTTCAGGCGTTCCTCCCGGAGGCTGATCGTGACCGATTTGTAGGGTTTACCGTCTTTAGAATATTTGATGAACGTTGCCAGCTGGTTACGGGGACAAAACCAGGTATCCCCTGGTTTTAAAATATAAGTTTGATCGGCAATAATAACCTTCACCTCACCGGATATGAGGTGGCCAAAAGAGTGATCCCCCGAAAGCAGGTCGAGCTTGAGATACTTATCCTGGATACAGGGCAGCATGATCTCTTCTGAAGCAGTCCAGTATATAGACATGATCTGTAGCTTTTGATATTACAAAGGAACGCATCATTCCTTATTGAAAGATGCGTTCCCTAAAGTAGTTTATTCTACGGCGAATTTAATGCCGGTTAATTGCTCGCTCAGTGTCCACAGCTTTTGGGCGTTTTCCTTATCAACGGCTTCCGGTGTTACACCTTTGGTCATTACAAATGCTTCGGGATTGAGGCCTTTCCATTCCGTATCCAGCGGCGCCACTTCGGTATCTTCACAATAAACGCCGCCAATGTTCGCCAGCTGCGGGCTGGTAGCACACCAAACAGTGGTAGAGGCGCCCTCTTCCAGGTTTTTGTAGCCATTATAAGGGTCGTGCCGGAAACTGCCGTCTTCATTATAGATCCCGAAATTGCTTAATGTTTCCTGGGATAGGTCCCGGCCCAGGTCCGTTCCTGCTATGGCGCCCGGGTGCAGGCTATAGGACCTTACTCCATAGGCCTGTGCACGCTTATCCAGTTCTACCGTAAAAAGGATATTCGCTGCTTTTGCACGGGCATAGGCAGCTGACTGGTCGTAAGGCTGATGCTCAAAATTAGGATCATCCAGGTCAAGGGCGGCCATATGATGTCCCCAGGACGATACGTTCACCACCCGGGCCCCGTTTGCGTTCTTTAAGGCCGGCCACAAGCGGGCGGTGAGCTGAAAATGCCCCAGGTGATTGGTAGAGAACTGTGATTCATAACCACGGGCATCACGGCGCAAAGGCGTCATCATAACGCCTGCATTGTTGATCAGCAGGTCCAATGATTTATGCTGCGCCAGGAACTGATCCGCAAAGGCATTGATCGATGCAGGATCCATCAGGTCCATTTCCAGTACAGTCACATTAGGTATGCCGGCAAGGTTCTTTTTAGCCTTTTCGGGAGTTCTGGCCGGTACATACACTGCTGCACCCGCTGCAGACAGGGCCTTTACGGTTGCTACGCCAATGCCCGCATAACCGCCTGTTACAATAGCTGTTTTTCCGCTCAGGTCTATGCCCTGTATAACTTCTGTAGCTGTTGATGCCGCGTCGAATCCTGAACCTATAGGCTGCTGTAAAGCGCCGTAATAATTATTTGCTTTAGTTTCCATCAGTTTAATGATTTAATTAAAAGCAAAGTTCAGGCATTTGCCTGCCAGGCTGGTTTGTTCAAAAGGCGAAAAATACTTTGTTCAAAAGGCGGCCGCGGTCATATCTCTATCTATTCCATCTATTCTATCCATCTCCCCCAACTGCCAACCGCCAACTGCCAACTGCTAACTGCTAACTGCTAACTACTAACTGCCCACTGCCCACTGCCCACTGCCAACTAACCCTTTTTTTCCGTAATTTTAGAAAATGAAAACGGAGATGCATTAAAAACGGAAAAAAAGACACTACACGGAGGCAACCAAAGCGCCTTCTCTTTCGAAATCATTAAAAAACTCAATTTACACGACCGTCTTCACGCTTAAAAAGAACGGAACCCACAGATCTCACGAAAGCACTTCGATCTATGGATCTCCCTGAAGACCAATCATTACGGTGCATTAATCATAGGATGAAATCAAAATTCAGATGAGAGGATTACAATTTTCCAGGTTTGTGCCTGGTGAAGATGACAAATCGCCCTTTGAGAAGCTCCTGAACCTTTTTACACAGTTGCTTACTTATACCAGCGGCGATGTTACGGAAGCCCTGCAATGGCTTACAGAGCTGGATAAAGAATATAACCTGACCAACGAAGAATACGGTATAGGCGATTTTATACAGGAGCTGAAAGACAAAGGCTATATCCGCGAAAATGAAGAGAGCGGCCAGATCAGCATTACCGCAAAAACCGAACAGGATATCCGCAAAAAAGCCCTGGAAGAGATCTTCGGCAAGCTGAAGAAATCTACCATCGGGGATCATAATATCCGCAAATCCGGCCAGGGCGATGAGCTGAATGCCGACACCCGCTCCTACCAGTTCGGCGATCCCTTGGAACAGATAGATGTTACGGACTCCCTCCGCAATGCGCAGATCAACCACGGCATTGAAGCCTTTTCCATTAACCAGGATGACCTGGTGATAAAGGAAACCGACTTCAAAACACAAACCAGCACTGCGCTAATGATCGATATCTCCCACTCCATGATCCTGTACGGCGAGGACCGCATTACCCCCGCCAAAAAAGTGGCCATGGCGCTGAGTGAGCTGATCACCACCCGCTATCCCAAGGATACGCTGGATATTATTGTGTTTGGGAACGATGCCTGGCAAATAGAGATCAAAGACCTGCCTTACCTGCAGGTAGGCCCCTACCATACCAATACCGTAGCCGGCCTGGAGCTGGCCATGGACATCCTGCGCCGCCGCCGCAACCCGAACAAGCAGATCTTTATGATCACAGATGGCAAGCCCACCTGCCTTAAGAACGGGAAGCAGTATTATAAGAACAGCTTTGGCCTGGACCGCAAGATCCTGAACCGTACGCTGAACCTGGCCGCACAATGTAAAAAGCTGAAAATACCCATCACCACCTTCATGGTAGCCTCCGATCCCTGGCTGCAGAAATTTGTGACGGAATTTACAGAAACCAACAACGGTAAGGCCTTTTTCTCCGGCCTCGACAAACTGGGACAGTTCCTGTTCTACGACTTTGAAAGCGGAAAAAAGAAAATGCTGTAATTAACACACATCAATTTTAACACACCATTAATACCGGGATACACTATTATTGTAGCAGTACCCGACTATTAATTATTAATTCTTCATTATTAATTATTGTATGAATACGAACATAAGAACGCTGGGAGAACTGAAAAAGAGCGGCTATAAACCTAAAACAGTAAAGGAAGAGATCAGGCAAAACCTCATTCGTAAACTGCAACAGAAAGAAAATACCTTCCCCGGCATCATCGGTTATGATGATACGGTGATCCCCGATACGGAAAGAGCCCTGCTGTCACGCCACAACATTTTATTCCTGGGGCTGCGCGGCCAGGCCAAAACACGCATGGCCCGCCAGATGATAGAATTGCTGGATGAATACATTCCCGTTATAGCAGGATCAGAAGTGAACGATAATCCTTTTGAGCCCCTCTCCCGCTACGGCCGCGACCTGGTAGCGGAAAAAGGTGATCAAACGCCCATTGAATGGCTTTCGCGCGATGCGCGCTACGGCGAAAAGCTGGCCACACCGGATGTATCCGTAGCAGACCTTATAGGCGATATAGATCCCATTAAAGCAGCTAACCTGAAGCTGAGCTATGCAGATGAGCGCGTGATCCACTTCGGCATCATTCCCCGCTCCAACCGCGGCATTTTTGTGATCAACGAGCTGCCCGATCTGCAGGCCCGCATACAGGTAGCGCTGTTCAACATTCTCCAGGAAGGCGATATACAGATCAGGGGTTTCAAAGTGCGCATGCCGCTGGATATCCTGTTCGTATTCACCGCTAACCCGGAAGATTATACGAACCGCGGCGCCATCGTAACACCGCTGAAAGACCGTATAGAAAGCCAGATCGTAACCCACTATCCAAAAACAGTGGAGAACTCCCTGCTGATCACGGAACAGGAAGCCGATGTGCACGATGAGCAAAAAGGAAAAGTACATTTATCCGACCTGGTAAAACGCCTCATAGAGCAGGTAGCCTTTGAAGCCCGCAACAGCGAGTACGTGGATAAAAAGAGCGGCGTATCCGCCCGCTTAACCATTGCCGCATATGAAAATGCAGTAAGCGCCGGCGAACGCAGGGCCATCATCAATAAAGAAAAGGAAACGCATGTTCGTATAGCCGATCTGCAGGGCATTGTACCCGCCATTACCGGTAAAATTGAGCTGGTGTATGAAGGCGAGCAGGAAGGCCCGCTGCAGGTAGCATTTAACCTGCTGGATAAAGCCATGCGTACCTTGTTCGCCAATTACTTCCCGAACCCGGATTCATTTAAAAAGCGCAGCAAACAGGCCGCCGCAGCCCAGGAAAACCCTTACCGCACCGTTATTCAATGGTTTGATAAGGGAAATACGGTGAACCTGCTGCAGGATGTAAGCGACAAGCAATATGAAACCGCGCTCCAGAAAGTAGATGGCCTGAAAGATCTTATCAAGACCAAATTCCCGCACACCAATGGCAAAGAGCAGCTGCTGCTCATGGAATTTGTGCTGCATGGCCTGGCTGCCTACTCCCTCATCAGCAAAAAGATGGTGGAGAACGAAACCCGCTTCAGCGACCTGCTCGGTACCATGATGAACTTCACCATGGGCAACGAAGAACAGGAAGAAGATACCTTTTAACGTGTGCCACACCTTAAAGGTGTGCCTCACATAAATCCAATGTCCTGCACTCATACTGCAGGACATTTTTTTTACTCTCCGCTTTACCCTCCGCCCTTAAAGAAGGTATTCATTTGTTTCATTCAGGTTCTTATTTCTTGCATTTTTACTTTTTACTTTCTCCCTTTTTGCTTTTTGCTGCTGCATTTGCTATCTTGTCTTGCTAACCTTTCCACGAACTAATACAACACACAGTTATGAACAATTCCCGAAGAGATTTCATCCGCTCCGCCTCTACTATGATGGCAGCGGCAGCCATGCCTTCCGCATTAAATGCATTTCCAAAATTAGTGGCCCCCAGCGACCGCCTGAATGTAGCCGCCATCGGCATCAACGGCATGGGCTGGGCCGACCTTACTGCCATGCTCAAAAACCCGGCAGCACAATGCGTTGCCCTCTGCGATGTAGATAAGAATGTGCTGGATAAACGCGCCGCTGAGCTGGCGCAGAAAGGCATTAAGGTAAAAACGTATAGCGATTACCGTAAGCTGCTGGAAAGTAAGGATATTGATGCCGTTATCATTGGCACACCAGATCATTGGCACGCCCTGCAAATGACAGAGGCCTGCGCCGCCGGCAAAGATGTGTATGTAGAAAAACCCATCGGCAACTCTATAGCAGAATGTAATGCCATGGTAGCCGCGCAGGAGCGCCACCAGCGCGCAGTGCAGGTAGGCCAGTGGCAACGCAGCCAGCAGCATTTTAAAGACGCCATCGATTTTGTATACTCCGGCAAGCTGGGCCAGGTGCGCCTGGTAAAAGCCTGGGCATATATGGGCTGGATGAAGTCCATCCCGAAAAAGCCCGATGGCACTCCGCCCGCTGGCGTAGACTACGATATGTGGCTGGGCCCTGCGCTGAAACGGCCTTTTAATCCAAACCGCTTTCACTTCAATTTCCGCTGGTACTGGGATTACGCCGGTGGCCTTATGACCGACTGGGGCGTGCACCTGCTGGATTATGCATTCTTAGGAATGAAAGCACAGCGTCCGAAATCCATCATGGCCGCAGGCGGTAAGTTCGCTTACCCCGATGATGCAGCCGAAACACCAGATACCCTCACTACCGTATATGAATTTGATGGGTTTAACATTCAGTGGGAACACGCTATTGGTATGGACGGTGGCCCTTATGGCCGCGATCATAGTATAGCCTTTATTGGCAATAACGGTACCCTGGTGCTGGACCGCGGCGGCTGGGAAGTGATCCCGGAAAAGGATAAGATGGAAGCCGTGCCCCGCAAACTTAAGGTAGATGATGGTTTAGACCTGCACACCAAAAACTTTGTAGAGGTAGTGAAGTCGCGCAAGTTCAGCGACCTGCACACGCCTATACAGGCAGGCGCTAACGTAGCCATTAATGCCCAGATGGGTAACATTGCCTTTAAAACCGGCAAAAAGATCTATTGGGATGCCGCCAATAACCGCTTCAAAGATGAAGAAGCCAACAAGTTCCTGGCCGCCCAGTATCACAACGGTTATAAGATTCCGAAATAAATGTGCAGATGTGCAAATATGCAGATGTGCAGATGATATGCCCCGCATTGAAATCTCGCTTCGTCTGCATATTTGCCTGTCATCTGCATCCCTGCTAATTCACCCACATTTGCACATCTGCATATTTGCACATCAAAAAATCGTCTCATGTTTCTCCGCAGCACAACCCTTTTACTTTTATTTGCTCTCAGCGCACACGCACAAAACAATACGCAAATGAAGCCAGAAGAAACCGAAGTATGGGAACCCGTGCCCAAAGTAGTTACACCCGGTACATCCACCAACACCGCGCCCGGCGATGCTATCATCCTGTTCGATGGTAAAAGCCTGGATCAATGGACGAACGATAAAGGCGGCCCCGCCGGCTGGGAATTAAAGAACGGGATAGTAACCGTTGTAAAAGGTACCGGCGCCATTCAAACCAAGGAAAAGTTCGAAGATTTTCAGCTGCACATAGAATGGCGTACACCCGCCGAAGTGGTAGGCGAAAGCCAGGGCCGCGGCAACAGCGGCATTTTTATGCAGGGCTTATATGAGCTGCAGGTATTGGATAACTATAACAACCGCACCTACTCCAACGGGCAGGCCGGCAGCTTTTATAAACAAAAAATTCCTTTGGTGAATGTGTGTAAGAAACCCGGTGAATGGCAAACCTACGACGTAATATGGACCGCACCGCGCTTTAATGCCGATGGCTCATTGAAATCGCCGGCACGCGCTACCGTATTGCAGAATGGAGTGTTGGTTCAGAATAATGTGGAGCTGGAGGGAGGAACATTATATATCGGGAAGCCGGCTTATAAACAACATGGTCCCGGCCCCATCATCCTGCAGGATCATGGTAACCCGGTAAGCTACCGGAATATCTGGATCAGGACCTTATAACGCTGCGGTATCCCCTTCCAGCGGCATAGACAGGTACACCGCGTTGCTGATAGGGTTATCGTAATAAGCGGCAATAGGCTGAAATCCCAGGGACGTATACAGGTCAATAGCAGGCCGCATATGCGCCAGTGTGTCCAGCAGCATGCGGTGGTAACCCAGCGCTTTACCTGCTTCCACGGCTTTTGCGGCGAGCTGTTTACCAATACCGCGCCCTTTATAGGCATCACGTACGAATAAACGCTTCATTTCGCAGGTGGTGTTGTCAAAACGGCGTACCGCTACACAACCCGCTGCAAGGCCGTCAACCTTGGCCATAAACAAAGCTCCGATAGGTGCGGCGTAATTATCAGGAAGCGCCAGCAATTCCTCCTCAAAACGCTGAAAGCTCAGGTCCACGCTTAACCACGATGCATACTCGCGGAAAAGGGATTTCACCTGCTCCAGTTCTTCAGCGCTGCTTTTCTCAGTTATTTGAATAATTTCCAGCATACTGATTTTTAAGTTTGTAATATTCCGTAAACGCAAAAAGCCTCCTGAGTTTCAGAAGGCTTTTTATCCGGAGTGAGGTACCGAGCAGATTCGAACTGCTGTAAAAGGTTTTGCAGACCTCTGCCTAGCCACTCGGCCACGGTACCATTTTCCTTTTATCTTAGTCCTCTCCGCCTCAGGCGAACACGGAACCGTCGATTTTTGTAGGACTGCAAAGGTAGTGTTTTTTATATATTAATCAAATAAAAATTGACAAATATGTGCCGCCCCATCATCCCCCTCAACTAGCAGCAGATCACTTACATTTGCAGCATAATTCAGTAACCCATGCAAGATCGTATAGCAGAATCAGAGTTTATCCTCAACAGCCGCGGCGCCGTGTACCACCTGGATGTAAGGCCCGAAGAACTGGCCGCCACCATCATTACCGTAGGAGACCCCGACCGGGTGCAGCAGGTAAGCCAGCACTTTGATAAGGTAGAGCACAGGTCCAGCCACCGCGAGTTTGTAACCCATACCGGCTATATCGGCAGCAAACGCCTCAGCGTAGTATCCACCGGCATTGGTACGGATAATATTGATATTGTGCTCAATGAGCTGGATGCGCTGGCCAACATCGACTTTAACACCCGTTTTATAAAAGAAGCACCGGTACGCCTGCAGATCATTCGCCTGGGCACCTCCGGCGCGTTAAATGAGCATATCCCGGTAGATGCTTATGTAGTATCTTCTTTTGGTTTAGGGCTTGATAATCTGCTTCCCTGGTATGAGCTGGAAAATACGGAAGATGAAAAGGCTATGCTGGCCGCTTTCAGCCGGCAGGTAACTTTACGGCCCGGCAGCGCTAATCCCTACCTGGCAGCAGCATCTACTGACCTGTCCAAACATTTCCAGGAAGGTTATCATACAGGCATTACCGTTACCTGCCCGGGATTTTATGCTCCCCAGGGCCGTGCGCTCAGGGGCCGCCTCTCCCACCCGCAGCTGCTGGAACAGCTTACCGCTTTTGAATTTGAATCACACCGCGTTACCAACTTTGAAATGGTAACCGCCGGCATCTATGGCCTGGGCCGTGTTTTGGGGCATGATTGTTTATCCATCAGCACCATCGTAGCCAACCGGATCCGCCAGGAGTTCAGCAAAGACGGCGCAGCGGCGGTACAGCGCATGATCGAAAAGTCGGTGGAGATCATTGCGGAGATTTAATTTAATTACGAATGAGTCAATTACGACCCCGCAAACGGGGCATGAATGCTATAAAAAGACATTATGATTGTGAATAATTACGAATGTTTGGAAATACTCCAGCACCAATCGTAATTCGTAATACTAACCAATACAAAGCGGAAGGTTTGAAGCAATTTTACCCACCTGCTTCACCCCCTCCGCTTTTTTATTAATTATTAATTCTTAATTATTAATTACCCCATCTCCGCTGCATTTTAATTCGTAATTCGTAATTGACTAATTCGTAATTTGCATTCCTTATGACACTCCATTTCTACAAATACCAGGGCACCGGCAATGATTTCGTGATCATGGATAACCGCGACGGCCGTTATGATGCGCTCACTAACCAGCAGGTTCACGACCTGTGCCACCGGCGTTTTGGTATTGGCGCCGATGGCCTGATGCTGCTGAACACCCAGCCCGGCTACGACTTTGGCATGAAGTATTATAATGCCGATGGTAACGAAAGCAGCATGTGCGGCAACGGTGGCCGCTGCCTCACCGCATTTGCCCGTAAAATGGGCCTTACGCAGGAAAAGCTGCGCTTCCTGGCCGTGGATGGCCCGCATGAAGCCACTATGAACGGCGATAGCTGGGTGAACCTGAAAATGCAGGACGTGGATGCTGTAGAACATGGCCCCCTTTATTTTTACCTCAATACCGGCTCCCCCCACTTTGTAAAATTCGTGAACGATGTACAGTCCCTGGACGTATTTACAGAAGGCCGCCAGATCCGGTATAACGACCGCTTTGCCGCGGAAGGCACCAATGTGAACTTTGTACAGGAGCAGGATAACGGCATTTTTGTACGCACCTACGAACGCGGGGTGGAAGATGAAACCTACTCCTGCGGCACCGGGGTTACCGCCGCCGCCCTTACCGCCTCCGGACCGGAAACTAAAGAATACCGCATACCCGTACAAACCCTGGGCGGTAAGCTGGAAGTACGGTTCACCAAAACCGGCGAGCGCACTTTTAAGGATATCTGGCTCTGCGGCCCCGCTACCCTCGTATTTGAAGGCGACGTAACAATTAATTAGTTGGCAGTCCGCAGTCCGCAGCACCTCCTGGTCATGAAGTACCTCCCTGACTGCCCACTGCCAACTGCCCACTGCCAATTGCCCACTGCCAACTGCAGACTATAATTTCATAACTTCCGCCTTATAATATTTATACTACCTTTGCGCCCGGATGATCCAATACTTCATAAATAAGGACGGTAAAACTATCGAGATCAATGATGCTGAAAACGGCGCCTGGGTGAATATTGCCCCGCCTTTGAAGCAGGCCGAGTTTGAGCAGCTGTCTGAAGAGCTGGATATTCCGCTGGACTTCCTCACCGATTCACTGGATATAGATGAAAAGTCCCGCTTTGAGCTGGAGGACGATGTAAAGCTGATCGTGATCAAAACCCCTACGGAAAACAATTCCATCAACGAAAGCGATGCCTATTACATCACCATCCCCATTGTGATCATCCTTACCCACAACCAGATCCTTACCGTAAACTCATTCGATAACGCCGCCATTAAAAAGTTCCTGAACACCTTCCATAACCGCCACCCTGAAAAGCGGAACATGATGGTGCTAAAGATCTTTGAAAAGGTGGTAATGAACTTTCTGGATTATCTGAAAGAGATTAACCAGCGCCGCAACCAGCTGGAGCAAAAGCTGTACGACAGTAACCGTAATGAGGAGCTGCTGTACCTGATGCGGATCCAGAAAAGCCTGGTATACTTTGTAACAGCCCTGCGCAGCAATGAGCTGGTATTAATGAAGCTGGAACGCACCAACTTCCTGGGCCTGAATGATGATGAGAAGGAATTTCTGAATGACCTGATCGTAGATACTTCCCAGGCATTGGAAATGGCCAACGTGTACACCAACATCTTAAGCAGCACCATGGATGCTTTTGCCAGCATCATCTCCAATAACCTGAACCTGGTAATGAAACGTTTAACCTCCATTACCATTGTGCTTACCTTTCCTGTACTGGTATCCAGCATTTACGGTATGAACGTGGATATCCCCTACCAGCACTCCCCGCACGCATTCTACATTCCCGTAATACTCTCCATCGTGATCTCCGTGATCATGAGCTGGTATTTCATGAAGAAGAAGTGGTTCTGAGTAATTAATAATTAAGAATGAATAATTAATAATCGTAGTGCTGGTACATCCACTAATAATCAGTTCTGCACTATTAAATTAATTCTTCATTGTTAATTATATTTACTGGAACAAAACGTAAGTATTAATTATTAATTCTTCATTATTAATTATAGAGGGATGAGCTGCTTCAATGTCCGCGTATACGGTATTATGATCAATGAACAAAAGCAGGTGCTGGTAAGCGATGAGTACATCCGCGGCGGCTACTACACCAAGTTTCCCGGTGGTGGGCTTGAGTTTGGCGAAGGTACGCTGGAATGCATCATCCGCGAATGGCAGGAGGAGCTGAGCCAGCAGGTGGAAGTAGTGGAACACATCTACAC
>NZ_DATCRF010000036.1:0-3513 GCF_036569125.1 Chitinophaga sp. | reverse complement strand
CGGCGGGTTCCCTACTTTATACAGCTCGTTGGAGTAGCGGGATTTACCCAGGATCTTAGCCAGCATTTCTTCGGTAAGCGTATCGGGTAGCTTTTCATCCAGCGCTACATTCTTAGCCAGGGAGCGCATTACAGATGCCAGTAAACGGTCCAGCTCACGTACACCGCTTTCCCGGGTATATTCCTGTACCATTTTGGTAAGCACCTGGCCGGGGAATTTGATCTTCACATCCTTCAGACCGTGCATTTCCCGCTGCTTGGGCACCAGGTGGCGTTTGGCTATTTCCACCTTCTCCTCTATTGAATAGCCGCTCAGGTCAATGATCTCCAAACGGTCGCGCAGGGCGGGGTTTATAGCCGCAATATTATTGGCTGTAGCAATAAACAATACTTTGCTCAGGTCATATTCCAGCTCCAGGTAATTATCATAAAAAGTGCTGTTCTGCTCAGGGTCCAGCACTTCCAGCAAAGCGGAGCTGGGATCGCCACGGAAATCATTGCCTATCTTATCTATCTCATCCAGGATCATTACCGGGTTGGAGGATCTTGTTTTGCGGATGGATTGCAGAATGCGGCCGGGCATAGCCCCGATATAGGTTTTACGGTGGCCGCGGATCTCGCTTTCATCATGCAAACCGCCCAGGCTTAAACGTACATATTTACGGCCAATGGCATTAGCAATAGAACGGCCTAAGGATGTTTTACCAATACCCGGAGGGCCCACAAAACACAGGATGGGCGATTTCATATCCCCCTTCAGCTTCAGTACGGCCAGGTATTCAAGGATGCGTTCCTTGATCTTATCCATACCGTAATGGTCATTATCCAGCACTTTCTGCGCTTTCTTCAGGTCATAGCTATCCAGGGTATATTCCTGCCAGGGCAGGTCCAGCATAAGGTCCAGGTGGTTGTATACCACGCTGTAATCCGGCGTGCTGGGGTGCATACGTTCCAGCTTTTCTATTCCTTTACGGAACAGGTCTGCAGCGGCTTCTGTCCACTTTTTCTGTTCTGCTTTGCGCTGCATTTCCCGGATCTCACGGTCATTGGTATCACCGCCCAGTTCTTCCTTAATGGATTTCAGCTGCTGCTGCAGAAAGTATTCCCGCTGCTGCTTATCCAGGTCGGCCTTGGTTTTATTGGTGATCTTATTTTTCAGCTCTGCCAGCTGCAGCTCTACCTGCAATAGCTTCAGCAACGTTTCTGCACGGGTGCGCAGGTTGTTGATCTCCAGCAGCTCCTGTTTATCTTTTAATTCACTGTTCAGGTTAGAGGAAACAAAATGCACCAGGAAGGCTGCATTTTCAATATTCTTCAATATTACACTGGCTTCAGACGGTAAGTTGGGCGATAGCTGGATGATCTGCCCGGCCAGGTCCTTAATGGAGGATATATACGCGTCAAACTCTGCATCGTCCTCCCCTACTTCATCATTTAAGATGGTAATGTTGGCTTTGAAATACGGATCTTCCGTTGTAATGGCATCTATCTTAAAACGCTTGCGGCCCTGTATAATGATGGTGGTGCCGCCGTCCGGCATTTTAATGAGCTTTACGATACGGGCTACGGTACCTACGCTGGCCAGATCGGCAATAATAGGATCTTCTACCGTACTGTCTTTTTGCGCTACCACACCAATCAATTTGTCAGTCCGGTACGCATCATTCACCGCCTTTATAGATTTGTCCCTGCCTACGGTAATGGGCAATACCACACCGGGAAACAGGACTGTATTTCTTAATGGTAATATGGAAAGTTCATCGGGTATTTTATCATCTTCCTGACCATCAACATCCTCGTTCAAAGGGATAATAGGCATAAACTCCATCTCCTCTTCCGGATTCGCTAAATAAAATCTATTCATCGCAATAGTTTAATTCCATGTGAAGGTAGACAATTTGTCAGCCCAAAGGCGTTGTTACCCTCTATTTTTAGTATAATACTATATTGGTCAAGGATAATGCCACAATGGGAATTACGAATTAGTCAATTACGAATTACGAACGGATCGGAGTGGAGATGGATAATTGTCAATTTAAACGGCATAAATCAAAAGGCCTGCATTTAGAATGCAGGCCTTTTGATTTATGAAGTACTTAATTCGTAATTACAACGTTACGCCTACACCCAGCTGAATAGACTGGTTTTTCCAGTTGCTGGTGTTGGCTACATCGCTTGCATTTTTCACATCGGTAAAACCAATGATGTAGCGGGCGCTGATGTTCACAATAGGCAGCTGGATCCATAAGCCGGCTACACCTGCTACGTCGCTGCCTTTAAAGGCATCTTTGGTACCTTCCAGGGCATTCTTGCCACCCAGCAATGCGCTGAACTGGGGACCTACCTGCAGCTTCAAACGGGGCGTACCTAAATTGAAGTTAGCCAGGATGGGAATGCTTAAATAGTTTAAGCTGATCTTTTTGTTGTCGTTGGATGGATCGTTCAGGTTATCTGTGTTATAGATCTCGCTGAAATTATCCGTTGTTTTTGTTTTGGTGGAAGAGAAGATCAATTCACCCTGTACACCAAAACCCTTTACCAGGTTCACCTGCGCAAAACCGCCCAGGTGATAGCCCAGCTTAAATCCGTCATTGTAACCGGTACCATCCAGTTTGCCAAGGTTTGCACCTCCTTTAAATCCAAAGCGTAATAATCTGTCCTGAGCATGGGCGGTAGAAAATGAAAAAGCAGTTACGACCAGTACTGCCACCGCAAGAATCAGTTTTTTCATGTGCAGTTGTTTTGATTTAAGCGTGTTTTTCTATTGATATGACCTCTGCTTAATAGACGGGATCTGTTTTTTTCCCCTACACAGCATTGTTATTTTTTTGTAGTAGCAAATTCTATGCTATGTTTCTTAAACATTCATAAACTGTGCTCAACACAATAAAAAAACCGGTAATCTGTTAAAATTCAAAACTAACTTTAGCGGTGAAGTAACTCATAATGCTGGTATCTTCTCCCTGCAGCGGTTTAAACACGGTATAGGCAGGCGCCAGGGTAAAGCGGCCTATGAGGTATGAGCAATTAAGGGTCAGATCCACTGCGCGGGGCTCAAAGCCGGTACGGTCAGTGGATTCTATGGGCTGGCCGTTCGCATTCTTTTTACTTCTTTTAATATCCTGTTTGATCTTTGCAGAGCGGGAGATGTACTGGAAGGCCTTCATATTACTGTAATAATGCGCAGTGCCCATCGTTAACCCAAGAGAAGGCGTAATGAGCACCACATCATCATACTTCAATACATCCATAAAAATAAACGGATGGCGTACGGCCAGTATTATATTAAAATCCCTTCCGGATTCTGTAGTGGTCACTTCATTTCGTATCCGGATGGGCAAACGGCCTATTTGCCGGTAAGAAGTAGTGGTACCTGTTTGCTGTCCCCAGCCAAAATCAAGGCTAATGCCGGGTTGCAGCCACCAGCCACGGTAATAGAAATAAGCAAACAATTCATTTTTTATAGGGGTAAGCGGTACATCGCTGGAATCAGCAAAAAAGTAATGGGTATACG
>NZ_DATCRF010000035.1:0-11117 GCF_036569125.1 Chitinophaga sp. | reverse complement strand
GCACCATGCCCTGTAAAAGAAAGGCATCGGCGGTACGGAAAACCGATCCTACGTTATGCATGCTCCGCACATTATCCAGCACCAGCACCAGCGGCGTTTTATCGGCAGCTTTGAACTGGTGGATGGTTTTACGCCCCAACTCGTCCATGGTTAGTTTACGCATAGAGCGCAAAGATAGGAGAATGTGCGGATGTGCAGATATGCAAATGTACAGATGTGTAAATGAATGAAAGCGAAGCAGGTGCCTCCCGTTTGAAAATCCATGTATCAAATATATACTGAATGAAAGCGAATGTGGATAAACGGTGAACTCCATCTGCACATCCGCATATTTGCACATTGGCACATTTATTATATTTGCCCCCTATGGCTAAAAGCAAATCAGAAGAAACCCCATTGATGCAGCAGCACAATGCCATTAAGGCAAAATATCCGGATGCCGTGCTGCTTTTCCGGGTGGGCGATTTTTATGAAACGTTTAACGAGGATGCAGTGATCGCTGCACGGGTACTGGGCATTGTATTAACAAAAAGGGCCAATGGCGCTGCTTCTTATGTAGACCTGGCCGGCTTTCCGCATCATGCGCTGGATACTTACCTGCATAAGCTGGTAAAAGCCGGCTACCGGGTAGCGGTATGTGATCAGCTGGAAGATCCCAAATCTGTAAAAGGGATTGTAAAACGGGGCGTTACAGAAATGGTAACACCCGGCGTGGCCGTAAATGATAAGCTGCTGGAAAATGCCAGCAACAACTTCCTGGCCGCCGTGCACTTTGGCAATAATAATACGGGCGTAGCCTTCCTGGATATTTCTACCGGCGAGTTCTTTATAGCACAGGGCAACCTGGAATATATTGATAAATTGCTGCAAAGCTTTAAACCGGCAGAGGTAGTGTTTGCCAAACCCCAGCAAAAACATTTCCGCCAGCATTTTGGCAGCCGTTTTTATACCTATACGCTGGATGAGTGGATCTTTACCACACAGTACAGCCAGGAAATATTACTTAAACATTTTGGTACGCACTCCCTGAAAGGCTTTGGCGTAGCTGACCTGGAAGAGGCGCATATTGCTGCAGGCGCTACCCTGCATTACCTGCGTGATACAGAACATCCGCACCTGCAGCACATTACCGGCCTGCAGCGTATAGATCAGGATGATTTTTTGTGGATGGACCGCTTTACCGTTCGTAACCTGGAGCTCATGAACAGCAGCGTGGAGAACGGGCATACGCTGCTGAATGTGCTGGATAATACCGTATGCCCCATGGGCGCCCGCCTGCTGAAACGCTGGCTGGTATTTCCGCTCCGCGATCCGCAACAGATCAACGAACGGCTGGATGTAGTGGAGTACTTTATTAAAGAAACCGATCTTACCAAAAACCTGCAGCAGCACCTGAAACAAGCCGGCGACCTGGAAAGGCTGGTATCTAAAATACCGCTGAAAAAGATCAATCCCCGGGAAGTGATGCAGCTGGCAAAATCCCTGCAGCAGGTACAGGCCATACAGGAGCTGCTGGCAGCTACCGGCAATAACTACCTGCAACGCCTGCACGCACAAATGGATCCCTGCCCGGCAATACTGGACCGCATCTTACAACAGGTAACAGATACGCCGCCGGTACTGGTAAATAAAGGCGGCACCATTCGTGAAGGAGTGCATCCGGAGCTGGACAAGCTGCGTATGATAGCCAGCTCGGGCAAGGAATACCTGCTGCAGATCCAGCAAAAAGAATCAGAAGCTACCGGCATTCCCTCCCTGAAAGTGGCCTTTAACAATGTGTTCGGCTATTACCTGGAAGTAACCAATGCCCATAAGAATAAAGTACCCAACAACTGGATCCGGAAACAAACCCTGGCTAATGCGGAGCGGTACATTACACCGGAGCTGAAGGAATATGAAGAGCAGATCACCGGTGCAGAAGAAAAGATACTGGCCCTGGAAATACAGCTGTTTGATGACCTGCTGCTGGCTTTACAGGAATACATAGTACCCGTGCAGCATAATGCACAAGCCATGGCGCGCATAGATTGCCTGTTATGTTTTGCATGCAATGCGCTGCAGTATAAATACCGGCGCCCGGTGCTTACAGATGGTTTTGAGCTGGATATTAAAGAAGGCCGCCATCCGGTAATTGAACGCGGCCTGCCGGCCGGCGAAAGCTATGTGGCCAACGATATTTTACTGGATCAGGAGCAACAGCAGATCATTATCCTTACCGGTCCTAACATGAGCGGTAAATCGGCCCTGCTGCGGCAAACGGCACTTATTACGCTGATGGCGCATATGGGTAGCTTTGTGCCTGCCAGCAGCGCTACCATTGGTTTAACAGATAAGATCTTTACGCGTGTAGGCGCTTCCGATAACCTGAGCGGTGGAGAGTCTACCTTCATGGTGGAGATGAATGAAACCGCCAGCATCATCAACAATATTACGCCCCGCAGCCTGGTGATCCTGGATGAAATAGGCCGCGGCACCAGCACCTACGATGGTATTTCCATTGCCTGGAGCATTGTGGAATACCTGCATGATATGACGCCGCATAAACCCAAAACATTATTTGCCACGCACTATCACGAGCTGAATGAGCTGGAAAATAAACATAGCCGGGTAAAGAACTACCACATTACCAATATGGAATCCGGCAACAAGGTGATCTTCCTCCGTAAGCTGGCGCCGGGCGGCAGCCGGCATAGCTTTGGTATTCATGTAGCCCGTATGGCCGGTATGCCGCCTGCCCTGGTGAACCGTGCCAATGAAGTGCTGGCGCAGCTGGAAGAAAAACATATTGAAGCGCCGCTGCAGCATAACATTAAACAGATTGCCAACTCCACCAAGGTGCAGCTGAGCATTTTTGATGCGCATAGCGATACCTTTAAACAGATCCGTGATATGCTGGAGCATGTGGATATTAACCGCTTAACACCGGTAGAAGCGCTGTTGAAGCTGAGCGAGATCAAGGGGCTATTATAAGTTTATTTCATTAACATCTGATTAGCGCTATAATTATATCAGCTGCATTATTTTTGTTTCAGAGAGATGCAATGGTATGTGTTGCATACCATTACACAGCCCGGAAGGGCTGTGTATTATTAAACTTCGCAGACACAAAGAGAGAAGCAAATAGCGTGTTTACACGCAAACGGGAGTCCATCAGGGCTGCCTTTTTTTTATCAGAATTATTTGCAGAAAGTTATTCCTCCAGCGGCCGCGCGGCTACATACCGCCGCCATTTTTCCAGCACATTTTTAAAATCATCCGGTAACGGACTTTCAAATTGTATCGGTTGCCGGGTGCGGGGATGAATAAAACCCAGGGTTCGCGCATGCAGGGCATGGCGGGGAATGATCTCAAAGCAGTTTTCTATGAACTGTTTGTATTTGGCAAAAATGGTTCCTTTCACGATCCGGTTCCCTCCATAGGTATCATCATTGAACAGCGGATGTCCTATGTGCTGCATATGCACCCGTATCTGGTGCGTACGGCCGGTTTCCAGCCGGCAGGCAATAAGGGTTACGTAATTAAACCGTTCCAGCACTTTATAATGGGTAATAGCTTCCTTGCCATACTCGCCATCCGGGTAGGCATCCATGATCTTGCGGAAGCGCTGGTGCCGGCCCACATGGGCTACTATGGTGCCTTCGTCCTCCTCAAAATCGCCCCATACCAGGGCCAGGTACTGGCGCTGTACGGTATGGTCAAAGAACTGTTTGGCCAGGTCGGTCATAGCCTTATCTGATTTGGCTATCACCAGCAGTCCGCTGGTATTTTTATCAATGCGGTGCACCAGCCCAAAGCGCGGTATTGCCGGTATTACGGCGGTGCGGGAATGCTCATCGCCCAGGTACCAGGCCAGCCCGTTCACCAGGGTACCGGTATAGTTGCCGCAGCCGGGGTGTACCACCAGGCCAGCGTGTTTATTGATGATCATCAGGTCATCATCCTCATAAACAATATCCAGCGGCATATCTTCCGGCAATACTTCCAGGCTTTCCGGGTTTTTGCTGGAATACACAATAATGCGGTCGCCGGGTTTTACCTTATAGTTGGATTTTATAGGTTTTTCATTCACCAGCACCATGCTGCTTTCACAGGCCTGTTGGATCTTATTGCGCGTAGCGCCCTCTACCCGGTTCATCAGGAATTTATCGATGCGCAGGGGCTCCTGGCCTTTATCAACCTGTATGTTCACCCGTTCGTACAGCTCCTCACTGCCTTCCCCGTTGTCCAGTTCATCTTCCAGTTCCGGTAATACTTCCGCCATGTGTGCTTTAAAATTTTTGCAAAAGTACGGCTATTTTCGCGCACCTGGCTGTTGTTTGGCGCTGCCCTTACCTTATCTGCCATCACAGTGCGTCTCAGCATGCCATCCTGATCCGCTGCCCTGCCTCGCTCACCCAATCCGGTAAATCCACCGTAATTTGCATGCAGCATGCTCTCTTCCCTCACCCTCCCTCTTGCCCTCTTTCTCCAAATCCGGTAAATCCAGCGTAAATTTGCAGCATGAAACAACAGATCAATGTAGATGATTTAGGCCTGATCGATTATCAACAAGCCTGGGACTACCAGGAAAACCTGTTACAACAGAATGTGCGTATTAAGCTGGATGCCAGCCGCGCCGCGGCAGCTACCCCGCCCGCTACTATCCATCACCTGCTTTTTTGCGAACACCCGCCTGTATATACCCTGGGTAAAAGCGGCCATATAGAGAACCTGCTCATTAACGAGCAGCAGATGAAGGAGAAGGCTATTGCCTTTGTACCCACCAACCGCGGTGGGGATATTACCTTTCATGGTCCGGGCCAGGTAGTAGGCTACCCCATCCTGGACCTGGAATACTTTTTTACAGACCTGGGCCGCTACCTGCGCTCCCTGGAAGAAGTGATCATTTTAACCCTGGCTGATTACGGCATCACTGCCGGCCGCTCCAAAGGCGAAACCGGGGTATGGCTATCGCCGGAAGACCCGGCCAATGCCCGTAAAATATGCGCTATGGGCGTGCGCTGCAGTCGCTGGGTAACCATGCACGGCTTTGCGCTGAATGTAAATACAGACCTTAGTTATTTTAATCATATTATACCCTGCGGCATCACCGATAAAAAGGTAGCCTCCATGCACGAGGAACTGGGCCGCCCGGTACCGGTAGAGGAGGTAAAGATCCGGCTGCAAAAGCACTTCGGAGAAGTATTTGGTGCGGAGCTGATGGTTAAGGTGTAATGCCCATGACCTAACTTATTGTATAATAGCCCGGGGTGCCAATTCCAATGGTCCAGAAGTGCCGGGCTTTTTCAAGGTCTTCATCAAGTAATTCCTTGTTGTCTTCATATTCGCCGCTCTCTTTCATGTCAGCAATGCTTTCCTGCACGTCTTTTTCCGTGAATTCCCGCCAAACACCCACTGAAATATTGACAAAACAGTAGCAGTACTCCGCTTCAGAGTCATCTACCGGACCCTGATTTTTTTCTGAAAGCAGGGCCAGAAGATTGTCAGCGCCCATCTGAAAAGGATCGATCCCATAGAGCGATAGCTGTGTTCTTTCAGGAACAGGGCCGTAAATAAACTCTATAAATTCAACCATGCCAGCCTTATCAAAATCAATCCTGCACTCATAGTCATCATAAAACGACCGGCTGCCATCGGAATGATCGCCGGGTTTTCCCAGTATTTTCTCAATATCAGATCTGGATTGGCCTAAATTAATGGCGCCGAGGCCGGGAATGTCAATCCCTTGTAAGGGGAGGATAGTAATAGTTGTCATAGTATATTATTGGGGAAAATGAAGTAGTCTTTCTCATGTGTTTCCCATGTCTTTCTCATGAGTTTCCCTACTAGATCCCATGTTTTTCCCTAGTCCATCCCTAGTGAATCCCTAGTCAGGCTCTTATTTCTCCTCCTACGATCTATAATTCAACGGTATAAAAAAGCTCCACTTCTCTTTCAGCTTTCCATCCTCATACAGCTCAAAGTTAAACCAGCCGGAGTGCAGGAATATGGCTTTTTCCAATATCAGGAAGGGTTCTTTTACCTGGTCTATCTGGAACAGGAAGCCGCCATCTGTTTCAAAGAATTTAACAGAGTATTTCTTTTTTTCAGCATCCGGCAGGTTAATGTTCACATTTCCGTCTACTGTGGTATAGATCGTATTGGAGGGGTGCCATACTACTTTTTCCGGCGCCTTTTCCCCGTTGGCAGCGCTTTTCTGTAATTCCTTTACATCTTCCATATCCAGCTTCTGGGTGGCCTTGATGGTGCTGTCCGGAACGGCCAGTACGGTATTGCTGTACATATATCGCCCGGTGTTCAGCAGTATGAACAGGCGGTAGTAGTTGCTGCCGGGTAAAGGTTTGGTATCCAGGTATACATTCCGGGTTTGGGCCGGGTAAGAGGCATATGCAATGGTGTTGAAGTTCAGCACACTATCCAGCGAGCGCTGTATACCGATCTGTTTTACATTGGTAAAACCCGACAGCCATTCCAGCTGGATCTTACCGGTTTTGATCAGGGCCATAAAATCCGGCAGCACCGGTGGAGTGTACTGCTGGGTGGGCGCTTGCTGGGCATAGGCACACAGCGTAAATATGTTGAGTAATAATGCTATGAATGATAAACGCGCGATCTGCTTCATACAACAAAAAACAAGTTCAGTTCCACTTTACTGTTCCTAATGCCTTTACAGTCGCCGGGCATAGTCAGTTCCGGATGGGTAGGTAACTCACCGGGCATATGCGAAGACCTGTAAAAGGGATTGGCTGTTAAGTTGGCAAAAATACAATTAGCTCCAAATATAGCGAAGCGCTTTTTATTAAAAGCATAGAACGCCGGAGGGCAGGGAAAGATTGCCCTGTAAACCACCGGTGTGTATCAGCAGCAGGCGGCTGCCCTGGGAAAAATAATCCTGCTGCACCAGCTGTTGCAGGCCCCACACCATTTTGCCGGTATAGATCATATCCAGCGGTACCCCGGTTTGTGTATAAAAGTCATTTATAAAGTCAATCAGTGCCGGGCTCACTTTGGCATACCCGCCCCCATGAAATCCCTGTAATAGCTCCCAGTTGGCAGTAGCAGGGCTTTCCAGCAGATCCTCCACTTCCTGCTGCAGATAGGTGGCGCCTTTTAATACGGCAACACCTAATACCTGTTGCTGCGGTTGCGCGCTGTTAATTAATCCCGCCAGGGTAGTGCCGGTGCCCACCGGGCATAGGATATGTGTAAAGTGCTGCGTGGGCGCCAGGGTTAATATTTCCTTACACCCGGCTGCACCAGCTGCATTGTGGCCGCCTTCGGGGATTATAAACCCATCGGGGTATTGTGCTTCCCAATCGGTATGGTCCTTTTGTTTATAAGCCTCCCGGCTAATAAAATGCAGCTGCATACCATAGCGTTGCGCCTGTTGTAAGGTAAGGCTCAGCGCAGGCGCTGCTTCCCCGCGTATAATGCCCGTGCTTTGCAGGCCCGCTAAGCTGCAGGCCGCCGCGGTAGCAGCTATGTGGTTTGACCATGCCCCGCCAAACGTTACAATGCGCGTTTTACCGGCCGCTTTTGCCTGCTCCAGGTTCTGTTTCAGCTTAAACCATTTGTTGCCGGATACCTCCGGGTGCAGCAGGTCTAAACGCAGCATGGCTGCCTCCAGTTGCGGAGGCAGCCATGCCGGTTGTATGGGTTGAAGTTTGATATTTGAATACTTGAGTTGGTCCATGGTCGATGGTCCATAGCATAGTTCGCGTTAGTAGTATACACGTGACATGCTATAAACTGCAATTATACGTTAAATATCAACCACGCACCAGGCCATGGACCATCGACCATGGACTGCGCAGCATCAATTAAACAAGGCATTCCTCAAGTTCACATTCCCTGTTTTGGTACGCACAGTTACACCCAGTTCAGCGCCGCCGCCTGCGTTAAAGTACAATACCTTTATTTTGTGGAAACCCGCCTTCAGGGGCACAATACCGGTTTTATCCTGTGGTGCATGTTCGCCGTCATTATCTATGGTCAGGTCATCATCAATGTACAATACGCCGCCATCATCACACTTCAGGTTAAACTCATATACACCATCCGCATCCACTTTTATATAACCTTCATACGCTAAGCTGAAAACATCCTTTTTCAGGAATGGGCGCAGGTCAAACGAGGGCTGCACACCGCTGCTGTCGGCCTGTCCGCTTACCTGCCGGGCATTTTTGAAAGTGCGGTTGTAGGCATTAAAGCGAATGCCTTTATTGGCAGGGTTCACATTAGCGGCTGCTACATAATCTTTACGCAGGTAGGTAGCGCTGTACACGCTGCTCTTGCGGCCGGAAGGTGTTACCACTATGCATTTCAGCACAGTAGGCGTTTTGTGTACAGGAAGGCTGATGGTTTCTTTATAAAGCGTGCTGCTTTCTGTGGGCTCGCTGCCATCAGTAGTATAATAGATCTTAGCGCCTGCTACCAATGGCCGCAGGGTAATGCTGGTTTTGGAAGATGCTGTTACGTTATTTTCTAAGCCTACAGGTTCCGGTATGCGAAAGGGTACGCCGGTTTTGTCCATATGGGCCAGCTGTGCGGGCAGGCGTTCTAAGAATTTATCATAGTTCTTTTCAGCAGCCGGCGACCAGGTGATCTCTGCAACTGCCAGGGCGCGGGGCCATAACATATAATCCACCAATTGCCCGGTAGGCAGGTACTCCGTCCATAGGTTGGCCTGCACGCCTTTAATATATCCCTGCTCGTTATCCGTAAGGGTAGGGGGCAGGGGCTCATAGTTATACACGGTTTGCAGGGGCAAAAAGCCGCCAATGTTCAGCGGTTCGGTAGCCGGGTTACCCTGGTAATAATCCAGGTACAGGTAGGTATTGGGCGTCATGATCACATCATGTTTTTCTTTGGCCGCAGCAATACCGCCTGCCTCGCCCCGCCAGCTCATTACAGTGGCATTGGGCGCCAGGCCGCCTTCCAGGATCTCGTCCCAGCCAATGATACGGCGTCCTTTGCTGTTAATGAACTTTTCCATGCGCTGTATAAAATAGCTTTGCAGGGCATGTTCATCCTTTAAGCCCAGTTCCTTCATACGTTTCTGGCATTTGGGGCATTCCTTCCAGCGGTCCTTGGGGCACTCATCGCCGCCAATATGAATGTACTGGCCGGGGAACAGGTCCATCACCTCTGTTAATACATTTTCCAGGAACGTGTATACGGAGTCGTTACCCGCGCAATACACCTCCTTATTCACGCCCCACTTGCCGGATACTTTATACGGCCCGCCGGTGCAGCCCAGGTTGGGATAGGCCGCCAGCGCAGCTTCCGAATGGCCGGGCATTTCTATTTCGGGGATGATGGTAATATGCCGATCTGCCGCATATTTTACAATATCCCTTACTTCATCCTGCGTGTAATAGCCGCCGTGGGGCTTACCATCATAGGTATTGCTGCGGGCCGCATGGCCTACAATGGTTTCTGCACGTTTGGATGATATTTCCTGCAGGCGCGGGTAGCGTTTTATTTCTATGTGCCAGCCCTGATCTTCCGTAAGGTGCCAGTGAAAGCGGTTGAACTTATACTGCGCCATTACATCAATGAAGTGTTTTACATAGTCGGCCGGGAAAAACCAGCGGCCTGCATCCAGCATCAGCCCGCGGTAGGCAAAGCGTGGTGCATCCGTGATCTTTACGTTCGGTATGGTCACAGCTTCGCCTTCACCCTGCATCAGCTGCTGTAAGGTTTGCAGGCCATAGAACAGGCCGGCGCCTTTGCCGCGCAGCTGCACCATTTTAGAGGTTACCCACAGCACATAACCTTCATCCGGCAGGGTATTATCCGGCACAATGGAGATCATGCCGGTAGCCGTTTTGGCCATGGCCTTGTTCATAGGCAGGGTAATGCCGTTGTTGGCCTTTAAAAAAACATTCAGCAGGTCGGCTACTTTTTTAGCCTCATCATCCCCATAAAGAATGCGGGTTTGTTTGGAAAAGGAAAAAGTACCCGCCGTGGTTTGAACGGATTTTGGCTGCGGCACCAGCTGCAGGGCCGGCGTTTGCTGTGCGCTGGCGATTACGCAGCACAGCAAAGCCCAGGAAAACACTAAAAGTTTCTTCATGTTTATTTGTTTATAAAAGCTCAAAGCATAAAGGATAAAGCATAAAGCTTTGTCCTTCGCTTCCGTTTAAAATTCCTGTTATAAGCATAAAGCTAAAAGCATAAAGCGTAAAGCCCAAGCCTGCATGCAGTAAGCTTTACGCTAAAAGCCACTATTTATAGCATAAAGGATAAAGCATAAAGCATAAAGCCTCAGGCCTTCATGCAGTAAGCTTTTTCGCTAAAAGCCACTATTTATAGCATAAAGGATAAAGCATAAAGCGTAAAGCCTCAGGCCTTCATGCAGTAAGCTTTTTCGCTAAAATCCACTATTTATAAGCATAAAGCTCAAAGCCTAATCCCGGGCAGCAAGCTTTACGCTAAAATTTGCCATCTCATTATACACATATCCCTCCCAGGCCCCACCTCCAATCCAACGCAGTCAGCTTTCTGCTTTGCGCTTTCTCCTTTCCGCAAAATTTACCATTTGTTCATATAAGCATAAAGTATAAAGCCCAACCCCAACGCAGGTAGCTTTTTGCTTTCCGCTTTCAGCATTGCGCCTGCTGCTTTATGCTTTGCGCTTTCGGCTTTCCGCTAAAAAAGAACGCGTAAAATACTTTTAATGACTAAATTTAACGCTGATATTTATGGTTCAAGATTTGAAAATTAAAAACTAATCAGTAGAAAATGAAACCTACTTTATTGATTCTGGCAGCAGGCATGGCAAGCCGGTACGGTAGCTTAAAACAGATCCAGCAGTTTGGTCCCAGCGGTGAAACCATCGTGGACTATTCTATTTTTGACGCCATCCGCGCTGGTTTTGGTAAGATCGTATTTATCATTCGTAAAGACTTTGAAAAAGATTTCAAAGACATTTTTGAGCCCAAGCTGAAAGGCAAGGTAGCTACTGATTACGTGTTCCAGGAAATGAATGCCTTTACACAAGGCCATGGCCAAAACGGCTACCGGCATGATCTCCATTGTGCCGGATAATACCCTGCCGGATGAAGGTTATGTGCTGTGGGTAACCTCTAAAATGGTGCAGCTGCGCGGCAAAG
>NZ_DATCRF010000034.1:0-3227 GCF_036569125.1 Chitinophaga sp. | reverse complement strand
GGTAGTGTCTTTATTTCATCTGCACATGTGCATATTTGCACATCTGCACATTAATTACGCCGGCTGCACATTCATATACATCTCTTCACGGAGCGCTTTTACGCGCGCATCTTCCAGGTATTCATCAAAGGTGGTTAACCGGTCAATAATACCTTTAGGCGTAATTTCAATAATGCGGTTCGCTACGGATTGCATAAACGTATGGTCATGTGTGGTGAACAGCACAATACCTTTAAAGTTGTTCATGCTTTCGTTGAAAGACTGGATAGATTCCAGGTCAAGGTGGTTGGTAGGTTCATCCAGTATCACTACGTTGGGATCCTGCAGCATCATACGGCTGGTCATACAACGTACTTTTTCACCACCGCTCAATACACTGGTCTTTTTCATGATATCATCACCGCTGAACAGCATTTTACCCAGGAAACCGCGCAGGAAGGGCTCATCCACATCCGTTACGTGCGGGGGTACAAACTGGCGTAACCAGTCCATCAGGTTCAGGGATTTATCTGTAAAGAACTTGGCGTTATCGTTGGGTAAATAAGCTTTGGTAACGGTAGTGCCCCATTCAAACTTACCGCTGTCGGCCTGCGCCTCTCCATTAATGATCTCAAAGAAAGTGGTAAGGGCCAGGTGGTCTTTAGACAGGAAAGCGATCTTATCGCCTTTATTTACCGTAAAGCTTACGTTGCTGAACAGGGTACGGCCATCCACCGCTTTTTCCAGCTTCTCTACATTCAGGATCTGGTTGCCTACTTCGCGCAGCTGCTTGAAGATGATGCCCGGGTATTTACGGTTGGAGGGCTGGATCTCTTCGATCACCAGCTTTTCCAGAGCCTTTTTACGGGAAGTAGCCTGCTTGCTCTTGGATGCGTTGGCGCTAAAGCGGGCAATGAAGTCCAGCAGGTCTTTCCGCTTTTCTTCCATCTTCTTATTCTTATCAGACATCTGGCGGGCGATCAGCTGAGATGATTCATACCAGAAGGAGTAGTTACCGGTAAAGATCTGGATCTTACTGCGGTCCACATCCGCCACGTGGGTACATACGGCATCCAGGAAGTGACGGTCGTGGGATACTACTATTACGATATTCTCATAGCCGCCCAGGAAATTTTCCAGCCAGCCAATGGTTTCTACGTCCAGGTCGTTCGTGGGCTCATCCAGCAGCAGGATGTCGGGGTTGCCGAACAGGGCCTGTGCCAGCAGCACGCGCACTTTTAAGCTACCGCTGATCTCTTTCATCAGCACACCGTGCATTTCTTCCTTCACACCCAGGTCGCCCAGCAAGGCGCCGGCATCACTTTCTGCGGTATAACCGTCCATTTCGCCAAATTCGCCTTCCAGCTCACCGGCGCGTATGCCATCCTCTTCCGTAAAATCGGCTTTGGCGTATATCGCATCCCGTTCCTTGGCTATTTCCCATAAACGCTTGTTCCCCATCAGCACGGTATTGAGCACGGTCACTTCGTCGAACTCAAAGTGGTTCTGTTTCAATACACTCATCCGCTCACCGGGGGTAATTTCCACGGTTCCCTTATTGGGTTCTATTTCCCCGGATAAGATCTTCAGGAAAGTGGATTTACCGGCGCCATTGGCCCCGATAACGCCATAACAGTTCCCTTTGGTGAAATTGAGGTTTACTTCGTCAAACAATACGCGCTTACCGTAAGAGAGCGTTACATTTTTAACACTGATCATGCTGGCTAATGAAATTTAAGGCGCAAAGTTACGAAATAGGGGCTAAAAAGCATATTACTTGAAAAAAGCAAATTCCGGGGCATTGCACAGGCAGGATATTTGATTAAGTAAGGGTATGACGCCCACTACCACCCCACATGAACAGGAAATGCGCAAAGAGCTGCGCCGCTGGCAAAAGCAGATGCAACGGGGGCCTTCCCTGCCGGGACGGCTTGCCAAACGGCTGCAGGACCGTGTGAACAACTGGATCCCGGAAAAAGTGCACAAGGCCTTTACGGTAGCCATTAAGCAAATGGTCCGGGCTGTGCTGTACGGTGCAAAATTTATGACCCCGGAGCCCCAGCCGGTGCAGGACCTGGTGCTTACAGAGACTAAAGTGCAGGAACGGATCCGGTATTATAAGACCACCGCTGCCACAGAAGGCGCCCTTACCGGGGCAGGCGGCATATTATTAGGGCTGGCAGACTTTCCGCTGTTCCTGGGCATTAAAATGAAAATGCTGTTTGATATTGCGGCTTTATACGGGTTTGATGTGAAGGATTATAAAGAGCGCCTGTTCCTGCTGTATGTTTTCCAGGCTACTTTCTCCAGCCAGGAGTTGCGGAACAAAACCTATCCCCTGCTGGCCAACTGGGAGCAATACAGCAAGGAGCTGCCTCTGGATATTAATACTTTTGACTGGCGCCGCTTCCAGCAGGAATACCGCGACTATATAGATATTGCCAAACTGCTGCAGCTGATGCCCGGCATTGGCGCCGTAGTAGGCGCGTATGCCAACCACCGCCTTACGGATAAATTAGGCCGCAGCGCTATGAATGCTTACCGTATGCGTTTATTAAAGGTTTAAGTATCTTTATCCCTCACTCACACTTCTAACGTATGACTACCTACGAGCAAATCTTTGAGAACAACAGGAAATGGGTGGCCAGCAAAACGGCTACCGATGCGGAATTCTTTGAAAAGCTGGCGCAGGAACAAAAGCCGGATTACCTGTACATTGGCTGCAGCGACAGCCGGGTGCCTGCCAATGAGATCATGGGACTGGATGCGGGCGAAGTGTTTGTGCACCGCAACATTGCCAACCTGGTGAACAGCATAGACCTGAATATTATGTCGGTGATCAACTATGCAGTACGGCACCTGGAAGTAAAGCACATTATTGTATGCGGACATTACAACTGCGGGGGCGTAAAAGCCGCCATGCAGCCGCAGGACCTGGGCCTGCTGAATCCTTGGCTGCGTAATATACGCGATGTATACCGCCTGCATATGGATGAGCTGAACGCTATAACGGACACCCATGCACGTTATAACAGGCTGGTGGAGCTGAATGTGCAGGAGCAATGCCTGAACGTGATAAAAACGGCAGCTGTGCAGCAATCCTATGTTAACAAAGGCTTCCCTACCGTACATGGCTGGGTGTATGACCTGCATAATGGTTTGCTGGTAGATCTGAAGATAGACTTTGAAGGTTTGCTGCATGAGATCCAGAAGATCTATGATCTGACCGGGAAAGGAATTCAATTTTA
>NZ_DATCRF010000033.1:0-5894 GCF_036569125.1 Chitinophaga sp. | reverse complement strand
GCCGGCCAGGTTACCTGGGCCATGGATGGCGTGATGAACAACTGAAGCAAGGGTAACAGCAGGGCTGCAATCTTAGTAAGCGGGCTAATTGGTTTGCACATAAGTTGAAGGTTAAGTAATTGGTTAATAACACCGCTCTTTCCGGACGTGGAATCCATTATATGGTATGTACGGTCTATCCGGCAAAAGGGCAAGAGAATACGGGTTTACACAATCATAACTGGCGAAAATGATTGTATCAAGGTTTTCAATAGCGTACCGTAAGGGCCGGTTCATTCCTTTACGGTGAGCAAGGTGTTATAAAAATAACTATTATAATCTGTAAATAAAACTTTTTAAGAATGGCCGGGAATGCCTGAAGGGTAAGAACGCTGTTATTATTTGAACGGTAGCTCATTACAATTTTATTTTCCTAGTTTTGAGCCGACCGGAATGTAGATTTAAGCTGTTTTTTTGCATGTATCACTATAAGAAGAAAGCGCGTGCTGCGCTGATCACACCTGGAAATATCCGTAAAAACCTGCATTCATTTGCGGGTTTGATGCTGGTATTGATCTTTTTAGTGCTCAGCTCCTGCCCGGTCAGGAATGCGCTTTTCTCCTATCTTAAAAAGGCGCATGGCGGGCTTGAACAAACGAGTACCGGCGGCACAAAGATCTCTGCCCACGACATGTGTGCCGGTTCCGGCTTTAGTAAGATCGTTCCTTCACCTGAGCGTATCTCCAGTTATACCCCTGTTATTTTAACGGCAGTTCTTTTGACTGCTTTCCTTTGTTTAGCCCTTTTTAAAAAGACCCTTCACAGGTTTTACAGTCCACCTGTCTTCAGGATCAATCCTGTCCCCATTTATCTCAGGAATAGCGTGTTCTTGATCTGATACCGGCCTTCAGATCTTATGGATCTATTGTTCAGGCTTCTGAACAAGCCTTTGGCTGTTTTCATATCACGTACTTAAAATTATCAAACATGCTTAACAACACTTTTTCAATAGCCGGTAAGAACTACCGGCAGCTGGCGCCTTTATTTTTGCGCCTGGTAATTGGTTTCGGATTTATGGCCCATGGCTGGGCAAAATTAAGCAGAGGGCCGGCGGGCTTTGAGAAATTATTATCCCAGACCGGCGTTCCATTTCCTCACCTGATGGCCTGGCTCTCCACTTTAACCGAGCTGTTTGGAGGGCTGGCTATTTTTCTGGGAGTGTTTGTAAGCATCACGGCCATACCGCTTATTGTTATTATGCTGGTGGCCATGTTCACTATTCACATTCACTACGGTTTCAGCTCTATTAAAACCATCGGCTTAACTCCGGAGGGGCCTGTGTTTGGTCCTCCGGGCTATGAGATAAACCTGGTGTACATTGCGGGTTTGATATCATTGATTATTACCGGTGCAGGAGTTTTGTCTGTTGATTCCTGGTTTGCAAAAAAGAAAGGTGAACAGGGATAACGGGCCTGGCCTGGATTAAGATCATTGCACGCTGCTGATGCTTTAGAAGCAGCGTGCATGTTCTGCATAACTATTTCACAAATGACAATGCCTCACCGACAGGGAAAGCTTTTTTGAATGTAAAAGCATACGGGGTTGCCTGATGTTCTCTCAGGTAAACGAGGCGTTCCAGCGCTTCTTCCACCGTAGGCATTTTGCCGGCCGGTACATACCACATAACCATGTGCATGGCATCCAGCTTTTGAAACCATTCCTTTTTGCGTTTGAAAAATTCAACGTGTGCGGATCTGTAAACATAATCGGAAAGTGCATCCATATCGTTCCAGACAGACATATTTATGATCAGGTAGTCATCCCCAAAGATGCGGGTAGAGGTGGCGTCATTGCCCTCGCTTGTATACCGCCATACAAACCCGGGACTGTTCTCTGCAAGTGCATTAATGGCATCCAAATTTGAAACAAAATCTTTCATTACCCCGCTGTCAAGTGGGGCCAGCATCCTGCCTATATTCAATTGTGCAAGCTGATATTTCATAAAATTCGGTAGATTTAATTGCAAATTTAGATGGGATCGTATGCACAGTCAAGAAGTTACGAAAAGGTTACTGGTTAAAAAATCAGCGCCTCCGTTATTTAATCACCAATGTTCTGTTATAGCAACACTGCGATTGTTTGCCTCCAAGTGGAAGCCCTGCATTATTTGCTACCTGGCGGAAAGGCCCATGCGGTACAATGACCTGCACCGGATCATTCCTAATATCAGCAGAAAAATATTATCGGAGCACCTGAGAGAGCTGGAGCGGGATAACGTTATTATACGGGTGCAGCATGACCATAAACTGCAAAAAGTAGAGTATACTTTGTCTGACCGGGGAAAGTCCCTGATGCCGCTGCTGGAACAATTGCAGAACTGGGGAATGGCTAACCTGGATGATGTATTGTCAATAAAAGAAATGCTGGAGCTGACCCTGGATTAAGCTACTCCAGATCAATGGGCAGGTCCACACAGTAGTGACCCTGTTCTTTAAGGCAGTGAATGATATCAGCTGCCTTAAAGAAAATTCCCTCAATCCTCAGGATCTTATCTTCGTCTTCCAGGTCAAAGTTTATACTCAGGAATGGATATTTTTGCAAAAGGTTACAGATGATATGCTTCGCCTTTTCAGCATATTGTACATCTGTTTTGAAAACTTTTATCATGATCGACGTGTGCCTTACTTTTTTATTCCTAATACGGTGAAAGGGTTGAAAGAGATGCCTACGTTAAAATAAAAGGCCGGATCGGGAGTGGTTTGATATACAGGATCACCAAATGAATCCTGCTTCCTGAACACGCGGCCTGAGGGGGTTATCTTCATCCCGGTTTTTGCAGTGAATACAAAATACTTCCCTATAAGATGCTCGTAAGTTAATCCTGAATTCAGATCTAACTGCCTGTACTCATACCTTTGATCAGTGCCATCTATATTGTACAGGTAAAAAGATGTTCTGTCGATCTCCGTTCCCAATGATAGTCTGCCATTGGTGAGAACATGCTTTCTTAAATAAAGGCTTTTGGGAAGGGTCATATCTACAACCAGGCCATTATTGAATTTATGTTCATAAGCGAAAGTAGGTAATACAGGCGTCTGAGAGCTGGGGTCAATATTAACAAATAATCCTACCATCAATTTGGTGCGCTGGTTAGCCTTCAGGATCATTGTTCCTGTGATCAGTCCTTTCACCCTTTCAAAATGCTTGTCGCTTCCATCCACTGAAATGCTGGAGGTATAGATGGTGCGTTTATTGAACAGCTTTGAGAAATAGGTAAAATTCACCGATGAAAAAATGTAGTGAAATTCACCATCAAAGGGCATTATGCCGCCGGCAGCAGGTTTGGTTATATCAGCTTCCGCATGGGTGTACCTGTAACCCAGCGTGGCGCCCAGGGTCCAGCTCTTTCTTTTTATAACATTGAAATTGGAGCTTATTTTTATCTGTGAAAAGCCGGATACCCTGCTTTCGGGTAACTGATTATCTTCCGCTTTTGCTGTAAAGTTATATGGAGAGGTATGCGCAAATTCGATATTCAGCGGGCGGGAAATTGCGAACTTGTCGGCGGCATAGGTTTGTACCCTTTTAGATACGCCCGCGCTATCCCTCCCGGGAATACTGTCAGGGGTTTGCGAAAAAGATGCTGCTGACAGCATCAACATACCAGATGTTACGAGCGCTTTCTTCATAATAACCATACTTTTTATTTGCATATAGGTCGAATGTTTCACGGAACAAAGGAAGGAAGAATACCATAGCTGTTTTTTGTTTTTATACCAAACGGGTTACATTTTATACTAAAGCCTTTTGGGCCGGGATTTGGTATAAGGGCAACGGGGTTTCGTATAATTTGCCATTGCTGAGGGTGGATATCGGTTTATCTTCGCTAAAAGTTAAATGCTTCTTAAAGTATTATGAAATATGATCAGCTGGAACCCAGGGACGCAAAGATTATACGGTTACTTGTTGATGACCGGTACAAACTGTTACGTCATGTTGTGTTATTGCTGGGCAGCTTGATCATTCTTTTGTTTTCCAACGAATTTTCATCAGAATCCGGCTTTCACTCATATTACAGAGTGCTTTTTGCGTATGCGGGCCTGATATTCATGTGTTATTTCAACATGAATATCCTTGTTCCAAGGTTCTTTTTTAAGGGACAATACGTTATTTACCTGGTGCTGCTGGTATTACTGGTGGTGGCATGTGAAATACCCTTGTCCTACGCAATGAATAGCATTTTTACCCCGGAAGAATTAGCGGCCCACCGGCGGCAAGCCCGGTTTGTGAGAGGATCTTATGAGGGTACTATCATACTGGTCTCGATCACACTGGTCTCCACTATGATAAAGCTGTTCCAGCGATGGATGAAGGATAATGAAAGGATGGCAGAGCTGAAGAACCTTACTTTAACCATGGAGCTAAGTGAGCTGCGGAACCAGGTTAGCCCGCATTTCCTTTTTAACATGCTGAATGGAATTAAGGCGCTGGTGCGCACGGATCCTGATAAAGCGAACCTGGTTATTATGAAGCTGTCCGAGTTCCTGCGCTACCAGCTTTATGAGAACAACGATGAAAAAATATTGCTGCGGTCTGAACTTAATTTTCTGGCAAACTTCCTGGACCTGGAAAAGCTCAGAAGGGATAACCTTTCCGTTAACATCAGCACTGAGATCGATCCCCCGGTCCTTAACAGGATCTTTTTACCTCCCAGCCTGTTCACCATCTTTGTAGAAAATGCCGTAAAACATAGCGCGGATATCAGCGGGGCAGGATCTTACATTCATATCACATTCACGATAAATGGAGATAAGCTTTGCTTCAGCTGCATTAATTCAAAAGATCCCGCTTATATACTTTCTGATGAGAAGAACAGGGGCCTGGGGCTTGCGAACATAAAAAGGCGGCTTGAACTTTTATACGGTGAGAACTATGTACTGGAGATCAGCTCCACCACCACAACCTATAACACGCAATTAACCATACCCATATGAACTGTATTATTGTAGATGATGAGCCCCTGGCGAGGGATGAGATGCAGGCACTGATCAAAGAGATCTCTCAGATCGAGATACTGGGGAAATTTTCCAATGCGCCCAATGCCTTAAAGTTTTTAAAGGAGCATGAGGTAGACCTCATTTTCCTGGATATTGAAATGCCGATGGTAACGGGGCTGGAATTTGCCGCCCAGCTGCCCCGGGAAACCCTGACCATTTTCACCACCGCGTACCCGCAATATGCTTTAAAAAGCTATGAGCTGGATGCGATCGATTATCTCCTGAAGCCTATCGAGAAAGCCCGGCTGGAAAAAGCGATCCATAAGGCAGAGATCTACAAGAAGCTGCTTTCAGATGATACGGAGAAAAACGTTATAGAAGCTAACACGGCCGATTTTTTACTGGTTAAATCAGACCGGCGGTTTCACCGGATCAACTTTGGCGATATCCGGTTCATAGAAGGACTAAAAGACTATGTGGTGATCTATACCGGTAACCAGAAGCTGATCACGGCCATGAATTTAAAAACCATTCACCAGAAGATGCCGCAGCAGCTGTTTTTGCGGGTTAGTAAATCCTATGTGGTGAATATAAATCACATAGAATCATTTGATCATCGCAATATCTATCTCGGCGGAACAGAGATCCCATTGGGAGATGTATACAGGAAGGAATTTTTTACAATTTATTCAGGCGGTTCGCTGAACCCGGAGGAATAATTAATAATGAAGAATGAATAATTAATAATCGTAGGGAGGGTGTTCATTGATGTACCAGTTTTGCGAATTATATAAAACAGGCTGCTCAAAGTAATGAGCAGCCTGTTTCTATTTGCGTACTAAAACCCACCGGTTATCACTAATGCCATACTTTAACCTTATCCTTTCCTTGATATAACCGCTTCAAGATTATTAATTC
>NZ_DATCRF010000032.1:0-3634 GCF_036569125.1 Chitinophaga sp. | reverse complement strand
TGGTAAGGTTCTGCGCTTCTACGTATATGGTAAACCGTTTGCTGAGCTGGTAAGATGCGTTGGCATCTATCTGTGTGCGTGCATCGCGGATCACATCCGTTTCTGCATCTTCACCCAGGCTTACAATATAGGAGCCATTGTAGTTCAGGTTACCCTGAATGGTAAAGCCTTTCAGCGAGTATGCCAGGGATGCGTTGGCCGTATGCGTGGCCTGGCCCGGCAGGCGCAGGTCCTTGCGGAACTGGGCATCTGCATTGGAATGGCTGTAAGTATAGTTGGCAAATACTGTAAAGCCTTTCAGGAAACCGGGCAAAAAGGTGAGGTTAGCCTGTGCATTCAGCTCTAAGCCGTATACATTCGCGGTGTTACCGTTCAGGATCTGGTAATAACGCCAGTTGGTATATTTATCCGCACCGTCAAATTCATTGCCGTTAAGGGTGGTTACACTGTTATACTGGAACTTATCGATCTTCTTATAAAATATACCGGCAGAGAGAATGCCCAGGTTAGACAGATATTTTTCCGCCATCAGGTCCAGGTTGGTGGAGAATGCGGGCTTCAGCTCCGGGTTGCCATCGGTAATGGTTTCGTTCAGGATGCTGACAATACGGCCCGGCACCAGGTCCACAAAATTAGGACGGGAATAGCCGAACGTTAAACCGCCGCGGATCAGGGATGATTTGGTAAGATCATACTTGGCCTGGATGTTAGGCAGGAAACGGGTGTAGCTGTTCTTTTTCTGTGTAAGCGTGGTGGATTCCCACAGCTCATCTGCATCCTGCGTAATAATATTGCCTTTGTAATCCACAGAAGTTCTTTCCACACGCAAACCGGCCAGCAGCATTACCCTGTTGAACTGGATACGGTTCATCAGGTAACCGGCGGTAACGGTTTCCACGGCATCGTAATAATAAGCATCCTGGCTAATACGGGTACCGGAAGCATCCTGTGTAAAAATGCCATTGTCCAGGTTCTCATTTTCGTTGAAGTAGTTGATCGTTTTGTCACGGTCTACTCCCAAACCAAAGTTCATATTGCCATCCAGCAGGTGATCATCTACCTGGGTAAGGCCGGAGAACTTACTGAGATTACCGGCTGCCTTATCACCGGTATAAGAGCTTACAATGGTATTGGGCAGCTTGTAACGCTGGTTGTGCATGCGTTTTACCTTAGCGCCTGCTTTGAAGATGGCTGCGTTGTTACCGATCTTATAAGGGATCTGCGCATTCAGCTTGGCCACAAAGTTCTTGCCTTCTGTGTTCCAGTAATCCCGCTCAATGGTATTATAGGTAAAAAGAGATGGATCATTGCGCCAGTCGGTACCGGTTGCCAGCAGGTAATCGCTGGAAATATCGGCGGTGCGCAGGGGAATATTACCGGTAATAAAGTTGAAGGTATTAGCGCGGTTCTCGAACTTTGAATTGCTGTAAAACACGCCTGCATCCAGCTTTACACGGCCAATCTGCGTTTCACCCTGCAGGTTGTAGTTAATGTTCATGTTATCTTCCGTGGCAGCTTTTACTTCGTTGTAGGAACGGCCCCTGGTAGTTACGAACTCCCCGGTCTCCTCATTGAAGGTGGTATTGCTGGTTTGCATGCGGGTACGCTTGCGGTAACGGGTAATATCATTATCACGGTCGCTGTACATGATGTTAGCCACAATGCTGGTCACCGGGCTAAAGTTATAATCAATGGTAGCGGATGCGCCGGTACGGTTACGCTGGTTCTCTACAAAAAGGTAACGTACATCCGTGGGGAAATAAATTTCGCCCTTGCTGCCGCCAAAATCCTTTTGCTGCCATACCTGTGCATTCACCTCATCATAACCATTGGTGGTGCGGTAATAGCTGCCTGTTAGCATAATGCCTAAACGGCCGTTGGGATTGGCTTCATCCTGGAAAAAACGTTTACCTACAGCCAGGTTGCCAATACCGTTCGACTTTTTGCGTAAGCCGTTATACCCCAAACCGGCATCTACCGACAGCTTGGTTTTGAGTGAGGTGGCGGTAGGTGATTTCATGTTAATAGCACCGGCAATAGCATCGCCGTCCAGATCGGGCGTGAGGGATTTTACTACTTCCATGGAAGATAATACGTTGGTAGGTATAAGGTCGAGGGTGGCGTTACGTTCGCCGTTTTCGCCGGTGCCCATGATCTGTTCGCCATTTACATTAATGTTGGTAAAGTTGCCGGGAGTGCCTCTGAGCTGCACGGTGGAACCTTCCCCGCTGCTGTTACGGCCAATGGTAACGCCTGGCAGGCGCTGCATGGATTCTGCTACGTTCAGGTCAGGAAAGCGGCCCATTACATCTGCAGATACCACCTGCTTGATGTTATCGGCATTCCTTTGCTGGTTCAGCGCTTTCTGCTGACCTTCCATTACGCTGGATACTGTTACGGTGGAGAGGTTGGTGGCTTTGGACGACATTTTAAAATCCTTCACCACGGTTTTACCACCGGTTACCTGCACGGTTGCTTCCAGCGACGTATAGCCCATGTAGTTAATAACCAGGGTATGGCTGCCTTCTTTGATACCCTGCAGCTCAAAATTACCAGCTGTGTTGGTGGATACGCCCTGGGTAGTGCCTTTTACCTGTACAGAAGCGCCGGGCAGGGCATTTCCGTCGTTGTCGGTGACCTGGCCCTTGATGTTGCCAATGGTTTGCTGCGCGGATACGTGGAATGCACAGCACATCAGCAGCGCCAGTAAAAATACCGGCAATAGCGGCTTGTGGAGACCTTTTTTCATTTGCTGATAGTTTTGGATTGATAAAATGAATGACATTACTTATTTGTACTTAAACCCGAGGTAATCTGCAAAGAACCTTACTGCAAAAGAGGTCCCGATATCCCGGTTGGTGAGCCATATTTTCCCTTCTTTGGAACGGGTGCGGGTTTCCAGCACCGCGCCCCGCAGGTTCGGATCCGGATGATCCTGCGCATAGCGGTTCTTCATTAACCACACTGCTGATTTTTCTATATGCTTGTCAAATTCCTTATAGCCGTTTTCCGACAGCGCTATCCATACAATGCCTGCCAGCGCCGCTGCAGAGCCGGTAGCAGAGCCTTTGTCAGAAGCGCGGCCATTGGTATAGTTATCGTAGTAGATGGTGCCGTCTTTTTTTTGCGCTTTTGCAAAAGTGCGGGCCGTGTGCGCAGCGCCTTCCAGGTATTTTTTATCACCGGTAAGCTTATACGCTTCTATCAATGATTCAGCATACCAGAGTGAAAAACGGGGATGAAAAGAATGTTCCTCTTCTGAATTAGGCATAAACCGCATCCATACGCCATCCGGTCCCTGCAGCTTCAGCAGGCTGTTACACAGCACAATGAAGGCATTGCGGAAAGCCGTATCCTTTGAAAATTCATAGGCATCCTTAAACAGGGAGCCTTCTGTATTAGGGCGCGATACATCATACAGCTCCTGGTCCTTCATGGCCTTCTGCTTCCAGAAAGGACTGTACTCTTTCAGCACCTCGCCTGTTATTATATTCAGGTTATCGTAACAAATGCCTTTATCCTTATCGTACATGTTCTTCATCATCCACGCAGCAGCGTTGGTAGCTACCTGCGCATACTTGGGGTCTTTCGTTACTTTAGACAACTCATAGATGCCGGGGGTACCATCTGATAC
>NZ_DATCRF010000031.1:0-8554 GCF_036569125.1 Chitinophaga sp. | reverse complement strand
ATGATCTTACAGGTGCTACAGGTATCCTCAACACCGCGGGAGTTGATAATGGTAACGGATCAGGAGAGCATCCCACTACGCCGCCGGATCCAAATGATCCTAACAACCCGCAAACCCATCCTAACCCGGGTGATCCCTCGACCAACGTACCGGTTGATCAAAGTAAAAAGTCCCTCAACTGGAAAAGCGCCGCATATACCGGCACCGGTGCTGCAGGGACGGTAAAAACAGGCGATGAGATCATTTACACCATCCATATACGCAACACAGGATATGTAAAGCTCACCAATGTAGTGATCACGGATAACATACCCACCTATACGCAGTTTGTGAGCGCAGAAGGTGGTATTGTGCCGGATGCAGCCGCTAAGCTTACCTGGACTATTGCAGAGGTCCCGGTAGGCGGCGCAGATGTAACGCGCAGCTTTACCGTAAGGGTGGCGAACGACCTTACCAACGCAACCTATATTGTTAATACAGCCTGGGTCGATAATGGAGACGGCAACGGTAATCATCCCACCGGGCCATCAGATGATGGCAACCCTAATCAGCCCAAGCCCAACCCGGATCCCAATGATCCGGCTACAGAGGTGCCGGTGGATAATGGCAAGAACTCCGCCAACTGGAAAAGCGCCAGCTATACCGGCACCGGTACAGGCGGCGCCGTAACAACCGGCGACGAGATCACCTATACCATTCACGTACGCAATATCGGCAGCGTTACATTAACCAATGTGTTGCTTACAGATAAGGTACCTGCCTATACGGAATTTGTAAGTGCAGAAGGCGGCATAGGCCCGGATTTTACAGGTAAGCTTTCCTGGACGGTTGCCACTATTGCAGTGGGCGCGCCGGATGTAACCCGCAGCTTTAAGGTAAGGGTGGTAAAAGACCTTACCGGTGCTACCAGCATTATTAATACGGCAGCGGTAGATAACGGCAATGGTAAAGGAGAAGATCCCACCACGCCGCCGGATCCCAATGATCCCAATAACCCGCATCCACATCCTAATCCGGGCGATCCTGCCACCAACATACCGGTGGGCAAGGTATCCACATTTGATACCTGGAAAACAGTGACCACAGCCAGCGGAAACCCCAAGGCAAAAGCCGGGGAAATATTAGCCTACACCATCCAGGTGCGGAACACAGGGAATACCGCTATACCGGCCATTAACATTACAGATACCGTACCGGCGCATACCACTTTTGAAAGCGCAACAAATGGCGGTACTTATGACAGGGCTGCCAATGCAGTAAAATGGACCCTGAGCAACCTGGCATTAGGCACTACTGCCAATGTAAGCTTTAAAGTAAAAGTAAGCGCCGGGCTGGATAGTACTGTGCCTGTGATCACAAATACAGCCTTTGTTTCAGATGGTACGGTTACAGTACCCACATCCGGCTGCGATCCTGCATCCGCGGGTTGTAACGGGCACCCGGGTACGGAGATTGAAACCATACCGGACGAAAGCGATGACGGGCTGTTTTTTGTAAATGCCATGAGCCCTAACGGGGATGGTAAGAATGAATATTTCATCATCAAAGGATTGGAAAAATACGGTAAGGCAGCGCTCTATGTGTTTAACCGCTGGGGCAGCATGGTGTACCAGTCAAAAGAATATCATAACGACTGGAATGGTACCGGCTTAAGTGAAGGCACCTATTTCTATAAGCTGGAATTGAAAGAAACAGCAGGCATAAGATTATACAAAGGATGGGTAGTGATAAAAAGGAATTAATTCGTAAACGTACAGTTATGTGCAGCAGAAAGAAATGGTATATAGTAATACTGCTACTGGCAGCCCTGAATAGCAGGGCGCAGCAGAATGTACAGTTTAGCCAGTATGCCTTTAACGGGTTAAGTGTAAATCCGGCCTATGCAGGTTATAAAGATGCCTGGTACCTGAACACCATTTACCGGCAGCAATGGACCGGCCTTCCCGGTGCCCCGCATACAGGAGGCGTGTCGGTAGATGGTCCTGTGCGCCCCATGAAAACCGGCGCAGGTATAGGTTTGGGTTTCCAGGTAATGGCAGATATGCTGGGACCGCAGCAGTCATATTCTTTTTATGGCTCCTATGCGTACCGCATTCCGTTGGACAATGAAAACACGCGCCGCCTTTGTCTGGGTATAGCCCTGGGCGTTACACAGTACCGGCTGGATGGGAAGGCGCTGCAGTACCTGGATGCAGATGACCCTGTGTTTCCGGAGGGAGGTGTAAATGCTTACTCGCCCGATGCACGGTTCGGCATCTATTATCACACACCTTCCTTTTTCCTCAGCCTGTCTGTGCTGGACCTCTTTTCCCGCTATACCAGCACACCGTATAACTGGAAAGGCTATAACTACCAGAACATACGCAAAACGCAGCACATTTACCTGGCAACAGGTTGTATGCTGCCGCTGTCGGAACATGTGCAGCTTAAGCCATCCATCATGCTCAAGGATGATTTTAAAGGGCCAACCAACATAGACCTGAATGCAATGCTGCTCATCGAAAATGTTTTCTGGATAGGCGGCTCTTTTCGTGCAGGCGTGCCCATATGGAACAAACAGCTGCCTTCGGGGCTGGAAGCTGTGAACGCTGCCACCGCTATGGTAGAGTATTATGCATCGGAAAGACTGCGCATGGGCTATGCCTACGACCTTAATATTAACAAGCTGGCCGGCGCCCAGGGCGGGTCGCACGAAATATCTATCGGCCTGTTATTCCCGTCAAAACATTACAGCACATCCAATCCAAGATATTTTTAAAAGAAGCGGTTCTGATATGTTACGTTTTTACACCAACCTGTTAATTGTTTTTTGCTGCTGTCCGGTGATTGTATTTGCGCAAGAGCAAAAAAGCCTGCCGCAGCTGGCAGATGACGCTTTTGCCCGGCAGGAGTATGCGGTAGCAGCTACGCTCTATAGCAGGCTGGCGGAAAGAAAAGGTAACAAGGCATCGCTAAAGCTGCTGGGAAAAACAGCGCAGTGCTATATTGAAATGGCGCGTTTTACAGAAGCAGGTTACTGGTACCTGCAAATGATGGAACGTCCCGGCTGCCCGGCAGAGATCCAGCTCCTGTATAGCGAGATCCAAAAGAATGTAGAGGAGTATGATACGGCAAAGCTTTACTTAAGCCGTTTTAAAAGCGCCGCTGCAGACAGCATGCAATGGAAGAACATGCTGCTGGCCGGTTGCGACAGTGCGCTGCTATGGAAAAAAGATACGCTGAACCTGGCCGTTGAAAACATAAAAGAGCTAAGCTCGCAGGGGGCCGACTGGGTTAGCGGTATTATTAGATCGGGGCTGCTGGTAGTATCCAACGGATACCGTAAAATGTCGTTAAGCACCGGCGCCGAACGTAACCCAGCTACAGATCCGCGGGTGAACCAGCCTTTCTTTAAAGCCTATGTGTTCAAACAATATACAAAAGGCGGCATCGTGAATAATGTGCTGGAAGAAGTGCTGCCGCAGCTGTTGGGAAAGATCCCTTACCACGTAGGCCCGGTTTGTTTCAATAACCGGGAAGATACTTTGTATGTGACCCTGAATGTTTGGGAAAAAGATATGTCGGACAGGGTAAAGAAAGGCGCCGTGAACGGCAAACGTTTAATGTCGTTGTTCTGGTCTGTGAAAAAAGATTCGGTGTGGTTGCCACTGGAGCCGGTTCCCGCGTTAAACATGGCCGGGTATTTTACCGGTAACGCAGCGCTAAGTAACGATGGTAATATCCTGTACTTTGTATCAGACCGGCCGGGCGGGCAGGGCAAAACAGATCTCTGGTATAGCGAAAAGCAGGCAGACGGTCACTGGGGAGCGCCCGCCAACTGCGGACCGTTGATCAATACCCGCTTTGAAGAAGGCTTTCCTACCATGAATGAAGGCGCGCTTTACTTTTCCAGCAAAGGACACCCCGGCATGGGCGGATTTGATATTTTCCGCACCACCGGTAACCGTGCGCAATGGAGCGTGCCCCGCAACCTGCGCCGTCCCTTTAATTCCGGTGCAGATGACCTGGGTTTTGTAATAAAAAGCAACCAGTATGAAGGATACTTTTCCTCGAACCGGCGCGGTGGTGGCGGGGGAGATGATATCTATCATTTCATGGATACGCATATAACAGAAAAACTGGAGAACCCCAATGCCGGGAAACCGGTGCCGGTAGCACCCAAACAGCCGCAGCCCGATACGGCTGCCGTTACGCCTCCGCCTACTAAAACAGACAGCGCCATTGTGAACAAACTGGAGAAATTATATTTCCTGTATGATTATAACAGCGCCGTGCTGTTAACAGCCTCCAAAGACCTGCTGGATCGGGTAGCCGTGGTGCTGAACCAGCATCCTGACTGGAAGCTGATGGTGCGCTCTTATGCAGACAGCCGCGGTTCCGACCGGTATAACATTGATCTTTCCGCCCAGCGCAGCTATGCCGTAATAGAATACCTGATTAAAAAAGGAGTATCATCCAAACGCATGTACTATGAGAACATGGGTGAGCGCGATCTGGTGAACCCCTGTGGTAACGGCGTGCCCTGTAATGAAAGCCAGCATAGGGAAAACAGGCGCAGCATGCTCAAGATCCTGTATTAAGGAAAGATCGTTCATAGCGCAGCAACATCTCCTGAATGATCTTTTCCTTAGCTTTGGCAGATGAAGGAAGATTTTCTTTTATCGCAGCTGGCACAACGCCAGGCGCAGCATGCTTTGCGGGAGCTGAAGCTGCCCGCCCCGCACATGGTGGATTTTTGTTCCAACGATTACCTGGGCATTGCGCGCAGCGCAGCCATGCAGGAAGCAGTGCATACCCTGTTAATGGAAAGGCCTTATATGCATGGCAGCACCGGCTCCCGCTTGCTGGCCGGTAATTATGCGTGGATAGAAGAAGCGGAGCAGAACCTGGCCGCCTTTCATGCTGCCCCCGCAGGCCTCATCTATAATTCCGGCTACGATGCGAATGTGGGTTTGTTCTCCTGCGTACCGCAAAAGGAAGATACGGTGATCTATGATCAGCTGATCCATGCCTCTATCCGCGATGGCATTCGCCTGAGCCGCGCACAGGCTTTTTCTTTTTTACATAACGATGTGGCCGACCTGGAAAAAAAGCTGCAGCGCGCTACAGGTAATGTATTTGTAGCCGTGGAATCCGTTTACTCTATGGATGGGGATATGGCCCCGCTTAAAGAAATGGCCGCAGCCTGCGAAAAGGCCGGCGCTCATTTAATTGTAGATGAAGCCCATGCCACCGGTGTAGTGGGGGAGCAGGGCGAAGGTTTAGTACAGGCGTTGGGGTTAGCCGCTCAATGTTTTGCCCGTGTACACACCTTTGGTAAAGCTGTAGGCTGCCATGGCGCCATTGTATTAGGGTCTGACGAGCTGCGCAAATACCTGGTGAATTTTTCACGCGCTTTCATATATACTACCGCGTTACCCCCTACCGCTGTTGCCGCTATTATGGCCAGCTATAACTTATTCCCTTACATGACGGAGGCCCGTACGCACCTGGCTGCCCTCATTGCCCGCTTCCGGCAGGCCACGCATACCCTGCAGGTGCTGCCCAGTGAAACGCCTATCCAGATCGTGCTTACACCCGGTAATGAATTTACCCGCCGCCAGGCAGCCGCCTTACAGGCTGCCAATTTAGATATAAGGCCCATCCTGCACCCAACAGTACCTAAAGGGCAGGAGCGTTTACGCATTGTATTGCACAGCTTTAATACGTTTGAGGAAGTGGATCGATGTGCAGATATGCTGATGTGCTGATGTGCTAATATGCTGATGTGCTGGTTTGTATGGGAGAAGCTTATATATAAATTCAACAATTCATGTTTTTATATTAATTTCATTAGTATAATTTAATCTATACACCAGCACATTAGCATATTAGCACATCAGCACATTTTATGAGATTCATACCCTTTCTTATAGCCGCCGTTATTACCCTTGCTTTAATCGGAGCCCTGAACCGCAAATGGGGATCCATCCCGCCCTTAGGTAAGTTCTTAAGCCCGCAGGAAGGGTTCTGGCAAAATGCAGAAGCTATCAGCAAAGACTATAACGAGGAGCTGGCCCTGCCCGGCCTCAAAGGCAAAGTAGAAGTATGGCTGGATGACCGTATGGTGCCGCATATTTTTGCAGAGCAGGAAGCCGATGCCTATTATGCAGAAGGTTACCTGCATGCCCGCGACCGCCTTTGGCAAATGGAATTGCAGACTAAGGCTGCACAAGGGCGTTTAAGTGAGATCCTGGGCCCCAAGCTGCTGGAGTACGACCGCCGTCAGCGCCGCCTGGGCATGGGATATGCAGCAGAAGCATCTGCAGCAACCATGTTAAAGGACAGCACTACCAAAATGATGGTGGAAGCCTATTCAGCCGGTATCAATGCCTATATCAGCACCCTTTCTTACAGCGACCTGGCCGTGGAATACAAGCTGCTTGACTATCGCCCCGAGCCCTGGAGCCCGGTGAAATGCGCTGCATTGTTGAAGTATATGTCGTACGACCTGGCCGGTGGCGTGAACGACCTGGAATATACCAATGCCCGCCGCCTGTTCAGCCAGTCGGACTTTAATAATATGTACCCCGACCGTAACGATAGCATAGACCCGGTAATACCCAAAGGCACCGCCTTTGATAAACCGGTGAAGAATGCCGTTATGCCCGCCGATAGCGCTCTGCAGGAAGTAGCCGCCATGCTGCACTTTAAGCAGGATAAACCCGACCCGGATAACGGGAGTAATAACTGGGCTGTAAGCGGCAGCAAAACCCGCAGCGGCGCGCCCATCCTGTGTAATGATCCGCACCTGGGCTTAAGCCTCCCTTCTTTATGGTACGAGGTGCAGATCCATACACCCGGCATGAATGTATATGGCGCCAGCCTGCCCGGCGCGCCCGGCGTTATCATAGGCTTTAATGATAACATAGCCTGGGGCGTAACCAATGGCTCTGAAGATGTGATGGACTATTACGCCGTGCAGTTCCGCAACGGGCGTCAGCAATATTTGTTCAATGGCCAGTACCGCGATGCAGTGCAGCGCGTGGAGGAAATTAAGATCCGCGGCCAGCATTCTTATTACGATACCGTTGCCTACACCGTATGGGGGCCGGTAATGTTCGATAATACTTTTCACGACAATATTCCCGGGCAGCCTTTCCTGGCCCTGCGCTGGAAAGCGCATGACCCTTCCAATGAGCTGCTTACCTTCAATAAGCTGAACCATGCCCGTAATTACGATGATTACCTGGCTGCATTGGAACATTATACCTGCCCTGCGCAGAACTTTATATTTGCTTCCAAAGCCGGTGATATTGCGGTATGGCATAACGGGGAGTTCCCGCTGCGCTGGAAAGACCAGGGCAAATGGATCATGCCCGGCAGCGACAGCACCTTTGCCTGGCAGGGATATATTCCGCATGGCGAAGTGCCCCATATTAAAAACCCCGCACGCGGTTTTGTAAGCTCAGCCAACCAGCAACCAACAGACAGCTCTTATCCTTATTATTACTTTGGCTATTATGACCTGTACCGTGGTAAACGGATCAATGAACGTTTGAGCGCCATGAGCCAGATCACTACGCAGGATATGATGCAGCTGCAGAACGATAATGCCAACCTGTTTGCACGTGCCGCCATACCTTTGCTCACCAGGCATTTGCCGGAGGCCGATCTCAAACCTGCACAACAGCCTTACTACCAGCTGCTGAAAGTATGGGACCAGCAGAACAGCCCTGCCAGTAAAGGCGCCACCATTTTTTACATGTTGTGGGAAGGGCTTAAGCACCGCATCTGGGACGATGAGCTGATGAACCGTACCGACAGCGCAGAGCTGGAGTATCCGCAGGATAACGCCTCCCTGTTATGGCTGATCCGCGATTCCTCCATGCGTTTTGTAGATGATGTGCATACTCCGCAAAAAGAAACATTAACAGACCTGGTGCTGCAAACTTTTGCGCAGGTAACAGATTCTGCACAAAAGCTGGATCAGCGGCAGCAGCTGGAGTGGGGGCGTTTCCGTGGTACGGATATCCGTCACCTTACCCGCAGCCTGCCCGCCTTTAGCCGTATGCACCTGTACACCGGCGGCGGTACGCATGTGGTAAATGCCACCAAGGCTAACCATGGCCCTTCCTGGCGTATGGTGGTGCAGCTGGGCGCTACTACGGAAGCATATGGCATTTATCCCGGCGGGCAAAGCGGTAACCCCGGCAGCCCTTATTATGATAATGCGGTGAATGACTGGGTGCAGGGCAAGTATTACCTGTTACATATCTTTGATCAGAGACAGCGGGATGATGCCGGTATAAAATTCAGGATGGTAATGGGGCCTAAGAGTTAATGCCCCCCACTGCCCAGCTTTTTAAGATAAGCTTCCTGCAAATAGCTTAAGAGGGAATCATAACCCGCCCGGTCAGCAAATGCTGCGGGGTTATAGGCGTCGCCGGGTTTATGTTTCTCATGCAGGTCGAACTGGCCGGCATGGGCTGCGAACCAGAGATCAAATTCCAGCTTTTTCATTGCATCAAGCGTATAGGCGTAATCTTTAGCAACATCCGGGTAGGTGGGCATG
>NZ_DATCRF010000030.1:0-18959 GCF_036569125.1 Chitinophaga sp. | reverse complement strand
ATATTGATCCCCGACAGCCTTACCACTTCATGCAAACGATGCCGGCGTTCATTAATAATACCAAATCTTGGCATAATTACCCGTACTTCCAGACCCGCCTCATTGGACTTAATTGCCATTTTATTGACCATATTCGCATACTCGGTTAACTCCAGGTATGGCGACATCTCATGGGCAATAAAAAGAATTCTTTTCTTTGTGGACATTTAATGCTGATTATTAATGCAGTAATTTTTAATTTGGCTTGCAAAATTACGGATTTTTTAAAGAAAAAAGGACAAATTGGCACTTTTAACACTGTTTTAAGTATTGATTTGTGACAGAATCAAGGGTTTTGCCGTAGTTTTCGCGCACGCGCAAACCCGTGTCAGACACATGACAACCAACATTATACTGCATTATTAACATACCACGAAATACTGATATATATCCATAGCACTGAACCGGCATAATACACAACAAAATGTACCTGTTTAAACAAAAAGACGAGCTCCGGCACTATCTCGATACCGCAAAACAACAAGGCGCAACGATCGGTTTTGTACCCACTATGGGAGCCCTGCATGAGGGGCACCTGTCATTAATACACACGGCAAAGGCACAGAGCAGCCTTACGGTTTGCAGTATTTTCGTGAATCCTACCCAGTTTAATGATCCGGCCGACTTTGAAAAGTACCCTATTACCATAGAGAAAGATATTCAAATGCTGATAGCTGCCGGTACAGACGTGCTGTTCCTGCCGGCCGTAGCTGAAATGTATCCGGAAGGGCTCAGCGCCCCGGCGCCCCATTACGACTTTGGCGCGCTGGAAACCGTGCTGGAAGGCGCCCACCGCCCCGGCCACTTCCAGGGAGTAGGCCGTATTGTGCACAAGCTGCTGGATCTTGTACAGCCGCACAAGCTGTTTATGGGGCAAAAAGACCTGCAGCAATGCCTGGTGGTGACCCGCTTATTACAACTTATTGATTCCCCGGCCGAAATGGTCATCTGCCCTACCCTGCGCGAGCCGGACGGGCTGGCCATGAGCAGCCGTAATATGCGCCTGAGCCCCGACGAACGTAAAAATGCAGTGGCCTTGTATAAGGCCCTCTCCTATATTAAAACAGAACTCGCTAAAGGCGGCTCCCTGCCTGACATACTTGCTGCCGCCCGGTTGCAGTTGCGATCCGGTAAATTTGAAACAGATTACCTGGATGTGATTGCCGTTAAGGACGACGGCATTATCCTGTTCCCGGAACAGGCCGTAACGGACCTGCCCATGTATGCAGTAGTAGCGGCAAGAATGGAAGGCAGCCCGGTGAGGCTGATAGACAATATGCAGATGTGAGAATGATGTGCAGATGTGCAAATATGCAAATGTGCAGATGATGGGCCGGTTTTGCCGTTGGGCAGCGCTCGCAGTATGTAACATTGCATTATTAATATGTGCCAGTACATTAGCCTATCAGCGCATTTCCCATCTGCACATCTGCATATCCGCACATCTGCACATTTTTCCGTAGTTTTGCGGTCGCTGAATTAAAACTATGCAGATCGAGTTACTTAAAAGTAAGATACACCGCGCTGTGATAACGGAGGCTAACTTAAACTATGTTGGCAGTATTACCATTGATGAAGAGTTAATGGAGGCCGCCAATATGATTGAGTATGAAAAAGTGCAGGTGGTGAACGTGAATAATGGCGAGCGCCTGGAAACCTATATTATCAAAGGCAAACGCAACTCCGGGGTGATCTGTATGAACGGACCTGCCGCCCGTTTATGCGCTGTAGGCGATGTGGTGATCATTATCTCCTATGCCACCATGGATTTTGAAGAAGCTAAAAAATATACCCCCCTCGCCGTTTTTCCAAAAGAAGGTAACAAATTGTAAGACAGGAACTAATTAATATCAACGTATGCCCAAGAGATTGAAAAGTTTACTCCAGATCGTTGTTTTCCTGGGCATAGGCTTATTATTAATATGGCTGGTTACCAAAAACCTCTCCGACAAAGAAGTAGAAGATATTAAAGAAGCTTTCCGCAATGCACATTACTGGCTGGTACTGCCGGCCATGATCATAGGTATTGCCAGCCACTGGGCCCGTGCCGTTCGCTGGAAGCTGCTGATAAAGCCACTGGGCTACTCCCCTTCCGTACTCAACACCTTTTTCGCCGTAATGGTAGGTTACCTGGCTAACCTGGCCCTGCCCCGCCTGGGGGAGGTAAGCCGCTGCGGTATACTGGCCCGGTATGAGAAGATACCGGCCGATAAGCTGGTAGGCACCATGATAGCCGAAAGGGCCATAGACCTCATCTGCCTCATTATTTTAATGATCGTTACCGTAGCCGTGCAGATAGATGTGGTAGGCCAGTTCTTTACCACCCGCATCTGGGTGCCGCTGCAGCAGAAATTTGCCAATGCCAGTACCACCCAATGGCTTATACTGGCTGTGATACTGATAATAATAATAGCCGCCATTTACTACTTCTTTAAACGTTTTGCCCGTTCCAAAGCCGCCGTTACGGTACGTGCATTAGCCCGCGGCGTAATGGAAGGCATTTTATCTGTTGGTAAAATGGAGCGCAAAGGCTGGTTCCTGTTCTATACCCTGCTTATATGGACGCTGTACTTCTCCATGTTGTACTGCGGTTTTTATACCCTGGATGAAACCTCCCACTTAGGTTTTAAAGCTGCCATGGCCGTACTGGGTTTTGGTAGTATAGGCATGATCGTTACCCAGGGCGGTATTGGCGCTTACCAGGTGCTGGTGCAGCAAACCCTGTTGCTATACGGCATACATGCCACCACCGGTTATGCTTTTGGCTGGATCTTATGGCTGGCCCAAACCCTGCTGGTAATGGTAGTAGGGTTTCTTTCCCTGATCTTATTACCGGTACTGAATAACAGCCGCAGCCCCCAGCCGGCGCCTGCAGAGATCAAAAAATAAATCTATCAGAATAGCTATTTACGGCAAACTAAATGCGGTCAATACATTTACTTTTGATGTATTGCTATTAACCCAATGCCCTCTCAATAACCCATAACCCAATACGCACTACGTATTAATTATTAATTCCTATACCATTCTTTCCTGTGCCGGTTTATGAAACATCATTACATGGCGTGGCTGGTAAGTATTACCCTCACAAGCCGCCTGGTATTTAAGCACGTATTCCATCTTGAGTTTGACAGCAGCCACCTCTGGATCGGCTGGCAGGTTATAGACCCGCAGCTGCTGCAGCATCACCTGCTGCAAAGCCTCTGGTACCTGCATAGCCAGCCGCCCTTGTACAATCTTTTCCTGGGCATTACCCTTAAGCTGTTCCCCGCAAGCTATGCGCTGGTGCTGGAATGGCTTTACCTGCTGTTAGGGTTGTTGCAATCCCTGCTGTTATTCCGTTCCCTGTGCATTATAACGCACAAGCCTGTACTTTCTTTGGCAGTGGCGGTTGTATTTGCAGTTTCGCCCTGTTTTGTACTGTATGAGAACTGGTTCTTTTACACTTTCCCGGGCATGTGCTTACTCAGTATTTCCATTTACCTGTTGCTGCGGTTCCTGCAAAGTAAACGCTGGATATGGGGTTTTGCCTTTTTTACGGACCTAAGCATCCTGGGCCTTACAATCAGCATGTTCCACCTGCTTTGGCTGGTGCTGATAACAGCGGGCTTGCTATGGCTGTACCGGCGCCTGGCCCGCACCATACTGTTGGCAGCCATAGGTCCGCTGCTGCTGGTAAGTGCCTGGTACCTGAAAAACCTGCTGGTGTTTGGCGCATTTACCGCATCCAGCTGGTTTGGGATGAACATTTCACGTATTATGCTGCTGCCGGCCACAGAGCTGCAGCAGCCAGGCCTGCAGCTGGACAGTGTTACCCGGCGGGTGGTATATGAAGGACCGTTTAAACCCCTGGCGCACTACCGCTCTTACATACCCCTGTACCACGGCCCGCTGGAACATATACCGGTGTTACAGCAGGAATGTAAGTCCAATGGCTGTGATAACTATAACAACATTAATTATGTGCAGGTATCGGAACGGTTCCGGCAGGCGGCAGTAAGATCATTACGGTACCATGCCGGCCATTACCTGCATTATGTGCTGGTGGCCAATACCCTTTACTTCTCCCCTGCTTCCGAATACTTTCACCTGGAAAAGAACCGTAAAAAAATAGGCCGTTACAATAGCCTGTTCAACCTGGGCGATATCCGCATTCATAAAAGGTATATTGGCCTGATGAACATACTGTTAGCACTTATAACGGGTATGGTGATCATTGCATCGCTGTTATGGTGCCTGCGCAAAAGGCTGGCCTGCATGAAAGCAAGGGATATCGTGATCGCCTATGCGTTATTTAACATCCTGTTTGTATTATGCACGGGTAACCTGCTGGAAATAGGCGAGAATATGCGTTTCCGTTTTATGACCATCCCTTTGTTCCTGGTATTATGCACCACGGTATACGGCCGCTGGCTATATAACTTTTGCCTCAGGTGTTACAAAATGCTGTAACTTAGATTTAACATGAAATTGTTTCCAAAAACCGTATTGTTGTGGTTATTGTGAAACACCTGAATGCAAACATAATTTATGCGTTTGACGAAAAGTGAGCCAGGCGATATGACACCCGCTACTGATATTTTACCTGATCTGAAATTGAGCAAGAAAAAAGATCACCTTCCCAAAAAGAAGATGATAGCCAGGGATGTAAGCTGGTTATCATTTAACGCACGTGTATTGCAGGAAGCAGCCGACCCCACCGTACCGCTGCGCGAACGGATCCGTTTCCTGGGCATTTTTTCCAATAACCTGGATGAGTTTTTCCGTGTAAGGGTAGCCACGCTTAAACGCATGCTATCCTTTGGCAAATCGGCCAAAGTGCACCTGGAAGAAAACCCCGATGAGATCCTGGATGAGATCCAGCAGATAGGCATACAGCAGCAGCGTGAGTTTGACCGCATATGGAAAGGGATTGAAGAAGAGCTGCGTACAGATAAAATATTCATCCGCACAGAAAAACAGCTGAACAAAGAACAGCAGAAATTTGTGCTCAGCTATTTTGATGAGGAAGTACGTACCAACATCATCCCGCTGATGATAGAAAGTATCCAGCACTTCCCCTTCCTGCGCGATAAATCTATTTACCTGGCCGTGGTGCTGGCCCGGCAGGATAATTCCGTACGCCAGAAGTTTGCGCTGATAGAAATACCCACCGCCATCCTGCCCCGCTTTATCTTACTGCCTTCCAAAGAAGGTGAGCATGATATTATACTGCTGGAAGATGTGGTGCGCTTTTCCCTTCCCAACATCTTCTCTTATTTTGGATACGATAAATTTGAATCGCATATTATAAAGGTTACCCGCGACGCGGAGCTGGATATTGATAACGATGTGGCCAACAGCCTGATCCACCAGCTGGAAAAGGGTATTAAAGACCGGCGCAAGGGCAAACCCGTACGCTTTGTGTATGATAAGGATATAGATCCCCTGCTGCTGGAATACCTGATGCGCCGTTTGGGCCTGTCTAAAAAAGACAACCTGATACCCGGCGCCCGCATCCATAACTTTAAGGATTTTATGGATTTCCCGGATGCAGTGTTCACCAACAAACAGCTGCACCACCGCAAAACATTCATACACCCGCTGTTTGTAAATGCGCCCAGCGTAATGCACGTAATACAGCAGAAGGATGTAATGCTGCACTTCCCCTATCATTCCTTTGATACTATTATAGACCTGCTGCGTGAAGCGGCCATTGATCCCAATGTTACCAGCATTAAGATCACGGCCTACCGGCTGGCCCGCAATTCCAAGATCATGAACGCCCTGGTGAATGCCGTGCGTAATGGTAAGCAGGTAACCGTGGCCCTGGAGCTGCGCGCCCGCTTTAATGAAGAGGATAACCTGCGCTGGAAAACCCGGCTGGAGGATGAAGGCGTAAAAGTGCTGATAGGCATACCCGGCATGAAAGTGCACAGCAAGCTATGCGTGATCAAGAAAAAGATCGGTACTAAAATAGTGCAATGCGGTTTTGTAAGCACCGGCAACCTGAATGAAAAAACGGCCCGGGTGTATGGCGATCATTGCCTGCTCACTGCCAACCGTAATATAATGGCAGATGTGAACCGCATTTTTGCCTACCTGGAACATCCGCGCCATGATATAAAGTTCCTGGAAGCCTGTACCACCCTGCCGGTAAGCCCCTATAGCATGCGGCAGTTCTTTTTACGGTTAATAGACCGCGAGATCAAGAATGCCCGGCATAAAAAGCCGGCCCGCATGATCCTTAAAATGAACTCCCTTTCCGACCCGGAAATGATAGCCAAATTATACGAGGCGGCTAAGGAAGGGGTAGATATTAAGATGGTGATACGGGGTATCTGTTGCGCCTATACGGAAAATAAAAAGTGGAAGAAAGATATAGAGGCTGTAAGCATCATTGATGAATACCTGGAACATGCCCGGGTATTTATTTTCCATAACAGCGGGCAGGAAAAGGTGTTCATCGCCTCCTGCGACTGGATGCTGCGCAACCTGGACCACCGCGTGGAAGCTGCCGTGCCCATCCTGGACCCAGTAAGCAAACAGGAGCTGATAGATATTATGAACATACAGCTCAGCGGCAATGTAAAAGCCCGCATACTGGATAATGATCAGAACAATGAATACAAGCGCGACCAATCCGGTAAAAAAATACGCTCCCAGATAGAGATCTATAAGTATTTGCACGAGAAACAGTATAGTTGATGTGCAGATGTGCAAATATGCGTATGTGCAGATAGGGTGATGCGCGGCTGTGCTGGTTTATGTTAAAAATGGGCATAAATCCGCGGATGTACAGATCTTGCAATTCATTTGCACATTTGCATATTTGCACATCTGCACATAATCTTTATCTTGCATCCATGAAACTTGCTGCTATTGACATTGGTTCCAACGCTGCACGGTTACTGATATCAGAGGCCTCGCCTAAAAGCAATGGTGAAATGGATTTCATAAAGGTGAACCTGGTACGGGTACCCTTGCGTTTAGGCTTTGACGTTTTCAGCACCGGCGCTATCTCCGAACAAAAAGCAGCCGAACTGTTAAATACTGTAAAAGCCTACAAACTGCTGCTGGAAGTATATGGCGTTAAATACCTGAAGGCCTGTGCCACCTCTGCCATGCGTGATGCAAGCAATGGCCCGGAGCTGATGAAGCAGGTAAAACAGGAAACCGGTATAGATATACAGATCATTACCGGCGATGAAGAAGCCTCCTTTATTTACGAGAACCATGTGGCCGAACATATGGCCAGCACCCAGTCTTACCTGTACATTGATGTAGGCGGCGGCAGCACTGAGCTTACCTTTTTCAGCCATAACAAGCTGGTATTTAAAACCTCTGTTAACATAGGCACCATCCGCCTGTTACAGCGCCAGGTAACCGAAGCGCACTGGCAGCTGATGAAGGATACACTGAAACAGCAGTTAAAAGGTTACGGCCCGGTGACCGCCATTGGTTCCGGCGGTAACATTAACAAGATCTTCTCCCTTTCCAAACGCAAGGAAGGCAAACCGCTTTCCCTGGAAACCCTCAAAGATTATTACAAAGAGTTCAGCAGCTTTTCCGTGGAAGAGCGTATTCACCTGTACAACCTGCGGGAAGACCGTGCGGATGTGATCGTACCGGCGCTGCAGATCTATGTGAATGTAATGCGCTGGGCCGATGCCACTGAAATATACGTACCTAAGATAGGCCTGGCCGATGGCCTGATACAGGCTTTATATGCCGAAATAAGCGGCAACCTCCCGTAAAAAAAATGCTGTAGTGATCAATATATTCCCCAAATTTCTGCCTCTGAATCTGCGCTGAACATTAATTATTGATTATTAACAGCTATAAAATGTCTGTAAACAAGGAAGTTAAACGCGTTACCACCCATATACTGCAGAAGATGAAAGCAGATGGGGAGAAGATATCTATGCTCACAGCTTATGACTATTCCATGGCCGGGATTTTTGACGATGCAGGCATAGATGTGGTGCTGGTGGGCGATTCCGCCTCCAATGTGATGGCCGGGCACGAAACTACCCTGCCCATTACGCTTGACCAGATGATCTACCACGCCTCTTCCGTGGTAAGGGCTATTAAACGCGCCTTTATAGTAGTAGACCTGCCCTTTGGCTCTTACCAGGGTAATTCCAAAGAGGCCTTAAGCTCTGCCATCCGTATTATGAAAGAAACCGGGGCGCATGGTATTAAGATAGAAGGTGGTGAAGAGATCATTGAATCCGTAAAACGCATTATATCTTCCGGGGTGCCGGTAATGGGCCACCTGGGCCTTACCCCCCAGTCTATTTACAAGTTTGGCACTTATGCTGTGCGCGCCACCGAAGAAGCTGAAGCGCAAAAGCTGCTGCAGGATGCTGTGCTGCTGCAAAACGCGGGCTGCTTTGCCATAGTGCTGGAAAAGATCCCCGCCCTGCTGGCAAAAAAAGTAGCGGAAACCGTGCAAATACCCATTATTGGTATTGGCGCCGGTAAGTATGTGGATGGGCAGGTGCTGGTAATGCATGATATGCTGGGCATTAACAAAGAGTTTAAGCCCCGCTTTTTACGCCGCTACCTGAATTTGTATGAAGATATCCTGAACGCCACCCAGCAGTATATAACAGATGTGAAGAGCCGGGATTTCCCGAGTGAGAATGAACAATATTGAGGCCTGTAGCCGTCATTGCGGGGCGCAGCGCTCCAGCATACCCCGCACAAATCCGCGCTATGCTTCGCAATGACGATCCAGGGCTTCGCAATACGTATATAAACAAGCGATAATCATTTTATTTATTTAACTACACCAAAACAAGAGTTATCAATTACAAACCACGAATGAAAAACTATTCCTCAACAAAACGCAGGCAATTCGTAATTATTCATGGCATAATGTCTTTTCAATGGCATTCATGAATACTCCGTATTTCGTAATTGAATAATTCGTAATTAAACTTATGTTACACCAAATCTTAGGCGGCCTTATGCAACGCTACATGGAGCGGGTGCCGGATGTAAAGGCCATTATACAAGCCATGATACAGGAAGGTATTATTGCAAAGCCGGAAGATGTGGAGAACGACCACATTGCATTCCGTACGATGGGTGTGCCGCAGCTGGGCATACAATCCCTGGAAAAGATCTTCCTGCATTACGGCTATACGAAAAAGAGCGCCTACCACTTCCCCGAGAAAAAGCTGGATGCTTTCTGGTACGCGCCGCCTGCCCCCCATTTTCCCCGCATTTTTATCAGTGAGCTGCGTGTGCAGGACCTGAGCCCGCAAGCTCAGCAGCTTATTCTCAGCTATACCGGCGAAGTAAAGTCCGATCCTGTAGATGCCCTGAACCTGGACGATGCTACTGCAGTAGATAGTTTCCTGCACAGCGGTTTATGGCGCCTGCCTACCCTGGAAGATTATAAGCTGCTGGCAGCGGAAAGCGAGTATGCCGCCTGGGTTATTTACAACCGTTATTACCTGAACCACTTTACCATCAGCGTACATAACCTGCCCGGGGGCTATAATACTATTCCTGAGTTTAATGCTTTCCTGGAGCGTAAAGGTTTTACCCTGAACAATGCCGGCGGCAAAATGAAGGTGAGCCCCGATGGCGGCCTGCTGCAAAGTGCTACTGTAGCCAATATGATCACTGCTACCTTTGCCAATAATGAAACACACCCTATTGCCGGCTCTTATGTGGAGTTTGCAGAAAGAAAGGTACTGCCCCAGTTCGCACACCTGCCCGCAGACCAGGTAAAACGGGAACACCGCCGGGATGGTTTTGAAGCCGGTAATGCAGATAAGATCTTTGAGAGTACGTATAGTTCGCAGACCGGGAGGTAGTTAGTCCATGGTCCATAGTCGATGGTCCATGGCATAATGCGCATTATTTGTATTCCCATTGATGTTACTTATAAAATAACCTTACGTTCAAGGCCATGGACTATGGACCATCGACCATGGACTAAATTAATTAAATTGCAAACCATGATAGCAGATATTCTGAAAGAATTCAATATACCAGCCCGGCAGAGCGGGGTAAGCACCGGCAAACACTGGCTGAAAGGCGAGGGTGAGGTGCTCAGCTCCTTCTCCCCGGTTGATGGAAAAGAAATAGCCCAGGTGCAGAGCGCCAGCAAAGCGGAGTTTGATGCGGTGGTAGCCGCCGCAGAGGAGGCTTTTAAAGAATGGCGCCAATGGCCCGCGCCCAAACGTGGCGAGGTAGTACGGCAGATAGGCGAAGCGCTGCGCACGCATAAAACATCACTGGGTAAGCTGGTGTCTTACGAAATGGGTAAAAGCCTGCAGGAAGGTTATGGCGAGGTGCAGGAGATGATAGACATCTGTGATTTTGCCGTGGGCCTCTCGCGCCAGTTATATGGTCTTGCCATGCACTCTGAACGGCCGGGCCACCGCATGTATGAGCAGTGGCATCCGCTGGGCGTGGTAGGCATTATATCCGCCTTTAACTTCCCGGTAGCAGTATGGAGCTGGAATGCTATGCTGGCCTGGGTATGCGGGGATGTATGCATCTGGAAGCCATCTGAAAAAACGCCGGTTACCGCACTGGTATGCCAGCATATTGTACAAAGCGTATTTGCCGCCAACCAGGTGCCGGAAGGGGTTTGCAACCTGGTAACCGGTGGCCGCGAAGTGGGCGAATGGTTAACGCATGATACCCGTATACCGCTGGTATCCGCCACCGGATCTACCCGCATGGGTAAGGCCGTGGGCAGCGCAGTAGGCGCCCGTTTGGGCAGGGCTTTGCTGGAGCTGGGTGGCAACAATGCCATTATTATCTCTGAAGCAGCCGACCTGGATATGTCGCTGATAGGATGTGTGTTTGGCGCCGTAGGTACTGCTGGACAACGCTGTACATCCACCCGCCGCCTCATTATCCATGAAAGCGTGTACGATGCTTTTACACAAAAGCTGGTGAATGCCTACAAACAACTGCGTATAGGCGACCCCTTAAATGAGAATAACCACGTAGGACCGCTGATAGATAAACAGGCCGTACAGGCCTACCAGCAGGCCCTGGAACAGGTAACAAAGCAGGGCGGCCGCTTCCTGGTAGAAGGCCGCGTGCTGGAAGGCAGGGGTTTTGAATCCGGCTGCTATGTACAACCCTGTATTGCTGAGGTACAGAACTATTTTGATATTGTGCAGCACGAAACGTTTGCGCCCATATTATATGTGATCAAATACAAAACCCTGGCAGAAGCTATTGATATACAGAATGGCGTACCACAGGGACTTTCCTCTGCTATTATGACACTGAACCTGCGGGAGGCGGAGCAGTTCCTTTCCAGCGCCGGCTCTGACTGCGGTATTGCCAATGTAAATATTGGTACTTCCGGTGCGGAGATAGGCGGCGCCTTTGGCGGTGAAAAGGAAACCGGCGGCGGGCGCGAAAGCGGCTCCGATGCCTGGAAGAATTACATGCGGCGTCAGACCAATACCATCAACTATTCCAACCGTTTGCCGCTGGCACAGGGTATTTCGTTTGACCTGTAATGATATATTTATTTGATGGCCTGGCGCCCGGGTTATGTGTTGCAAAAGCACATGGCTCCGGCGCCAGGCTTTTTTATGGAATGATAAGATGATACCCGCTGCAGTTGAACCTAAATCGTCAGAGGCCTGCTTAAGATCCGGGTTCTCTGCTTTCCGTAAGGCGCTACCGGTGATCCCTATACGGTAATAAATGCCTCCTCCCTGCCATTCAGCTGCTTTGCAACTAAACTGCAATTGCATTAAACTAAATAATATATATAATATTTTGAATTATTTAAACTGGTTACTAGCAGTAGTACAAACTCAACAATAAAGTAATGATCCTGGGCGTTTTAGATGTTTGATTTTTTCCCTTTGTATATATTGTTATAAAAAAAAGAAGCGAGGTTAGAGAACCTCGCTTTTTCGTTAAACGGAAACCATGCTTATGAGAAAAACGTCTGTCAGCCTGAGATGGCTTTCAAACATTCTTCTAGCAATAAATATTATACTTTTTTCCGACAATTCATATTCTACTTTTGTGCTATAATCCTTCCTTGTGGGTTCTATGGATCTTATTTTTTTACTTAGCATTTAATATCAAGTAAGCAGGCAGATCCGCTTCCCTTTTCAATACATTGGTTATTAATCGTTTGCTGATCTTCACCTAAGATGTTGCATGAGTCCGGCCAGCGGTTGATGTGGAAAAAAAGCAAGAATTTTTGCAATCAAAAAGATCTGTTGCAATCCGCTGGTCAGTGATCAGCTTTTTTGAACGCTCGTCAGAATGTTGTCTTGTAGTAATTCCATTTTACATATCTTTAACCAAATATGGTATTTAAATTGTTTATGATAAGACGTTTATTTACCTGTATTATATTACAAGTGTTTTTCATTGAGAACCTGTTTATAATGCCAGGTTCCATCTGACTTAAAATAAATTTAAATGATTGTACGCAGAGCAGTGACCGTACTGGCGGGAAGTGTTGCGCTAATGACAGCCTCTATCAGCACATTTGCACAAGGCACATCAATTCCCAGGAACTGGCACTTATTAAGCTATGAAAAGGACAGTGTGTTGGGTATTGGCGCTGAGAAAGCTTACAAGGAGCTATTAAAAGGCAAAAAGAGCACACCGGTAGTAGTGGCCGTAATAGATTCAGGCATTGATACTACCCATGAGGACCTCAAATCCATCCTTTGGACCAACCCAAAGGAAATTCCCGGTAACAACATAGATGATGATGGTAATGGTTATGTGGATGACATTCACGGCTGGAACTTCCTGGGCGGTAAAGACGGCCGCAGCATAAAGGAGGCCTCTGATGAAGCTACCCGCGAATACCTGCGTTACCGCCGCATTTACGGCAACCCGGATTCCACCATGGACCGCACCTCCCGGGAATATGCCTACTGGCAAAAGCTGGTGGAAAAGGTTGTAAAACCTACCAGCCAGTATAAAGCCTCTTACCGCACTATGACCAAGCTGCATGATAATATGCTGAAGTGCGCCAACATCCTGACCACTTACCTGAAACAGGATGATTTTAACGGTCCGCGCCTGGATAGTATTGAAACTACCGACCAGGATGTAATGGTGGCCAAGAACTTTATGACCCGCCTGCTGCAAAGCACCGGCGAGCAGAATGTAGCTTACCTGGATTTTAAATCTGAGTTTGAAGAATACATTGATGATCTGAAGAAGAAAGCTGAAAGAGCAGACGAAGGCGAAGTAGATAAACGCAAGGAAATTGTAGGCGATAACATAGACGATATCAACGACAAATACTACGGCAATAATGACGTGATGGGCGAATTTGCCTTCCATGGCACCCACGTATCCGGCATTATTGCAGCTGCCCGTAATAACGGCCTGGGTATTGACGGTGTAGCGGATAATGTGCGCATTATGGCGGTAAAAGTAGTACCGGACGGTGATGAGCGCGATAAGGATGTAGCCCTGGGCATCCGTTATGCGGTGGACAATGGCGCCAAGGTTATTAACATGAGCTTTGGTAAAGGATTTTCCCCGAATAAGGATTGGGTGGATGATGCTATTAAATATGCCGAATCAAAAGGCGTATTGCTGATACATGCAGCAGGTAACGATGCCAGTGATAATGATGTGGTGGATAACTTCCCCAGCGCACATTATAACGATCATAGCCGGGCTACCAACGTGATCACCGTAGGCGCTTCCGGCGCCGGCCGCAAGACTTCCAAAGTAGCCAACTTTTCCAACTACGGCAAAACAGAGGTGGACCTGTTTGCACCGGGTGTGCAGATCTACTCTACCGTGCCGGGTGGTAATAAGTACGGCAGCGCCAGCGGCACCAGCATGGCCGCCCCGGTGGTAACCGGCGTAGCAGCATTGGTACTCTCCTACTACCCCAGCCTCACTGCACAGCAGCTGAAAATGGTACTGGAAAAAAGCGTATCGCCTTTAACAGACAGTATGGTAACCAAACCTGGTACGGAAGAAAAAGTACCGTTCAGCAGCCTGTCTGTAACCGGTGGTATTGTGAATGCTTACAATGCCCTGCAGCTGGCAGACAGCATGGTGAATGGAGACAAAAAGAAAGGCAAGCCTAAGCTGCAGCCGGTGAAGAAAGGGTAATTGATGTGCAGATGTGCAAATATGCAGATGTGCAGATGGATGTGCTAATATGCTGATGTGCTGGTGGATAGGAATAGAAAAAACTAAATAAATAAAGATGGGCCAAATGTGGTAAAGTTAATTACCATATTTGGCCCATCTCTTTTATAATATCCATACGTACTGTTTGAGTAAATACCAGCACATTAGCATATTAGCACATCAACACATTATTTAACAATACGCAGGCAAAGCGGGTAACGGTAGCGGATGCCTTTATTGGCACGCACAGCTGCAATAATAGAGAAAACGATATTCAGGATGGATACAATGCCGTACAGGCTGATGGCGGAACCAAAGCCATGCCAGCCGTCAAAATCATGATCGCGCCAGATGGAGCGGAAAGCCCAGATACCGTGCCGCAGGCTGATCAGCAGGCCAATGGCCACATTTACCAGGCTTAAAGTGATCTGGAAGTTAAGGGCTTCTTTACCCTGATCGTCAATGAAGGCAGATTCATTGCGTTTAATGAGCCACATTACCAGGGCTCCGATAATATTTCCCACAAACGATAAGATGAACATTCCTATTAGTCCGCCCAGGTGTACCAGGGCGCCCCAGGTTCTTTCTTGATTCTGATCCATAAAAGTATATGCGTTTTAGTTTGGTTGCTGCGGTATAGGTACAAACAAATAACATAAAACTACAAACCTGTAAGCCGGATTCTGTATCCCGGTTTGCACCGGAACTGCTATCATTTATCTGCGATAACGCTCACGCGTTACCTGTATCTGCCTACCCTCGGTCATCGGGCGGGCAGCCCTCAAACGACCGTATACATGGCATTTCAGCACGCAAGGTTTACCCTTCCAACATGTTGCCATATCAGAACGTGGGCCCTTACCCCACATTTTCACCCTTACCCCGGCAAGCCGTGGCGGTTATTTTCTGTGGCACTGTCTGTATTCCGGCCTGCGCCGGAACCCCACCCGTTAGGTGGTGCGTTGCCCTATGCTGTCCGGACTTTCCTTCCTTCCGTTTAACGGGAAAGACGATAGCACGGTTTGTAGTTTTCGTTATTTGCGTTAAAGTTACTAATATTTAAAGGATATCTCCGTGGCCCCATATCCGTACCGGGGATGGTACTCGTTCACAAAATTACCTACTTCCGGGGTTTGCCGCAGCAGCTGGTGAATTTCATCGCGCAGCTTTCCTTTGCCCAGGCCGTGTATTACGATCATGCTGGCTTGTTTGTGCGCAATGGCCAGGTCAAGATAACGCTGAAATTCATTTAACTGAATGGCCAGGATGGCTATATTGCTTAAGCCCCGCCATTCATCAATGAGCTTTTCTATATGCAGGTCTACTTCATACTTTGGCTCCAGGGGCGCATCAGGCGCCAGCTGGATCTTGCTGTATAAGGGCGATAATTTGCTGATATCCTCAGCCTCAAAACCATAATGGGTATCGGGTTGTTTGTCCGGGTATTTCTCAAACAGCGGAAAGCTCAGCATGGCATCCCGGCGTATATGCAGCTCATTCAGCTGCTGGAACAGCTGCTTAGGCTTTAATTTCCAGACCTTATTGAATGATGGCGCCAGCTTGGGATCTTTATCCCTTGGGTAAAAAGTAAATTCAAAACGGGGACTGTCGTTCAGAGATTCAAATAGCAGGTCCGACAGGTAAAAGTGGCTGAAGGGCTGCAGATCGTTCTTTATTTCCAGGTCCAGCTGTTGTTTAAGCCATACTCTGAAGTGTAAGGTGTAGCTGCGCTGGGTTTCATTGAGCAAATGAAATTTCAGCAGCTGTATATTTTCCTCATAACCATCTGCCTGGTATACCGGCAGTATGGAAAGGAACATGCCTTTATCTGTTTTGAAGGTTTCGTGCTTTTTCTTTTCTACAGGGAGCTCGTCGCCGGGTACTTTACGGGGCGCTGCTGTGGGCAGCTTCTTTTCCGTAAACCGGTAAAAGTAAGGGAAGTCTATCTGGTCAAGGTATACAGGGAAGGTGGTCTTACCCACTTCCACCATTACCATTTCCCGGTTCACAATATCCACTACGGTGCCCTCCTCCTTTGAATGGAGTAAGATGATCTTATCGCCTATTTCATATTTCATGATTGCATTCTCTCCCCTGACAATTTAGATGTACGATGCGTTTGGAATGTAAAATGTAAAAATTTAAATCTTAAATGCAAAAGTTAGATACAAATACACTAATGTGCCGCCTGTTGACTTTTACATTTATCTCGTTCATAAGGTCTTTTCAATCGTCTCTATGAACCTCCTTCGTCGGTTTGAAATTTTACATTTATGATTTTACATTCTCTTTATCCAAACCCCAAATCTAAAATCTAAAATCGTAAATCTAAAATCAGATTGTATGTCAGGCGGGGTGCCGCCGCATATATGCGTCCACTGAAAAGGGGCCGCTGCCTTCTATCAGGAAAAAGATCAGTAATAGCAGCACTGCAATGGAAATGCCGGGAATGCTGTGTACCGCAAACAGTCCTGTACGGGAATGTACGAAGAACACGGCTCCTATTAATACCGGTATGTTCGCTAATACTGCCAGTCTGGTTAACGATCCCAACATAATGAGCACGCCGCCGGCCAGGTGGGCAAATACAATGTAATGCGCCAGCCAGAAGGATACGACTGTTAATGTTGGATTTTCGTTGATCATTGCGGTTAGTGCATCCCGGTTCTGCACGAACAGAACGCCCATCCAGAACAGGAAAATGCCTAAGCCAATGCGTACAGCATCCAGCCACTTGGGGTGGTGCCTGTCGCCCCAGATCTCAATTTTCTGTAGCAGATTCATAACATTCAGTTTTAGGATCAAAGAACTCTGTACTGAAGTTACGAAAAAAGGAGCGGATTCAGGACGGGCTTGGCGGTTGGCGGGTGATCTTTCGTCTTGATTTATTAGTGGTTTCATCCTTGATCCTTTGCCTTCCTGATCGTTGCTGTTTCATCCTATCCGTTGGCGTTCATTCTTGATCCATTAGGGTTTCCTCCTTGGTCCTTTGCTGTTTTTTCCTTGATCCATTGGCGTTTCATCCTTGCAGCTCCAACTCCGGACTGCGCCCGCCTGTTTGGATGATGATGAGGCAGGGGGAAGCGTGGCAGCGTTGCGGTGCTATGGAGCTTTGTCAAGCGTGTGGCGCCGGGCAAAGGTCCGTCGTTTGGAGCAGCAAGAAAGAAGCGGATGAAGGCCATGAACGGTTACGGATTGTAATACGGATACAACCCGCCCAAAACGGGTATAGCCCACCCTGCCACGACCAGCGGGAATGCAATTAAAGCACCTAGATGAATGCAACGATTACGGATTACCCCCAGTTACTCTGCAGCTGCAGCATTGAGCTTACTGTTACGGTAGCTGTAGCTGAAATAGATCACGAGGCCGGTGAGGAGCCAGATGGCGAAAACGATCCAGTTCTTGAGGCCCATCTCCGTCATCAGGTAAAAGCAGCTTAAAAGGCCTAAAACCGGTATCAGGGACAGCTTGCGAAGGAATGAGAAGATGGTGAGCAGGATTGCTACGATGGTAAATAAGTAGAAGGGTATGTTATGCTTCCATACATCCCAGCCGCCGGCAAAGGACCATTTTTCCCCGATCTGGGTATGGAACAGGATAATGAACAGCACAATAAGTCCTGGTACGATCCATCGCCCGTTAATATAGGTCAGCTGAAAACGCTGGGTATTGCCCTCTTCACGGGGCAGCAGCAATACGCCGCCGCATACCAGTATAAAGGCGAATAAAGTACCAATGCTGGTAAGGTCTGTAACAATCGTAAGGTTCAGGAACAGGGCCGGTACACCTACCAGTATGCCGGTAATGATGGTGGCAAAAGAAGGTGTTTTAAAGCGCGGGTGTATTTTGCTGAAACGCTTTGGCAGCAGGCCGTCGCGGCTCATGCTCATCCAGATGCGGGGCTGCCCGATCTGGAATACCAGCAGTACAGTGGTGGTGGCAATTACAGCACTAACGGAAATAATGTAGCTCACCCATTTCAGGTTCACCGCATCAAAAACAAAAGCCAGCGGATCCGCTACCTTCAGCTCAGTGAAAGGCACCATACCGGTAAGCACCAGTGAAATAAGAATGTATAAGATGGTACAAATGATCAGGGAGTAGAACATGCCCCGGGGCAGATCGCGCTGCGGATTCGTACATTCTTCCGCGGTAGTGCTTACAGCATCAAACCCAATATAGGCAAAGAATACGGCGGACACGCCTTTTAACACACCGGAAAAGCCGTTGGGCATAAAGGGATGCCAGTTATCGGTATTCACATAAAAAGCGCCCAGCACGATCACAAAAAGAATGACCAGGATCTTAAACGCTACCATGAAGTTGGCGCTGCGCTTACTTTCCTGGATACCCACATAGGCCAGCCAGGTAATGAACACCACTATCAGGAAAGCCGGCAGGTTCACTATTACCGGTATGCCGGCAATGTGTGGGGCGGCAGCATAGGTTTCCGGTGTGGCGTTATCATAATTGCTGATCAGCCACCCGGGCAGCGGCAAGCCTATACCGCTCAGTAAATTATTAAAATAGCCGCTCCATGAAATGGCAACGGCTATGTTTCCAATAGCATATTCCAGGATCAGCGACCACCCGATAACCCAGGCAGCCAGCTCACCAAACGTTACATATGAATAGGTGTAGGCGCTGCCGGATACCGGCACACGCGATGCAAATTCCGCATAACAAAGGGCAGAGAAACCACAGGTGATGGCCGTGATAATGAACAGAACAGATACGCCCGGCCCGCCATGGAAAGAGGCCTCCCCAATAGTGGAGAAGATGCCCGCGCCAATAACGGCGGCAATACCCATAGC
>NZ_DATCRF010000029.1:0-4682 GCF_036569125.1 Chitinophaga sp. | reverse complement strand
ACGCATGGTGCTATCTGCATAGGTAGTAAAGATATTCAGTTCATTCCGGTTATTGTGTTCATCCCTGCGCTTACTGTACCACGTAAGCCAGGCTTTGCCCATAGCGGCATCGGAGAAATCCGGCTTGCCTAATAATTCTGTCAGCTTGTCGGCATTACTACCCAGGTCTATTTTGCCAATGCCCTTGCCGGCACTCACCAGCTTTTCGGACGATATAACAGGCGTTTTTGTAACAGCGGTAGCTGTATCAGGTTGCTGAGCAGCTGTTGCTGTGGTCGTGTCTGTTTCCTGTACGGTATGGGACTGCTGTTGACAGCAGGTAAATAGCAGCAGGCTTCCGGAAATGATCAATAGGTTTCTCATGGCAATCATAATTTTAATGCTTTACTCTTTCAAATATCGTACTATAATTTCCTATATTTCGCCACTATGGCTTATTTAAAAACTATTTTTCAGGCAGTACTGATCTTAACTTGCCTGAGAAGCGCGGCGCAGCAACCTGCTATCTTCCTGGCCGATCCCACCATCTTTGCTGATAAGGGAGCGTATTATTTATATGGCACTGGCAGCAACCAGGGATTCCCGGTATACGTATCTGCAGACCTAAAGACCTGGAGCCATCCGGCGGACAGCTTTGCCTTACATCGCGGTCAATCCTTCGGCAACGGCGGTTTTTGGGCGCCGCAGGTATTTAAGTACAAGGGCAGCTATTACATGGCCTATACAGCAGATGAACAGATAGCGATCGCGAAAGCATCCAGCCCCAAAGGGCCATTCAAGCAGGATCAGTTTGTTCACCTGAGCGGCGCCGGTAAACAGATCGATCCGTTTTTGTTCTTCGATAAGAATGGTAAAATATATCTGTATCATGTAAAGCTGCAGAATGGCAACCGGATCTACGTAGCGGAAATGAAGCCCGATCTGTCTGATGTGGCGCCCGGCACGGAAAAGGAGTGTATTGCAAGCACTGAGGGATGGGAGAACACAGCCGGAGCAAAGTGGCCGGTGGCTGAGGGGCCAACTGTACTGGTGCATAAGAACACTTATTACCTGATCTATTCCGCCAATGATTTCCGCAACAAGGATTATGCGGTAGGATATGCTACTTCCAGCTCACCTTTAGGCCCCTGGAAAAAATATGCAGGTAATCCCATCATCAGCCGGAGCACCGTTGGGCAAAACGGTACAGGCCATGGTGATGTGTTCATTGATAAGAACGGGAAAATGAAGTACGTGCTGCATACGCATCGTTCGGATGATCGCGTTTCACCCCGCGCAACGGCGGTTATCGGGCTACAATTCAAACCCGTAAAAGATGGGCCGGATGTGTTGGAGGCAGAAGAAGGTTCGTTTGAATGGCTGCAGGTTCATTAATAAACTTCAAGGATCAGGGTATCCTTTTTATTAAAAAGAAAACTATCCCCCGCTTTTTTGTGCAGCAACAATTTTGCGAGCGGTGCATTTGGGGAAAGAAAAAATATTGGCTGATCATTTATTAGTTGTTTACCAAGTCCGGCTGCTATAAAAAAAGAGTGCTCTGCACATCGTATAAAGGCGCCTGTTTGAGCGGTTGTATGGATGATCTCTGTATTAATTTTCTGCAGGTTCTCAAGCTCCCGGGTGTTTTCTGTTTGTTGATGTGCATACATATCTTTTTGCAGATGCCCCATGGCCCTTCCTGTTTCGTATTTATCTCCTGCCGAACTTTTATCTTCACTATTGGCCGCTTCCTGTGCATTATCGATCGCTGTTTTTATCACTGCAATCCGGTCTGTAATAATCCGCTCTCCGGCTTTTTTCAGACTGGTTTTAAAAGCGATCATTTCCTGGCGAGTCATAAATCTTTTAGAATGTTATACAGTAGATAGCAGTTATACCGCCTGGTTAGGTGCAATACGATGAATATGGGCAACGCGTCCGCTGTTTTGCACCTTCCAAAGATCGTATTTCGCTTGCATGTCCAGCCAGAACGATGCGTCCACGCCAAAGCCTTTTTCCAGGCGCACCGCCATTTCCGCCGTAATGCTGGCATTTTCATTAACGATTTCCGAAAGTGTTTTACGGCTTACCTCTAAGCCTTGCGCGGCTTTTGTAATGGAAAGGTTCATTTCCTTTAAAATATCCTCCCGGAGTACTGCGCCGGGGTGGGTAGGCATCATACCTCGCTTCATCTTGCTATCCTCCTTTTAATGATAATCGATGTAATCCACGACATACGCATTTTCATTTTCAAACCGGAAAATAATCCGGTAATTCCCTGTCACTGTCACCGCCCAAAAACCTTTTAAATCACCCGTGAGGCTGTGCAGCTTATAACCCGGGATCTGCCGTAGCGGATCGAGCGTCTTGATTGTATCCAGGGCGGATAGAATGCGTCTGATCTTGGCCACTTGCGCTGCCGGCAGCTTCGAGGGATCATCTTTTTCCCATAGAAGCCGTAGCCCTTTGTGCGCTATGGTTTCAATCATAGTACAAAGATACACTGTAACCCCAAAGGTTACAAATGTTTTTAATGGTGGGTAAAATCCAGCGTATGACAGGTCTTTGGGCACTGCATCGCGATATAATTAAATGTAAATCAAATTATTATTTCCATGAAAAGAAAACCCAAGATATACTCCCACATTGCACATCTCACCCATATTCCCTAACTTCATTGCCATGGCACGCAAATTCCACTTACCATTCATCTTTTTATGGCTGATGACAACGCAACTCTACGCGCAGCAACATCCTATTCCGGTTATCCTGGATACTGATATTGCAGGCGATTATGATGATGTAGGCGCAATGGCATTGTTACACGCTTTTGCAGATAAAGGAGAAGCCAATATACTGGCCGTCATTTCCTCTAACGCTTTTGAAACTACCGTGCCCACCATCAGCGTGCTGAATACTTATTTCAAAAAACCGCATATACCCATTGGCGTTACCAAACGAGCAAAGCCCAATGAGCTTTGCCAGCAGCAATGGGCACAAGCTATTATCGCCAAATACCCGCATAGCATACGCGCTAACCGGCAGGCAACAGAAGCCGTGGCGCTGTATCGCCGCATACTGGCCGGGCAGCCGGATCATTCGGTAACCCTGATCACGATCGGCTTTTTCACCAACCTGGCCGACCTGTTAAATTCAAAAGCAGATCAATACTCCGCGCTTAACGGCCGGCAGCTGGTAAAACAAAAGATAAAACAGCTGGTAGCCATGGCCACCAGCCTGCCACCCGGCAAAACCAGCGGCAGGGAATACAATGTGTATATAGATGCAGCTGCATCGCAAACGGTATTTGCACAATGGGAAACACCGGTAATATTAAGCCCGTTTGAAGTAGGGGAGCAGGTACGCACCGGCATTCCCCTGATTAAAAATAGCACTATTCATAACAGCCCGGTAAAGGATGCTTTTCAAATAGCGCTCACAAAAGATAAGGATACTATTGGCCGCATGAGCTGGGATCAAACAGCCGTATTTGCTGCTGTGCGGGGCATACAGCCCTGGTTTAAAACCCGTGAGGTGAACCTGCGGATAGAAAAAGATGGTACTAACACGCTTATACCCGGCAATAGATTTACCTTGCTTGAGTTAACAGATCAGGCCACCGCTTTACAACAGTCGATAGAGGAGCTTATGCATCATCAGCCGGTGCATTAATCATCCAAACCGTATTTATCCACCGCATCGTCGAAAGTTGCAATAGATAACCACGGTGTGCATTGATCATATAAACATCTATCTTTGCGCCTGCTCATCCCTTTATATGAAACAATTACTTTCCTTTCTGTTGTTAGCCGTTGGCTTACAAACTGTCGTACAGGCGCAATCCGGCGAAGATCTGCAAAAGAAAACCATCAGTGACACCATCCTGCAGCACCGTACCTTAACGGTGCCATCGCCCTTTAATGCACAAAAGGCGCTGCAAAAGCTATTTCCCGGTAAATACTATAACCTTAGTAAAGACAATTATAAAAATGAGCTCATTAACTGGGACTGTAAAACCTGCGCAGTTAAAAAGTATCCGGATGTGAATGAAGATGCAGCGGGAGATTTCCCTTTTAGTGAAGGCGTAGCCACCCGTTTAATTAATGAGATCAGCTACCAGGATTCATCCGGGCGGCAGTTTAAGGTTATTTGTTTTAACCACTCCGAGTATGATCCGGAAGGGCTGCAGGTATCCCGCTTTACCGGCGGCCTGTTAGGACTGGCTAAATTTGAGCAGCATGAAAGCAGCTGGGAGCTGGTGGCTTTTCAGCCCGCAGTAGCAGCCTACGGCGCTTTCTCCCAATGCCCGGCGCCTAAGCTGCTGCAAATAGGAAAAGATCAGTTCGCGTTTATACTGAAACACCTGAACGGCCCGGGCGGCGGACCTTTTGATGGTACCTGGTATTTAATAGCAGGGCTAAACGGCAGCTACCAGCAGATTATGGCCGCCTATGGTATTGAAAGAACAGAAACATCTGCAGAGGAAGGCTTGTGTTATTGGAGCAGCGAATATAAAGCGCCACCCAGCGATAAGAAATATTTCCGCGATATCATCATCACCACCAAAGGTACTTACCGCAGCACAGATCCGGATGCAGAGCGCTTGCCGGAAGAGCTGCGTAAGCTGGTAAAAGGCAAAAAAACTGCGCGTTTTACGCTGGAGCAACGTTATACGTATAAAGGCAGTAAAGGGTATGTATTAC
>NZ_DATCRF010000028.1:0-2645 GCF_036569125.1 Chitinophaga sp. | reverse complement strand
GGCCTGGCCTGGATGCCGGATATACGCTCCAACCCGGAGTTTATATCACTGATAAAAGAAGTAAAGTCAAAGCTGTAAAAGCATTGCTGAATACATTCTACCCCCCGAAGGTTTTGCTTCGGGGGGTATTTTTTTATACTGCATATTTTCCTGACCCTTACATTTGCACTCATGATCAGGAAATTAATAGGCTTTTGCTGTTTATTCCCCCAACTTTTAAGCGCGCAATACTTACCCGGAAAAAATTATCCGCAGGGATATTTCCGTAACCCGCTGAATGTTCCTATTGTGCTGGCCGGCAATTTCGGGGAGCTGCGGCCCAACCACTTTCATTCCGGTATGGATATTAAAACCCAGCAGCGGGAGAACCTGCCGGTACATGCCGCGGCAGACGGGTATGTGAGCCGCATCAGCGTATCGCATACAGGTTACGGGAATGGCTTATACATTACTCACCCTAACGGGTACACGACAGTATACGGGCACCTGAACCGCTTTTTCCCGGCACTGGAGCAGTATGTAAAACAAAAGGCCTATGAGCAGGAAAGCTGGGCCATGGATATACGTATACCGCCCAATATGTTCCCGGTTAAAAAGGGCGACTTTGTAGCCTGGAGTGGTAATACCGGCGGCTCTGCAGGCCCGCACCTGCATTTTGAGATCCGCAATACGCAAACGGAAAAACCGCTGAACCCCTTATTGTTCGGCTTTGATGTGCCGGATACCCGCGCCCCGGAAGTATACCGCATAGCCGTGTACAATATGGATAAAAGTATTTACGAGCAGCAGCCGGTAATGGTAGGGGTGAAAAAAGTGAACGGGGAATATGTAACTACCACGCCGCTTATTAAGGTAAGGGCCTCGCAGGCAGGCATTGGCCTGAATGCGCTGGACCGGCAGAGCAATTCCACCAATCCCAATGGCATTTACGAAGTAATGCTGTTTGATAACGATATACCCAATGAAGGCTTTCAGCTGGATGATATTGGTTATGAGGAAACCCGTTACCTGAATGCGCATATCGACTATAAGGTTAAAAAAGGCGGCGGGCCTTTTCTGCAGCTGGTATTTTCCCTGCCCGGTAATAAGCTGAATATTTATCACGATATAAAGGGCGATGGCACCATTGACCTTTCTGATGGCGCGCCGCATCACATAAAGCTGCTGGTAAAAGATGCCTATGGCAACAGCAGTACTGTGAAGTTTGACCTGCAGCAGTCCGGCGATGCACCGCCCGACCCGCCCTGCGCCAATACTATGTTCCCGGAAAGCCGCAATATTTTTGAGAATAACTGGGTTGAGTTCTTTCTGGATGAAGCTGCGCTGTACGACCGTATCTGCTTCCGCTATACGGAAATTCCCAGCATGAATCCTAAAGCCTGGTCTAACATTTACCACCTGCATACGCCGCTGATACCTATTCATGATGACTTTGACCTGCGCCTGAAAGCTAATAAAATGGTGCCCCTGGAGCTGCAGCATAAGATCGTGATGGTACGCAGCGGCATGGGCGAAAGCGTATCCGGCACCACACTGGAAAATGGCTGGTACAAAGGCCGCTTCCGCGACTTTGGTGATTTTCACCTGGAAGTAGATACTACTGCGCCAAAGATTGCAGTGCTGGGCGCTGTTAAGAATGGCGCTAACCTTGCCAAAGCAGCAAAGCTGGCTTTCAGCATGAACGATAACAGCGGCATTCAAAGCTACCGCGCAGAGCTGGACGGGCACTGGCTGATGCTATCCCGCAAGAGTAATGTGCTTACCTATACTTTTGATGAGCATTGTACTTCCGGCGCGCATACCTTAAAGCTAACGGTAACGGATATAGCAGGTAACACAGGCACCCATACACTTACATTTAACAGGTAACCAACAGCAATGGCAATAGCAACGCATCATTTAAAAGAAGGCGATAAAGCACCGGCATTCAAAGGCGTGGATCAGAACGGCAATACCGTTTCCCTGGCCGGTTTAAAAGGTAAAAAGGTGATCCTTTATTTTTACCCGCACGATATGACGCCCACCTGCACAGTGCAGGCCTGCAACCTGCGGGATAATTACGGCGCGCTGTTAGCAAAGGGCTACGCTGTAGTAGGCATCAGCATTGACAGTGAAAAGAGCCACCAGAAATTTGCAAAGAAATACGACCTGCCTTTCCCTTTGCTGCCGGATGAGGACCTGAAGATCGTGCAGGCATACGGTGTGTTTGGCGAGAAGAAATTCATGGGCCGCATCTTTGACGGCACACACCGTACTACTTTCCTGATCAATGAAAAAGGGATCATAGACAAGATCATTAACAAGCCGGTTAGTAAGAACCATACGGAGGAGATACTTGAGATCTGGAAGTAAGCATAAAGCATAAAGCATAAAGCCGAAAGCACAAAGCATAAAGCATAAAGCATAAAGCATAAAGCATAAAGCTTGCGAAGCGATATCAAACAAACAGTTATAAAATACAAAAGCCCGGTATCATTACCGGGCTTTTGCTTTATGCTTTATGCTTTCAGCCTCAAGCTTATCTCTTTTGTCTTTGTTTCTTGAACAGCTGACCAGTTTTGAACTTGTTACCTTCGGGGCTGCCCACGCGGTCCATTGCGCAACGGAAACCAACGGTATTGGTAGCCATATCTTCCTGCATGTAG
>NZ_DATCRF010000027.1:0-5415 GCF_036569125.1 Chitinophaga sp. | reverse complement strand
CTCCAAAGGTGGTCACCAGCTGGAAATAACAAAATGCGCGAAGGAATTTTGCCTGGGCCAATAGCTGTGCTTTCTTGCCTTCATCCATCTGCGCATCGGGGCCATATTGCAGTACCCCGTTAGCAGTGTTAATGTCTATATACATACTGTTCCAAAAGCCGCTATAGTCGTTGGTGTTGCTCTTCATCAGGGATGAGTAGGTAAAGTTGTGCTGCACATCAGCCGCACCGCCCCTGATCATCTCGTCGGTTCCACCATTGAATAATTGTGTAAAGATCTGCGTGCCCCAATGACTGCGGAGAGAGGAGTAGATACCGGCAACTCCGCCATCCAGGCCTTCGGGCGTTTTGAAATAAGCGGGATCGATGGTTGCGCGGGGCTGTTCATTCAGCACTTTCTTACATCCGCCCGTAATCATCAGCAATGCAGCCATCAGCAGCCACCCGGTTTTTATATTCAGTTTCATATCAAGCTAAGTTTCTGGATTAAAATTTAACGTTAACACCAAACATATACTGGCGTGTGGGAGGCGTGCCCATGCCTACGGTAATGGCCCTGGCTACTACCGGTGTTCCGCCTGCGGTAGAACCTACTGCATTGCCATTGCCGTTACCTTCCGGATCAATACCCAGCCCGTCATGCACCAGCGGAGCCCAGAGAATAAACGGGTTCTGGGCTGCCAGGTATAAGCGCAGCGAGCTAAGGCCTATTTTATTTGTGATCTTTGAGGGCAGGCTATATCCCAGGTTAATAGATCTCACCTTTATAAAAGAGCCATCGCGGTAAGATAAGGTGGAGGTGTACTGTAAGGCATCCCTGCTGGCATCCGGCTGTGGAAAATCATTGGTGGGATTGTCCGGCGTCCAGTAGTTCACTTTATATTGGTTAACACGGCTGTTCATAAAGAAAGGATAACCGGCTGCACCGCCATCGGCAGTCAGATAGGTAACTACCACGGTTTGCCCGATACGCCCGAACGTTACAATATTCAGGTCAAAGTTCTTGTAGGCAAAACGGTTGCTGAAACCAAAAACAAAGTCCGGCTGAAAATTGCCGATCACCTGGCGGTCTTCAGCACCAATGGTTCCATTGCCGTTAACATCCTCGATCTTAATGTCGCCGGGCGCGGCGCCATACTTGCCTGCAGCATCTTTTTCACCCAGCTGCCATATACCGATCTTTTTCACATCATAAATTACAGTGAGCGGCTGCCCCACATACCAGCCATTGCCAACATCCTGGGTAAGGCCCGGCTGCAGGGCCACGATCTTTTCCCTGGCCATGGAAAAATTCAGGTCCGTGTTCCAGGTAAATCCGCCGCGGCTTTTTACATTCAGGCTGCTGAGCGTTATTTCCAGGCCATGCCCCGCAGTTTTTCCCTGGTTTACAAGCACGGAGTTTGCACCCCTGCTTCGCGGCAGCTCCTTGCTTAACAGTATATCCCTGGTATTAACGTTATAATACTCAATGGCGCCGCTCAAACGGTTATTAAAGAAACCGAAGTCCAGCCCTATGTTGTATCCCCTGGTAGATTCCCAGGTGAGCTTAGGATTAGGCAGCGTGTTCACCAGGTAGCCCGATACATAGTTTATGTTGGGAGAAGTGCCGGAACCGTAGTTGTAGAAGTTGGAAGAGAGGCTTCCTATTGTGGTATAAGGCGCAATGGTTTGGTTAGAGCTGATGCCCCATCCTATCCTCAGCTTAAGATTATCTATCCAGCTTACATTGCGCATAAAACTTTCGTTGCTCAGGTTCCATCCTACAGACAGCGCGGGATAAGTAAACCATTGATTGCCGGGAGCCAGTACGGAAGCGCCGTCGGCCCTGACGGTGGCCGTTAACATATAACGGTCGTCATAAGAATAGAACGCACGTCCCATATAGGAAAGCAGGCCCCGGTCGCTGTAGCCGGAGGCGTTTGCCGTGAGCGAATTAGCCAGCTGAAAATTGTAGTCCTGGATATAATCTGTTGGTACGCCCTGCCCGTTGAATTGCTGGCTCTGATTAAAATTCTTTACCACTTCATGCAAAGCCGTTACCTGGATCTTATGCTTTTCCGCAAAGGTTTTGTCATAGGTAAGCGAGTTGTCCCAGGTATAGCTCCATGTTTCATCGTTTGACTGGCTGAGGGTGGCGCCGGCCGTGGTAAGGTTGGTATTAAATACCGTGCCCGGGCCATTATAGTTATTGTTCATGGTCTGGATCCAGTCAAGCGCCAGGCTGGTTCTGAGCTTGAGGCCTGTAATGATCTCCAGCTCTCCATACACATTGGTTAATGTTCTGAAACGGCGGGTGCGGGCCCTGATCTTCTCATTATTGCCAATAGAGGTGAGCGGGCTTATCTGGTTAGCGTCATTGGATTGCTGGAGAGCCGGCTGAAAATTAATACTGCCGTCAGCGTTATAGGGAAGATACAAGGGGCTTAGCCTGGTTGCAGAGCCAAAGGCGCTGGTATTAACACGGTTGGCCCAGCTCATGGTATTGGTGGTTGTTAACCCTACTTTTATGCGTTGGCTCATCTTGTGATCAAGGGCAATATGAAATGAACCGCGGTCAAAACGCTGATCCGGTATAATGCCGGTTTCACGGAAAACACCGAATCCAAAACTGTACAGGGTTGTTTCATTGCCGCCGGAAACGCTGATATTATGATCGGTGCGGATAGCTGTTTTCAACAAAAGCTTTTGCCAGTCTGTATTAACCCCATTGGCCAGGTTTTCCTGCTCAACCGGGGTAAGCGCATTGGGATGGGGATTGTTAGGATTGGGCTGCCCCTGTTTTGCAGCTTCCTTAAAAGCGGCATACTCCTGCCCGTTAAAGAGGTCGTAGGTATCCATTGCCTGAGAAATACCTACATAGCCGTCATAGCTGGTGATGGGTTTTCCCGGCCGGCCTCTTTTTGTAGTAATAATAATAACGCCGCCCGATCCCCGCGACCCATAAATGGCGGTAGCGGATGCATCTTTCAGCACATCGATATTTGCAATATCGTTGGGATTTATATCGTTGATACTGCCACCTGAAAGCGGGATCCCGTCGATCACCAGTAACGGCCCATTCTGGGAGTTATTGGCGCTGGAGCTGGATGCGAGGGAACGGTTGCCCCTGATCCTGATCTCCCCGCCGGTACCGATGCTGGAGCCATTATTCACAATATCAATCCCTGCCGCCCTCCCCTGCAGCTGATTGTAAACATTGGGAGCGCCTACTTCCCGTAACGTTTCCCCTTTAACGGAAACAGTTGCCCCGGTAACATCCTTCTTTTTTGCCGTACCATATCCTATTACTACCACCTGTTCCAGATCGCTGACTGCGGATTTTAGTGTCACATTGACAGTTGTTTGACGGTCAATGGCAATTTCCCGCGGTACAAACCCCACCGAAGAGATCAGCAGCGTTCCGTTGGCAGGGGCCGTGAGCTTAAAGAAGCCCTGAGGGTCAGTGAGCACCCCTGTTCTGGTGCTTTTTAGCTGTACGCTGGCGCCGGGGATCCCGTTTCCATCGTCGCCGATAATACGTCCGTTAAGTGTAATGTTCTGCGCCCCCGCAGAGTAGATTGTCCCAAAAACAAATAATAAGGTCAGCATCGTTTTCCCCAATAAGAGCTGGAAGAAGGTTGACGCTTTTTGTAGGTTGTGCGTAACCGAAATTTTCATAATCGTGGATTTATTTCATTTGTGCATTACTGACACCGCATTGGTATATTAATGATGGGTGTAGCTACGTGGAAAATATCATCGCAGCGAATGTAGTATGACTACTACAGGGGCTATGGTTGATTTGTAAAAATGAATAGCACAAATGTTTAAACAGGGAATTAATTTAGCCGGCAGACTGCCTGTTCAGGGCCTGGTACTCTGAGGGTAAAAGGTTGAATTTAGCTTTGAAGGCCCGTGCAAAATAATTAGGGGTTGAAAAACCGACCGCGTACCCGATCTGTGCAATTTTCATATCACTGTTCTTCAAAAGGTCGGCAGCTTTGTTCAGCTTCATGGACCGGATGAACTCTACCGGCGTTTCACCGGTCAGCTGAACGATCTTATTGTACAGTGAAGCCCGGCTCATAAAAAGGTGCTTGCTTAATTCCTCCACTGTCAAATTATCACTATTGATATTAGCTTCAATATACTGCGTGACCTTCAGCAGTAATTTCTCGTCCTCCGATTCCACTTCCGCTGCAGGCATCACCACCTTCAGCTGGCGGGTATAGGTATCTTTCAGGGTTTGGTTCAGCTGCACCAGGTTCCGGATCTTAAGGTTTAAGATATCAAAATTAAAGGGCTTGGTAAGGTAGTCGCTGGCGCCGGTTTCAAGGCCTTTTAGCTGGGAAGCGTCGCCGGTAAGGGCCGTTAACAGGATGATCGGGATATGGCTGGTCCTTTTATCTGATTTGATCTTCTGGCTCAATTGTATGCCATCCATATAAGGCATATTGATGTCGCTCACAATTACCTGGGGATGAGCGAAAAGCGCTTTCTGCCATCCTTCTCTCCCATCGGAAGCTTCTACTATTTTATAAAAATGCTTCAGGTTATCTTTCAGGTAGTACCGGAAATCATCATTATCCTCGATCAGCAATACGGTTAGCTTTTCGCCGGCCGGTACAACAGCCTGCTGCTCCGACGCGGGCTGCTCAGCATTCAGAAGCTCACTTTCAGCTTCAGGCGCCGGCGCCGTATCTTCAGCCGGTTCCGGCAGCTGTTCCAAAGGTAAATGAATGGTAAAGAGGCTTCCCTTACCGGGAATGCTTTCAACATCCACACAACCGCCATGCATTTTTACAAATTCGAGGGTAATGGAAAGACCGATACCACTCCCCTGGTTGAGCACAGCGGGATTAGCATCTCCCTGGAAAAAGCGGGTAAAGATCTTCTCCTGCACCTCCTTCGGCATTCCAATGCCGGTATCAGCAATGGCTATCTTCAGGCCCGGCGGCTCATCCGGGTCAATACTAAGCGCTATCCGGCCGCCTTTGGGTGTGAATTTGAAGGCGTTCGACAACAAGTTAAACAAGATCCGTTCGATCTTGTCCCTGTCAAAGCGGGTATGAAAACAACCCAGGGTGCTGACGAATGAAAAGCTGATCTGCCTGCGCTCGGAAATATCTTTAAATGATTCCACCACTTCTCCTATAAAGGAAACAATATCTCCCTCTGTAAGCACCAGCTTCAGCTCCCGCTCTTCCAGCTTACGGAAGTCCAGCAGCTGGTTCACCAGGTTCAAAAGCCGCCGGGCATTGCGTTTCAGGAGGTTCAGGTGCCCCAGCTTTTCGGGGCACTCTTCCTGCTGTATCAATTTTTCAATAGGGCCAACGATCAGCGAAACCGGCGTCCTGAACTCATGGCTTAAGTTGGTGAGGTATTTGATCTTCACCTGTTCAAATTCGCGCTGCCGCTCAGCTTCCCTCCGTTCCAT
>NZ_DATCRF010000026.1:0-4157 GCF_036569125.1 Chitinophaga sp. | reverse complement strand
GCCGGGGATATTAAAGTATGATAATTACTTTCTAGTGTTTGCTGCAGGCGTTGAGGCTGTATAAGAGAATCAATTGTGTGATAATCGTTTGGTTCGAGGAACAACGGCAAATGGGTTTGGATCTGCTGCATCAGCCCAAGCACTAAAGTATCTTCCACCGTTATCTGCAAGTTTTTGGTGTATTGATCCCTCAACGGGAATTCATCCACAAAGTTAAACCACCACCACAGATCCTTTCCTGCATCTACCAGGCTATCCGGCTGCGCTTCCGCTGTTGTATCTTTCTGCGATACCATAACCACCAGCTTATCTGCAAAACGGGAATCATTAAATACCTGCTGCAGCTTGTTCAGCGTTTTATCCTGGGGCAGTATTTTGGTAATATCCTCTTCCAGCTGAATGCGGGATGCAAAATAGCCGGTGAGCGCAAAAGCGGCCACCACGCTGATCCACAGCCACACTTTGCGGGTTGCATAAAAGTTATAGATATGTACAAAAAAACTACCCATGTTTCTGCTTTCTGAATATGGACAGCAACACATAGGTTACCAATCCAAATATGATCCCCGCTGCCACGGCCAGCGTTACGCTGCCATAGATATACTGTAACAAATTCTGCTGCACGGCCTCCTGTGTAAGGTGCTTACTGAATATTAAGAAAGTAGCATCATGCCCTACCCAGAAACGGCCCACCATAAAGCTCAGGAACACGATCACCGGTATCATAGGCGGTATGCTGATGTTGGCTGCAATGAGCACCAATGCTTTATTGAGCTTAAAAAGAGTGGCCAGCAATAATGCTACTAACATCTGGAAACCCCAGATGGGTACAATACCCATGAAGATGCCCAGCCCGATGGACCATGCTTTTTTACCGTTTGATTCACCGGGATTCAGCAACACCTCTTTCCATAACCAGCGCCAGCTTTCCTTTTTGAACAGGAAGCGGATAAAATCGCGCGGTTTAATGTACAGGAAAGTAATGAGCACCAGCACCGTGTTTAACACGCTGATGCGGGAAAAATCCTGGAAGGGGCGGAAATGTGATACCCGCTCTTCTGCCGGCGGATAATATACCTGCACCGGCACCCAGTCTATTTTAATACCTCTCCATGCGCTGCGCACCAGCACCTCTACCTCAAACTCATAACGGGTGCACCAGAAGCGGATGGGCGCTATTAAGTTTAAAGGATACAGGCGGTAGCCGGATTGGGTATCCGCAGCCTTCATGCCTGTTTCCACATAAAACCAGAAGTTTGAAAATTTATTGGCAAAAGAGTTTTTGCCGGGCATATTCTCCTGATGCAGGTTACGTGCGCCAATGAGGATAGCATTCTTTTCTGTTTGCAGCTTATCCAGGAACACCTGCAGGTCGGAAGCAAAGTGTTGCCCGTCTGCATCTATTGTGATCACATATTCATAACCCTGCTGCAGGGCATATTTAAATCCCCGGCGCAGCGCAATACCCTTACCGCGATTAGGTGTATACGTTACACGCTGTACGGTTGGGAACTGGTCCAGTATTTCAGTAGTAGTATCTGTACTGCCATCATTCACCACAATCACATGTTGCGTATAGGATAGCACATCCTGCAATACCTGCCCCAGGGAGGAGGCGTTATTGTAGGTGGGAATAAGGACAGCGATATGAGGTGCAATACTTGTCAATTCGTAACTAAACTAAACGTTCCCTGAAATTTCATAAAAATGCTGCTGTCACTTTTAATAACAGCATTCACTTTTACTATATTATTTTCCTGCAAAGTGTATTGCAGGGTAACGGTTACCTGTGGTTGTACCACCGGGTTTATCATCACCAGGAACTTCATGCTGGTGGCCTTTTGCAGCAATACTTTGCTTTGCAGGCCTTTTTCCAGCAGCTCCTGGATGGTTTGCATCATGCACACACCCGGCACTACCGGCTGACCGGGAAAGTGCCCGTCAAATACAGGATGCGCGGCATTCAGCGCCAGTAAAGCCATAAATGACGACGCTGTTTGCTCTGATTGTACAATGTTATAAAAACTTCCTTCCAGCATTATTTTTGTACGCGTTGTAATGAAATATTGAACTTAAAATTCTGGTGTTGTATTAAAATAGTATCCGGTACGCCCTGCTCATAATGCTGCATCCACACTTTAACCACCGGTTTGCGTTTAGATGATTTCTCAATCCGCTCCAGCCGGGTGCAGGCCGTATCCGTTATGTAATAGTTGTTGCCCCTGGCAGTAGGAACAGCGATGTAATGATACCCGCTATCCTGCAGCAGGGTGGCCTTTTCTAAATTTGCCCGCAGCAGCACTAATTCAAAATCGTTCCGCAGGGTTTTTACGATCACCTTTTTATCCATTTTCGGCAGCATGTAATGTTTTACAAAACCGCTGTCTTTCGTGAACTCAAAGTCAAAGAATTTAAACCCCATTTCATTGGCAAACACCACACGCAGGCTGCTATCCGGCATTTTTTTGAAGAACAGCAAACCGCTCAGGTGGTGCTTCAGCACATCTACCTGTGTACTGTACAGCGTATTGCTGAACTGCGGCTGAAACTGCCGGATGCAAGTCACATCGCCATTGCTGCGCTGCAGGCCGCGGTAAACGGAGCTGCAGGAGCTGAGTAACAACAGGCAAACCAGCCATAAACTATTTAACCGTAAATACTGCATCCGGGATATTTACATTCATTTGTTTATGCAAAAAGCTAATGATGGTATTATCCCCGCCGGCTTCCTGCATTTCAATGGACGATACAGAATAATCCTTTTTATCCACCAGCAGCTCAATAGTTTTGAAATACTGCTGCAGCGCTTTGGATACCGGCGTCATTTCCAACCGGTAGTACTGCGCATTTTCCAGCACTTTCGTGGTAAAGTCAGGATTATTGAACACATTGCCCTGCACACAATCTACCGTAATGCGGTTGATCTGCTCAAACAGCTTATTGCCTTTGGTGCTCACCTTGTTCTGCTTCTGGCCGTCTTTGGTAAAAATATCCTTACCGTTCATTACCATCAGGTAATAGGATGGCTGCTGGTATTCCATACGTACCTTATTCTCTTTACGGAACCAGAACTTTCCTTTGGAAACAATCTTATCAGACAGCATGCTCAGGTTTTTCTCCTGCACAAAATCGGCCTGTATGGATTGTGTGTTTTGCGATGCCTTTGCAAACTGCTGCTTAAAGGCAGCCGCATCTGCCACGGGTTTAAAACCGCCTGTTTGTGCATATATATGCAGCACGCTCATACAACAAGCCAATAACATCCATCTACGCATAAGCAGGTTTATTTAATAGTTTATCAATCCTTTCTATGGTATAACCATTGTTGTGCAAATAGGCGATCAGCGCCGGTAATACCTGCACTGTTACTGCAGCGCTGTCGTGCAGCAAAATAATGCTGCCGGGCTGCAATTTGCCGGTAATACGTTCCAGCAAAGGTCCTTCTTCTTTTATCACGGTGTCTAAAGAGCGGATGTTCCAGCCTAATGGAAAGTAGCCGCCTTTGCGCACCGCTTTGCTCAGATTAGGGTTAGTAACCCCGTACGGCGGACGAAAAAAAAGCGGCCGCTGACCGGTTACCTGCTGCACATTGGCATCTGTTTGCTGCAGCTCTTCCAGCATACGGCCCGCCCCGAACAGGTCGAACCAGAAATGATGGGAGTAGCTGTGGTTGCCTACCAGGTGCCCTTCTTCGTGCGCCCGTTTCAGCAAGCCTTCATTACCGGGTATATTTTTACCAATGCAAAAAAAAGCAGCGGGCACCTGATGCGCCTGTAATATATCCAGCACCTGCGGGGTGAATTGCTGGAGCGGGCCATCGTCAAAAGTTAAGGCCACTACCTTTTGCTGCGTAGGCGCCTGGCAGGTAACCGGCATGTAAAAACCGGCCCTTATATCCATGGAGCCCCATACCAACAGCGACACATATACGAATAACAGCGTTACAAAAACCCACCAGGCTACCGGCTGCCACAGGTTGTGCAGGCACAAAAGCCCTGCGAGCAGCAGAAAGGTGGTGATATTTGTAATGCGGTATAACAAGTTTGTTTATGCTTTTTCCAACAATATCAGCGCATGGTGTGTGCCCTGGTACTGGTTATAAATTAAGATCCTGTTTAAGTGTTGCGGCGCGGTGCCACTATACAGTACGCCGGCCG
>NZ_DATCRF010000025.1:0-2278 GCF_036569125.1 Chitinophaga sp. | reverse complement strand
TCTCATCTATCACCAGCTGTTTAATGGCTTTCAGTTTTAATGAGCCGCTCAGCACAATATCCACCAGCCTGCCCGGTGTGGCCACCACCACATCCAGCTTACCCGCTGCGGTAGCCATTTGCGGGTTCATATTCACACCGCCATAAAAGCCTGCTACTGCTACGCTCATGTAACGTGTAAGCCTTTTAACAGATTCCTCCACCTGCAGCACCAGCTCCCGGGTAGGCACAATGATCAGGATCTGCGGGAACCTGTCTTTGGTGAAAGACCACATGCGCAGGCAGGGCAGCAGGTAAGCGAACGTTTTACCGGTACCTGTTTGGGCAATGCCACACACATCCCGGCCCGACATTGTTACGGAAAACACCCTGCTTTGAATAGTGGTAGGCGTTGTGAAATTAAGATCCTTCAGCGCTGCCAGTAAAGGTTTATTCAGATTTAGATCCTCAAAAGTCATATGAACCAATAGAAAAATGAACTACAAAAGTAGCGTTATTCCCGGGTTAGGCGAAATTCATGTTATGTCCGATCAGTTTTGAGGCGCTCTTTTGTTTTCTATAACATACTCATAATTTAATTCAGGGCCCCGGTCGGCATAGGCGATCTCCCGTTCATTGATCTTTTCTGCTCCTAAACGGCCAATGGCTATCTGGGAACGTACATTATTAGCCCCGATATGGAAATATACTTTTGAAACAAATTGAAAAACGTATTCCAGCATCATCAGCTTAACCCCGCGGTTAATGCCTTTTCCCCAGTATGGGGTAGCATAAAAAGTATATCCGATCAGGATGCTGTTATCCGGTTCGTTGTAGTCATAGAGCCGGGTGCTGCCTATAATATTCCCGCTGGCTTTATCTACTATTTTAAAGGCGCCGCCGCTTTGCATGCCGCTGGTAAAGTAGGTTTGAAATACTTCCTTTTGCCAGCGGTCTTTACTGGGGTGTTGCTCCCATATCTTGGGATCTGCTGCTACGGCGTATAGGGCCTCAAAATCTTCTTCCTGCAAGGGATAAAGGATCACCTGGTCATTTTCTAATATGGGCTGAATATTGAAGGGCGTTTGCATAATTATTATACGTTTTTGATGTAGTTAGCCAGTTCCGTTTCAACCGTATTGTTGCTTTTTTCCAGATGCGCGGTTATGCGTTCCCGTTCAGGGACTGTTTTATTCTGGCTTAATTTCTTTTGCCCCTGCAGGTCTGTTACTTCCAGCTCAAAGGCCACAATACCTTTTAGCATGCCTGTTTTGAATCTGTCAGAGAGGCTGTTCCATTGTTCCAGGTAATTTTGATCATAAAAATGGATCATCTGTTCCAGCACCTTGATCTTAGCGCTTTCTTCTTCCAGGATCTTTGCCTTTCCGTAGGCATGTACCGCAATATAGTCCCAGGTAGGGACGCTTTCCTGCTTATCGTAATGTGCAGGTGAAATATAGGCATGGGGCTCAGAGAAGATGATCAAAGAAGTATTGGCCTCAATATATTTTGCCTGTTCATTGGCAAGGGCAAAGTGGGAGCTGAGTACGATCCTGCCGGCATTGTCATTTATAACAAATGGCAATTGGGTAGCGATGGGCAGCTGGTCTTTTATGGTAACCATCGTTGCAAAGCTGTACCGCTTCATAAAAGCAATTTTCTCTTGTTCATCATCGAACCGGAAATGACTGGGTGTGTACATAGCGCAAAAGTACCCTCAAATTGGTTTACCTTTATAGTCCAATTCTAATAAAATGGGTAGTCCAATTTTAGCGCAGCTCTTTGGCAATATTCAGCTTGATCACTCGGCTGACAGGGCAGTGTATTTGCAGCTGGCAGATGTGATGCTGTCTTTGATCAGGAACGGCAAATTACGTTCGGGTCAAAAATTGCCGGGTTCAAGGGATGTTGCCGCGCTGCTGCAGATCAACAGGATCACCGTATCCAAGGCATATGATGAATTGCAGATGCAGGGATGGCTGGAAAGTTCCGTTGGGCGCGGCACTTTTGTTTCCTCGCACATCCCGGAGCATGCACCAAAAAAATTGAACGACAAACCCGTTCTTACCCCGCAGCAACGTGCAGGTTTTAGCATTCAGCCTAAAAGCTATTTGAACAATATGCTTTCAGTAGTTACTACTGAGCTGCACCTGGATGATGGATTTCCCGACCCTAAACTGGCCCCCATAAAAGAATTTTGCAGGGCTTACCGCGGCCAGTTAACAAGAAGCGGGCTATATAATAAGTTTGGCCGTTACAGTTATCCCGATGGGCCGGATTATTATAGAGAAGCGTTGTCC
>NZ_DATCRF010000024.1:0-12078 GCF_036569125.1 Chitinophaga sp. | reverse complement strand
AAGTGTAAAGTCGGCCGCCTTTTTAGTTTGCATCAGCTTCAGCGCATCATTAAAAAAGCCGCCATCGCTCAGCAGGCGCACCTTCAGTAAAAAGGTATTGGGCCATTTGCCGCTTTTAGCTTCTTTCAGAGCCTGTTTATCGCCATCTGCTTCCGTATTGCCCCGGGTTAAAATGAGGCTGCGGTATTTATTGGCGGCATCCATATTGCCCCGCATGTAATAATACCAGCTTAAGCGCTGCAGGGCCTCTTTTACATTGAACTTGCCTTTGAAATTGTTCAGGAATTTTTCCAGGTACACATGCGCATCCTCATCCTGGCGGGCCAGCTTTAACAGGCCCATTAAATAATCCTGGTACACCATGGTTTCATAACGGGGGCTGGTATTACGTTCCGAAAGCACTTTAATGCCCAGGTCGGCCCGCTGGTTGGTTACTGCCAGGTTGGCCACCATAATGGCAAACAGGTAGTTATTGCGCGTATCCAGCTGCCGCTGTTGTATGAACTGCCACAGCTCGTCGGGGTTGCTTTCCATGAACAGCTTCAGGTAACAGTAGTAGTAATATCCTTCCGGTTTAAACAGCTGCGCCAGGGGGGCATTACTGTCTATAAACCCCTGCAGGTTCTGCATGCCCTGTTTAATGCTGCCTTTCATGCCCAGCACCCCGCTGATCCATTTATAACCATCCGGAATGGTGCCGAACACGGTTTGCATGGCGCTGATCAACATAGTGTTGGGTGGGAACTGGGGGAACTTGCGCTGGTTATCTTTCAGCGTCATAAAGGCTTTGCGTATTTCCCAGGCAGCATCCCATTTTTCACCGAACTTAATACGGATCATGGCCCACTGGAATTTAATGGCAGCCTGGGTGTACAGGTAATACGGAGAGCTATCGGGCCCCTGCTCCATTAATGACAGGCGGGCGCCCCGTTGTGCTTTTTTGGCGTTATACTCTGCCGGGTCTTCGTTAAAATATAATGGAAAAAAATCGACGTAATTATCCAGGAAGTAAGGGATCAGATTATCAGGGCGCTCTTTTTTCTCGGCTTCCAGCAGGGCTTTACCCTCCTCTAAACGCAGCTGCATAATAGCCTCATAGGCTTGCTGGCAGCGGCTATTAAAATCATATACCTTTTGACGGGCTGTAACGGTGAATGTTATACTAAGTAAGAGGACCGATAGAAAAAAGCGCATGGGCAAAAGTATTCAAATTCCATTCCAATAACGCCGGGGCTGGTGTAATTGAAAGTAAAAGTCCCGTTCCCGGCATACACCGGGACGGGACTATGTAAGTTGGCAGTTAGTAGCTTACAGTTAGCAATGGGCGCCGGCTGCTACAGCTGCTGCTGTTTATATCGTTACGGTAGCTTCCAGGTCGTTATCAACCAGGATACGGCCGCAATGTTCGCAAACGATGATCTTTTTGCGGTGACGGATCTCAGCCTGACGCTGGGGCGGAATGGCGTTAAAGCAGCCGCCGCAGGAATCGCGCTCAACGGTTACCACAGCCAGGCCGTTACGGTAGTTCTTACGGATCTTTTCGTAAGCTGCCAGCAGGCGGGGCTCTACCTTGGTGCGGGCTTCGTCGCTTTCCTTGCGGATCTGTTTTTCTTCTTTCTCAGTTTCAGAGATGATCTTTTCCAGCTCGCCTTTCTTATGTTTCAGGTTGGATTCCTTGTCAACGATCGCTTTCTTTGCGGATTCCACCAGGCGGGTTTTATCCTTTATCTCTTCACTTGCGTCCTTGATATGCTTTTCTGAGAGTTTGATCTCCAGGTTCTGCATTTCAATTTCCTTTGTGATAGCTTCAAATTCGCGGTTGTTCTTCACATTATCCTGCTGCTTCTCATACTTCTTAACCAGCGCTTCTGACTCCTTGATAGCTGCTTTTTTGTTAGCAATGAAATCCTGGATACCTCTCAGCTCATCCTCAACATGGGTAAGGCGGGTATTTAACCCTTCTACCTCATCTTCCAGATCTTTCACTTCTATCGGCAACTCCCCTTTCAACACCTGGATACCATCCAGCTTGGAATCGATCTTCTGCAGTCTGAGCACAGACACCAATTTTTCTTCTACGGAGTACTCTTTTACGGTAGCCATATATTTTATAAATAATTTACCGGGTTTGTGTGAATAGTAGATTTAAGAGGCGCGAAATTACGAAATTTTTCGGTCAAAATATTGTAAAATAAATCGACTGTGAACTGCTCGCTTTCAAAATGCCCTATATCTGCTATAATTAATTGGTTTTCAGCATCAAAAAACTCATGGTACTTGAAATCGGCGGAGATGTAGGCATCTGCCCCGGCAGCCATGGCCTTTTTCAGTAAAAAGCTGCCTGCGCCGCCGCAAAGGGCTACTTTTTTTACGGGCTTGCCGCGTAAAGGCGTGTACCGTACGCAACCGGTATTGAACTGCTGTTTTACCAGCTGTAAAAAGGCTGTTTCCTCCATGGGCGCGGGCAGGGCGCCTATTAACCCGGAGCCGGCCTGCTGGTAGGCGTTATCCAGGCGGATAATGTCGTAGGCTACCTCCTCATAGGGATGGCTGGCCAGCAGGGCCTGTATCACGGCGCCTTCCAGGTTGGCGGGAAAGATGACTTCCAGCCTGGTTTCCGGCTCTGTATGGCGCTGTCCCTGTTCCCCCACATAGGGGTTGGTACCGGCGCCGGCTTTGAAAGTGCCGCTGCCTTCCGCATTAAAGCTGCACTCGTCATAATTGCCAATGTTACCTGCGCCTGCGGCAAATAAGGCGCTGCGCACCTTTTCAGCATCGGCATGGGGCACAAAGGTGTAGAGCTTTTTGAGCAGGTCTTTTTTAGGGACCAGCACCCGGCACTGCTGCAGATCCAGGCGGCCGGCCATCATGGCGCATACCCCATTGCGTACATTATCCAGGTTGGTATGGGCAGCGTAAACGGCCACATCGTGCTTAATGGCTTTGATAGCTACCCGCTCCACATAATTGCTGCCGGTGATCTTTTTAAGCCCGCCAAACACAATGGGGTGGTGGGCAATCACCAGGTTACAGTTACGGGCCAGGGCCTCGTCTATCACAGCCTCTGTAGCATCCAGCGTAAGCAGGGCATTGGTAAGCTCCCAGCCGGGGTTGCCGAACAGCAGGCCAGCATTATCATAGCTTTCCTGGTATTGCAGGGGCGCAAAGGATTCAATGGCCTGTATAACATCCTTGATCTTCATTAAGGGCAAAATAAGGAAATGTGCGGATATGCAGATATGCAAATGTGCAGATGGGAGAGGGAGATTAATGAGCCGGACATGAACTTCACCAGGGAGGGACATGGGAGGAACATGGGATTTAGTAGGGAAAGACATGAGAATCACATGGGAAAGACACGATGTTTATACGATGAAGCACCTAATCTTTACCGTTTTATTCTCAATAGCTATAACCCATAAGCCCCGACCCGAATTGCGCACGGGTTGTACCCGAGTTGCAGCCGAATTGCGCAGCAATTAAAAGGCCCTGCCCCTAATGCAGGAGGCTGAAAAAATTGTGGTAGAAATGATGTAGGGTTTTATGTAGGGGGGTAGGATGTCACTAGGGTTGCACACGGATTACGGGGCTGTTTTAGGAGGGAAGCACCCGAGTTGGATACCAATTCCGGTACCATGGAAAGCGGTGTTTTTACCCGGCCCTGCGGAAATCAAACTTTTCTTTTATTTTGCCGTTATGAACACACGGAAACCCACCAGCGAATTATACAGCACCTTTACCGCCAAAATGCAGGCTATTGCCGATGTACGTAATGCCATGGCCGTACTGGGCTGGGACCAGGAAACCTATTTGCCGGAAAAAGGCGCTGCCTTCCGCGGGCAGCAGCTCACCACCCTTTCCACCATCGCCCATGAAATGTTCACCGCCACTGAACTGGGGGATGTATTACAGGAGCTGCGCAGCCGTGGCGACCTGAATGCCACCCAGCGCAAAAACGTAGAGCTGTCTCAGGAGGATTATGAAAAGAACAAAAAGTACCCGGCCAGCTTTGTAGCAGAAATGTCGCAAACCACCAATGCCTGCTACCATGCCTGGATAAAAGCCCGTAAAGCCAACAGCTATGCGGAGTTTGAGCCCCTGCTGGCTAAAATGGTGCTGCTGAAAAAACAGGAAACCAATATACTGGGCTTTGAAGGCCACCCTTACAATGCCCTGCTGAATGAATATGAAAAGGGCGCCAGCACCACTATGCTGGATACCATCTTTGACGCCGTTAAAACTGCCCTTACGCCCCTGCTGCGCCGTATTGAACAAAAGCCGCAGGTGAACAAGGATTTTCTGCACCTGCGTTATGAGCATGCCAAGCAATGGGAGCTGGGCATTGCCCTGTTAAAAGATATGGGCTACGATATGGGCGCAGGCCGGCAGGATATTTCAGAACACCCTTTCACTACCAGCTTTAGCCCACAGGATGTGCGGGTAACCACCCGTATTGATGAACAGGATTTTGGCAACATGACCTGGAGCTGCATTCACGAAGGCGGCCATGCCTTATATGAGCAGGGGCTACCTGCGGAAGAATATGGCCTGCCCTGCGGAGAGGCCGCCAGCCTGGGGATCCACGAATCACAATCGCGCCTGTGGGAGAACAATGTAGGCCGCAGCAAGGCTTTCTGGCAGCACCATTATGGCAAGCTGCAGCAAACCTTCCCTGACAACCTGCAAAACATTTCCCTGGACCAGTTCTATAAAGGCATTAACCTGGTGCAGCCTTCCCTGATACGTACAGAGGCCGATGAGCTGACCTATCATTTCCATGTGATGATCCGGTATGAGATAGAAAAAGGCCTGCTGGAAGGCACCTACTCCACCAAAGACCTGGACCAGGTATGGAACCGGTATTACCAGGAGTACCTGCATGTATCGGCCCCCAGCGCTACGCAGGGTGTGCTGCAGGATATTCACTGGTCGCATGGCAGCTTTGGGTACTTCCCTACTTACTCCCTGGGCAGCTTTTATGCTGCGCAGTTCTTTGCAGCGGCACAACAGCAATTGCCCGGCCTTACGGAGCAAATAGCTACCGGGCAGTATGGCAAGCTACTCAGTTGGCTGCGGGAAAACATTCACCGCCACGGGCGCTTTTATACTTCTAATGAGCTGTGTGAAAAGGTTACGGGGCAGCCGCTGGATTTCCAGTATTTTCTGAAGTATGCGGAGGATAAGTTTGGGGAAATATATGGGTAGGCTAAAAGCTGAAAGCATAAAGCGCAAAGCATAAAGCTGATTTTGTTTTGCCTAAGGCATTGTGCTTTATGCTTTGCGCTTTATGCTTTTAGCCTGCATTCGTAATTCTACTTCACCATGCTTTCCAGCTCTGCCAGCGTTACCACGCCTTGTTTGCGGCCGGCTTCTTTACCTTCTTTATAAGCAATGAATGTGGGCAGGGTATTGGCTTTTATAGCTTGCATTACTTCCTGGTCACGGCCTCCATCTACCTTTACCAGCTTTACCTGCGGGTGCTGCTGTAAGAACTGTTCCAGCACCGGTATCATAGTACGGCAGGGCGGGCACCATTCTGCACCAACATCTACCAGTACCCATCCGCTTTTAACGGAGGTTTTAAAATCGCTTACAGCCAGCTGTTTTTCAGTAACAGCGCCCTGCAAGGGTTTACCAGCCTGCTTCCAGGCGCGGATGCCGCCATCCATTTCCACCACTTTTGCAAAGCCATTCTCCCGCATCCATTGGGCTGCTGCACTGCTACGGCCACCACTCAGGCAGTAAATGTATACGGGCTTTTGTTTGTCCAGGTATTTTACGCGGTCAGTAAACTCTGTTTTATTGGTATAATCTGCCTGCAAGGCATTGGGTAAATGCCCGGTGTTAAATTCCTGCGCAGTTCGTACGTCGAATACCTGTATGGCTGGTTGCTGCGTTCCTTTTTCAAAAGCATTTACATCTACCACCTGGGCAGTGGCTGCCCGGACTAACATACACATCAACAGCACACTTAAACCCCACTGAATGAATGACTTGATCATACCCCGCTTTTTTTTACAAAATACATAAACAATTCATGCATATCCAAGTGTTAATTAATAAATGAATTACATAAATTATAGTAATTTTAGCTTCATTAACGAATGCACTCAAGCCCGACGGGACCGGGTTCCTTATCCAATGAAACACCAGATATACCTATGCCGCCGTTGGCTGCTCCAACGGCCCCTCATGCGAACCATCATTTGCCTGGCCTGTTGTTACCTGTGTCCGATATTGAATGCCAATGCGCAAACCCACAAAGTAGATTTTGATGCGAGTAAATGGAGTGGTTGCGAGCCGCTGGCCGTTCAATTCCAGAACCTGTCGGATCCCGGTTATACTTCCCTTAACTGGAGCTTCAGTGTAGGGGCAGATGTTGCCGACCCAAACCCTGGCAGGATCTTTAACGCAGCCGGTACTTATAAGATCACCCTTACGGTTACCTACCCGGATGGCGTGATCAAAAAGGAAAAGACCGTTACGGTCTATAAAAAACCGGTACCGGCGTTCAGCACCTCTGTGCCCGGTGGCTGCGCGCCGCTGGCTGTAACCTTTACAGACCAGAGCACCCCTGGCGATGGCACTATTACCAGTGTAACATGGGATTTTGGAGATGGTATTAACGGCAGCGGCAGCACAGCTACGCATACCTATACTTTGGGTGGCAATCAAACTGCTTCCATTATTGTGATCAATAGTTTTGGCTGTACCAACGGCAGCACCCAGCAAATAAAAGTGCAGGATGCGCCTACGGTAAAATTCAGCAGCAATGTGCAAAGCAGCTGCGTTACGCCGCTGGCCGTACAATTCACCAACACCAGCTCCACGGTGAATAATGCGCCGCTTACCTACACCTGGGATTTTGGAGATGGTACCAGCAGCACTGCAACGGCGCCGCAACATACCTACACCAAAGAAGGCAAGTATACCGTAACGCTTACCGCTACCACTGCAGAAGGTTGTAAGCAATCTGTGACCGCACCGGACTATATCCAGATCGCGAAAATGAAACCTGATTTTACAGTCCCTGCCAGCAACTGCGCGGGCCGGCCTGTTATTCTAAAGAACACTACCGCACCTACGCCCCTCTCTGCCCGCTGGGATTTTCCGGATGGCAGTGTGCAATATGGCATGGATGCCAGCTATACCTTTACACAACCGGGCGATTATGCGGTAAAGCTTACCACCTTTGGTAATGGCTGCCAGGAAACCATTACCAAAAACGTTCACGTAAATCCCTTACCGGTCGCTGATTTTGCTGCCAGCCCCAACCCGGACTGTCATGTACCAACTACTACAAAATTTACAGCGCAAACACCCGATGCTACTACCTGGGCATGGGATTTTGGAGATGGCGGAACTGCCACCACGCAAAACCCAACGCATAGCTATACTGCAGATGGCAATTATACCGTAAGCATGCTGGCCATTAACAAATTTGGCTGCGGCACTACGGTTGTGAAAACAAGCTATATGCGGGTGCAGGAGCCGCAGGTAGATTTCGTGATGAGCGCCAACAGCGGCTGTATTCCTTTTTCCGTTGGCTTTACGGCCCAGGTATCGAGCGTAGACCCTGTAGTAAAGTACAGCTGGGATTTTGGAGACGGCACCACCGCCACCAACATCACGGTACCTTCCCATTACTACTCTAAAGAAGGCGACTATACCATAACGTTGGAAATAGAAACCAAGAGCGGCTGTAAAGTGAGCGCATCGCATGCAATTGAAGCCGGTGATACCGTAAAGGTGGATTTTGATGTGGACCATTACAAGGGTTGCCAGTCAGATATTTTTAACTTCACCAATAAATCCGTACCCGCAGGTACGGAGTGGCTGTGGAACTTTCCACAGGATAACAGCGGCGCCACGGGGCAAAACCCTTCACACCAGTTTAATGAGATAGGCTTTCATGATGTTACGCTTACGGTGATAAATAATGGTTGTTATAATATCCTTACCAAAAGACTGCTCATTGAAATTAACCCGCCGGCAGCGCGTTTCAGCGTACTGCCCAACTGTATCAACAAATACGACCGGCAGTTCTATGATGCATCGGACTTTGGCAACAGTGTTACCAAAACCTGGCTATGGGATTTTGGAGACGGTACTACCTCAACCGACCAATCGCCTAAACATACCTATGCGAAAACAGGCACTTACACGGTAAAGCTAACCGTGGGCAACGGCAGCTGTACCAGCAACCTATCGCAGATCATTCACATTATTGATGAAAACCCGGTTATAAAGGCGGATACCAACAGCATTTGCAACGGCGACTCCATTACCTACCGCATTACCAATTCCCTGCATTATAACATGATCAATTCTTACACCTGGAATTGGGGTGATGGTAGTTTTACCACTATTAATGCAGCAAATTTTGATTCAACGGCTGTTTACACGCATGCCTACACCACACCCGGCACTTATACGGTGCGCTTAAGCCTGACAGATATAAACGGCTGTCCGCAACAGTCTAACAGCCTGCAGGTAGTGGTAAATGGCGTAAATGCAGACTTTACCTATACCGGCACCTGTAAAGAAAAGCCGTTCACGTTTACCGATGCCACCACAACAACCTCGCCCGGTACTACCCTTAGCAGCTGGACCTGGAATTTTGGCGATGGCAGCGGCAACATTACACAAACACAAAAGCCGGTTGCTTTTTCCCATGCTTTTGGCAGTATGACCACTTTCCCGGTTACGCTTACTGTAATGGATAAAATGGGCTGTAAAGGCACCATTACCAAACCGGTATCAGTGAATGTAGTAGCTACGAACATTGTAGTACCAGCGCAGGAAGCCTGTTTACAGAAAGATTTTCAATTTTCCAGCAACAGCAGCGGCCAGTCGCTTACCTATGCCTGGAGCTTTGGTGATGGCGGCACCAGCACACAAGCCGCCCCGCTTTATGTGTATACTAAACCCGGCGTATATACGATCAGGCTGGACATAACAGATATTGACGGCTGTAAAGCCAGCCAGGAAGCGCTGAACTTTATTACGGTGCGCAATCCACAGGCGGCATTTGATTTTCCGGCTACCCTGGCGCCCTGCCCGCCGGTGCTGGTACCTTTTACCAACAACTCATCAGACTACGATCATATAGCCTGGCAGTTCGGAGATGGCAGCACCTCGCCGGAAGTATCGCCGGGCCATGCTTACAGCCGCCCCGGTGATTATACCGTTGCGCTAAGGGTGTATACGGATGGCGGCTGCGCCAGCACGGTATCCAAAACACTCACCATCCAGGGACCGGACGGCAGCCAGTCGGCCACGCCCACTACCGGATGTATGCCGCTGAAAATTGAAATGACCGCCAAAAGCAGCAATGCCATAAAATATATCTGGGACTTTGACGACGGGCATGTGATCACCACTGCCACACCAACTACCAGTTACGAATACACGAAAGAAGGCATTTACCACCCGCGCGTAATACTGGAAGATGCCAAAGGCTGCCAGGTGCCGGCTTTAGGCAATGACCAGATAGTGGCCGATAAGGTAACACCCCGCTTTACCATGGATGCTACGCAGGCCTGTGATGGCGGTTATGTATACTTTAAGGATAACAGCTTAAGCGTAACACAAGATCAGCTGAGCTTACCGATGACCTACCAGTGGGACTTTGGTATTGCCGGCCGCACGGACGATGTATCTACCGATGCAAATCCGCGCTTTTTATATGACCAGGTAGGCACCTATCCGGTAAAATTGCTGGTAACCACCGCTTACGGCTGTACAGGTGAAGTAACCTTACCCACCGTAGTAGAACCTAAACCGCTGGCAGAAATAACGCCCATTGACCCGGTATGCGTAGGCACCTCTGTAAGGCTGCAGGGCAGCGATACCAAACAATTACCCGGCACCAAATGGGTATGGCTGGTAACACCGGATAACACGGAGTTTGAAACAGCTAACCCACCGCGTGTAACCTTAAATACACCGGGTAATAACCAGGTATTATTAACCATCAGCAATGGCAACGGCACCTGCCCGGATACCGCCGGCACTACGGTGCTGGTATCGCCCCTGCCTGATCTGAACCCCATGCCCAAACAGGCCAATATTTGCCTGGGACAATCACTGGAGCTGCGCTCCAATGTATCGCCGGACGCAGATATTACGTGGACAGATTACCAGATCTCTGATGCGCGCAGCCCCAATCCAACCATACAACCTTTGCATGATACTACTTACCATGTGATGGCAGTGAACAGCACCGGCTGCAGCCGGGAGGCAGATATAGCCGTAACTGTTAGCCAGCCGCATAAGGTAACTGCAGCGGATGCCGCTATTTGCAGTGGCAGCCAGGTGCAGCTGCATGTAAGCGGGGCGCCCCATTATAAATGGATCCCTGCCACCGGCTTAAATAAAGCAGATATACCGGATCCCGTAGCCCGCCCTGCTGTTACCACCACTTACCAGGTAATAGGTTTGGGGGATGATGCCTGTTTTACAGACACCGCCCTTGTTACGGTTACCGTTAACCAGGCGCCCACCATTAACGCGGGCCCCGACCAGGTGGTACCTGTAGGCTCTGAGCTGCGCCTGCAGCTGCAGGCCAGCCCGGATGTAACCAAAGTGGAATGGCGGGCGGATCCTACCCTGAGCTGCACGGATTGTATGGCCCCGCTGGCAACGCCCAAACAGTCTGTTACCTACCATGTAATTGCCACTAACCAGTATAGCTGCGTGGACATAGATGAGGTGAATGTGAAGGTGGTATGCAGCGGCAGCAACATATTTGTGCCTAACACCTTTACCCCTAACGGGGATGGGCAGAATGATATCTTCTACATACGGGGAAGGGGCGTAAAATCCATCAAGGTGCTCCGCATATTTAACCGCTGGGGAGAGGTGGTGTTTGAACGTTCCGACCTGAATACGGATGATGCAGCGGGTGGCTGGGATGGCCGTTCCCGTGGCATTTTGCTTAACCCGGATGTGTTTATTTACTATGCAGAAATGATCTGCGATACCAATGAAAGCTTTGTGCTGAAAGGCAATGTAACCTTACTGAGGTAGCGCTAAGCTACCAGGATATACCGCCGCAGGCTGCAGGCAGTTCACCTATAACAGGTGGCTGTTTGCAGCCTGCAGCTTTTAAAAGAGCACCTGGCAATGCCTTTCTTAACCCATTAAGGGACAATGCCCAACGTACGACGCTAATAGTTATTGTATATAATATATTATTTTTAGTTAATTTGTGGTTAATTATACGGCCATTAACTATACCTATGAAAAGCCCAGCGCCTACATTCTTAACGGTCTTTCTGCCGTTTGCACTGTTATTTACAGGGCTACTGTACAGCAACAAGGTAAGCGGCCAGCAGGCAAATTTTACCTATACGGCATCGCCGGGCCTGTGCGCGCCTACCACCCTCACTTTTACCAATACCAGCACCGGTTACGCTTTAGCTTACGATTGGGACCTGGGAGATGGCTCTACCTCGCATGTGGCATCGCCCCAGAACATTTATGCCCAGCCAGGCACCTATCGTGTGTCCCTGACGGTACATTATGCCAATGGTAACAGCCAGTATTATAAGGATATTACCATACAACCATCGCCCATAGTGGATTTTAGCGTGAACAGCACTACCAGCTGTAAGCCCTTTACCGCTACCTTTACCGACCATACGATAGACGGGTTTGTGCGCACCTGGGATTTTGGAGATGGCACTGCACCTTTAACCACTAACAGCACTACCGCCACACATGCCTACACAAAAGCGGGCAGGTTTAACGTAACGCTGAGTGTTACTAACTCTGCCGCCTGTACGCAAACGCTTACCAAACCGGCTTTAATAAATATAGCTATTCCGGTTATTAACATCAGCGGCACCGGCCTTAGTGGGTGCGCACCGCTGAATGCCGCGCTGGAAGCCAATGTTACCACCATTAATAACGATCCTGTAACCCAATATACCTGGGCTTTTGGAGACGGCACTACACAAACTACCGCCACCAACAGCACTACCCATAACTACACGGGTGTGAGCGCCTATAATGTAACGGTTACCGCTACCACCCAGCAGGGCTGCAGCGCTTCCGTTACTGCGGGCAGCCTGG
>NZ_DATCRF010000023.1:0-16041 GCF_036569125.1 Chitinophaga sp. | reverse complement strand
TTACGGTTAGCCGCGGCTACTCTACCCCTGCTATTGCCGAAGTACGCGCCTCTGATAATATTATTAATACCGCCCTGCAGGCAGAGAATGGCTGGAACCATGAAGTGGGCCTGCGCATGAGCGGCAACCGTAACCGTTTTTGGATAGACGCCTCTGTATATTACTATCGCCTGCAAAACGCCATTGTGCGCAACCTGCATGATGATGGCACGGAATTCTTTACCAATGCAGGCGGCACCCATCAAACGGGAGTAGAAGCACAGGGCATGTTATGGATCCTGGCCCCGCGGCAGCATGGCGTGTTAAGAGGGCTGCAATGGCAAAGCAGCTATACGTATAGCCATTTCCGTTTTAGCGATTACAAAAGCGCCGGGCAGGATTTTTCCGGTAACCAGCTGACCGGCGTACCTAAACAGGTAGCGGTTAACAGCCTGCTGGTGCAGCTGCCGGCCGGCATCTATGTTTTTGGCCAGCATAATTTCACAGACCGGCTGCCGCTGGATGATGCCAATACTGCTTTTGCCCGCTCCTATAACCTGGTGCAATGCAAGGCCGGCTGGCAAATACCACATGCCGGCAAATGCCGTATATCCGTATACGTGGGGGCAGATAATTTGCTGAACCAGTCTTACAGCCTGGGGAATGATCTGAATGCCGTAGGCAAACGTTATTATAACCCGGCGCCGGGCAGGAACTACTTTGGCGGCGCGGAGCTGATGTTCTGAAATAAATGTGGCACACCGTACTGGTGTGCCACCCCTTGTAAATTTGCATTTTATAGCTGAGTATCAATGCCGGTAATTATGCCATCACCCGGCAACCATCTTCAATACTGGTTACGTAGGCTTTTAACGGAATATTGAACTGCTGCTGGTATCCCTGACCTGCTTTTGCAATAAAATCTTCCACCGCGTGGGTTTGTACTATATTAATAGTGCAGCCGCCAAAACCGCCGCCCATCATACGTGCGCCCAGCACGCCGGATTCACCGGAGGCCATTTCAGCCAGCCAGTTCAGCTCAGCGCAGCTAACATCATATAACTTATCCAGCCCTTCGTGCGTAGCAAACATGCGCTGTCCAAAAGCTGAGAGGTCATCTTTGATCAGGTCTGCACAGGCATCCTGCAAACGCTGTATTTCTTCTACCACATACCGGCAACGGTTATACGTAACCGTGTTAAAAGGTTTTACATATGCATCCAGCATATCCATGCTTACCTGCCGCAGGCTGCTTACCTCCGGATGGTGCCGGCTTACCAGCTTTACGCCCTGCTCACATTCTGCCCGGCGGGTATTGTATTCGGATGATGCCAGGGAATGTTTCACCTGGGTATCCAGCAGCACCAGCTTCACATCATCAAAACGGAAAGGAATATATTCATACTCCAGCGAGCCACAGTCCAGCTTTATAAGGTGCTGGCGCTTCCCAAAAATACTCGCAAACTGGTCCATGATGCCGCAGCGCACGCCTACAAAATTATTTTCTGCAGCTTGTGCAAAACGGGCCATATCCATTTTAGAGATATTCAGCTCAAACAGCTGGTTCAGGGCAAACAGCACGGCGCATTCCAGCGCAGCGGATGATGAAAGGCCGGCTCCCTGCGGAATATTACCGCCAAAGGCACACTCAAATCCCTGTATAGGATAACCCTTTTGCTGCAGCTGCTGCACTACACCCAGTAAATAATCAGGCCAGTGTTTGGAGGATGGCTGCAGGCTATCCAGGCTGCCGGTGTAATGATCATCCAGGTCCAGTGCATGAAAACGCAGCTGCTGATCGTTCCGTTTAATAATGCCCAGGTAGATGGCTTTGTCAATGGCGGCCGGCAGCACAAAGCCGTTGTTATAGTCCGTATGCTCACCAATAAGATTAATACGGCCGGCGGCGCGGATCATCAGGGGTGCTGCATTGAAATTGGCTTCACAAAACGCCTGCAGGACTGCTGCCGGACTGGCTGATCTTTCAATGATCGGTTGAATTTCTTGTACGGACATGTGGAATTATTTATGGTCAGTTCCTGATTTTTACGTAATCGATTACGTTATGACCATAAAGGCTTACGTAAACTGATTAGGAAAATAAAAGTAATCGATTACGTTGAATTGGCCAAATTAATTAATAATTAAGAATTAATAATTAATAGTAGGGAGTACGGGGTTGGAAGTAAGAAGGAAGAAGTAGAAAGTAGGAAATGGGAGTAAGAAAAGGGAGTAGGGAGTAGAAAGTAGGAAGTAGGAAGTTGGAAGTTGGAAGTTGGCGATCGGAGGTTTAAAGCAGAAGGTTGAAGGTTGGAAGTAGCTAACCAAACAACCAATCCCCGTACAACCGCCACACTCAGTACTCAATTAGTAATTCGTAATTCGTAATTGACAATTCGTAATTCCCCCTACTTCCTTTGACTGGATTGCCTGAACACCGGCACCGGCTCCAGTATGATCCTGGATTTAGTATGATGCTTCACCGGCTCCCCTCCTTCTTCGATCAGCTCTAACAGCAGCTTAAAAGCTTCCTTGCCCATTTGCACGGTTTGCTGGTCTATGCTGCTTAGGCTGGGGGTAATATGCTCTCCAAAAGATTCATTGGCAAAACCCACCACGCCAAAATCCTGGGGAATGGAGATCTGCCGGTCCTTCAGCTCTTTAATAGCGCCCAGGGCAGAGAAATCTTCCACTGCAAAAGCAGCATCAGGCGGCGTGGCCAGTGTTAAGAAATGGCTGATGGCCTGGCGGCCGGCCTCTATGGATACGTTACCGTTATAGATCAGAGAGTCGTCTACCGGCAGGTTGTTGGCAGTCAGTGCTGCCTTGTAACCTTCCAGCCGGTCACGGAATATTTTTAAGTGCTGCTGCCCGGCAATGTGCGCAATACGGCGGTAGCCCTGGTGCACCAGGTGTTCTGTGGCATAGTACGCGCCCTTGAAATCATCCACCACTACTGATGGAATGTTCAGGGTATCATTGGCCCGGTCAAAGAACACCAGGGGCAACCCTCTTTCCTTTATTTCCAGGTAGTGTTTAAAGTTGGTGGTTTCTTTAGCAATGGAAGCCAGGATCCCATCCACCCGCGTACCCAGGAAGGTAGTGATGCCTTTTTGCTCAAACTCCGGCTGCTCATTGGATTGGTAAATGAGCACATTATAGCCATGCTTGTTGGCCATGTTCTCAATACCATGTATCACGGAGCCAAAAAAGTTGATCTCCGCGCTGGGAATGATCACTCCAATAATATTGGTACGGCCCGCCCGCAGGGAATAAGCAATACGGTCGCGGTGATAGTTCATACGCGCGGCGGCTGCCTGTACCAGCTTGCGGGTATCCTCACTGGTGCCTTTACGGTTATTCAGCGCCCGCGATACCGTGGCGCCGGTAAGATTAAGCTCCCGGGCTATATCTGCGATGGTAACTTTCTGGTTGACTGGTTTGGACATTTGCCACAATGTAGGAAAAACAGCGTTTTTTACGTATTATTCAGAATTAATTCCTTCACCTTATGTCGTCAGCACCACAAAGATTCCTGCCGCTGGATGTATTCCGGGGTATGACCGTATGTTTCATGATCATTGTAAATACACCGGGTTCCGAAGACACTTTTGCACCGCTCCTTCATGCTCACTGGCATGGCTGTACGCCTACCGACCTGGTATTCCCTTCCTTCCTGTTTGCTGTGGGCAACGCCATGAGCTTTAGCATGCGCAAATACGAGCAGCTGGGCACGGGAGCAGTGCTGGGTAAAATATTACGCCGGACCTTCCTCATTTTCTTATTAGGGTTCCTGATGTACTGGCTGCCTTTTGTACGTCATTCTGCCGACGGTGGCTGGGAATTCATTCCTATTGGCGATACCCGCATACTGGGCGTGTTACAGCGTATAGCCCTGTGTTATGGCCTGGCCTCGCTCATGATCTATTTCCTGCCTAAGAAAGGTGTATGGGCATTATCCGCCGTGCTCTTATTAGGATACTGGCTGATCCTTTGGCTGTTTGGCCAGCCCGGGGATCAATATAGCCTGCATGGCAATGCCGTGCTGACCTTTGACCGTTTTATCATGGGCGACCGTCACCTGTACAAAGGCGAAGGTTTTCCTTTTGACCCTGAAGGTATTTTAAGCACCCTGCCGGCCATTGTAAACGTGGTAGCAGGTTATTACACCGGGCTTTTTGTACAGCAGCAGGGCAAAACACAAAAAGGCCTTACCCGGCTTATAGTAGCAGGTGTGGCGCTGATCATTGCTGCACAGATATGGAACCTTGCATTTCCTATCAATAAAAAGATCTGGACCAGCTCTTATGTGCTGTTCACTGTGGGCATTGACCTGCTGCTGCTATCCCTGCTGATCTTTGTTATAGACTTTAAACAACAAACCGGCTGGACGGGCTTCTTTACTGTGTTTGGCAAGAACCCGCTGTTCCTGTACCTGCTGTCTGAAGTAGTGGTGATATTCCTGTATTTCATCCACACCGGCGGTGTTTCCGTATATACCTGGATAAACGATCATATTTTCCAGCCCATTGCACCGGGCAAAGTAGGCTCATTGCTGTTTGCGCTGACCTACATGCTGTTTTGCTGGAGCGTAGGAAAAATACTGGACCGTAAGCGTATTTATGTACGTGTATAAAATGTAAGTTGACAATGAAGAATTAATCAGGATATTGCATTGATTTACAATTACTATCCGTTTAATTCTTCATTGTTAATTAAATTACGGGGAACCATGGAACTTTCATTAAAGGGGAAAACCGCGCTCATATGCGGTAGCTCACAAGGTATAGGACTGGCCGCTGCAAAGGAGCTGGCTGCTGCCGGTGCAGAATGCATCCTGATCTCAAAAACAGAAGCCCGGCTAAAAAAAGCAAAGGCGTTGCTGAACACCAGCGCGCAACAGCAACATCATTTTGTAGTAGCTGATTTCCGGGACCCTTCCTGGGTGGAGCAGGTGATCACTTCCCTTACAGAAACCCGCACCATTCATATTTTAGTTAACAATACCGGCGGCCCTGCGCCCGGCCCCATCCTGGATGCCAAGGCGCATGCCTTTACAGAAGCATATAACCAGCACCTGGTGTGCAATCACATCCTGTCACAGGCTGTGATCCCGGGTATGACGGCGGCTGGTTACGGCCGCATCATTAATATTATTTCCACTTCCGTAAAAACTCCCCTGAAAAATTTAGGCGTATCCAATACCACCCGCTGGGCCGTGGCGGCCTGGGCTAAAACCATGGCCGGCGAGCTGGCGCCCTATGGCATTACTGTAAATAATGTATTACCCGGCGCTACCGCTACTGCCCGCCTGCGCGCTGTTATCAGCGCCAGCGCAGAAGCGCGCAATGTGCCCGAAGCAGATATTGAGCAGGAGTGGCTGGCAGAAATACCCATGAAACGTTTCGGGCAACCGGAGGAAGTAGCTGCCCTGGTGGCTTTCCTTGCGTCCCCCAGCGCCAGCTACATTACGGGAACAAATATTTCCGTAGACGGCGGCAGAACGCCTGTGGGATGATAATTAATTACAGGCATCAATATTGCAGGATCAGGGTGGTTCAAACTGGAATTGCTTATGTTTTTTCTGACTTCACGACAGGTGATCTTCACCTTTTGCGCAGGTCTGCTATTTACTGCCTGTACGCAATCAACACACAATAAAAATGTTACCCAGGCTACAGACACCAGCGCCAGCGCTGTTACAGCCGTACCCGATCTGGGCGATACACCGGCAGTGCCCGACACACAGTTTATTGTAGTAGACTCTATGGTAAATATCAAAGTTAATGACCAGGCAGTGCCAAGGGGCCCACACTCATTTGACAGCGTGCTGACAGCCTACTGGACAGATTGTTATAAAAGCAACGGCAAGCTGCCGGCTTACCTGCGTTTTAAATACCAGGGTACTGTGATGATGGGCGCCCGTGGAAATTTAATGGATGCGGTTGTGCGGGTGCAGGATTCCGTGAAAGATCATATTGCCCGGGAAAAATTTTCACAGGAATTTCATAAGATAGATCCGCAGCATCAGAAAGAATTAGAGAAGCTGTACCCGGTACTTTTTCAGCGAAGGCTTTGAGAGAAGCGCAAAGCATAAAGCAGAAAGCAAAAAGCAGAAAGCCATTGTAATGACTTCCTGCTTTTTGCTTTTTAACCTAATGCTCTACGCATTAAGCTTTATGCTTTACGCTTTCTGCTTAGTACGCGTCAAACCACAACTTAGTCGTTAACACATCAGCGCCCTGCGTAGCTACGGCTGTTTTATAATTTTCGCGGTTCACAGCCTGTTCCGTAGAAGGATAGGTGAAACGCAAAGGGATCTTACCCTGCAGCACACCGGAATAAGCCGGTTTCAGCTGCGGATAATCCAGGCGGCGCCATTCTGCAAAGGCTTCCAGGCCATTCCCAAACAGGGCCAGCCATTTTTGATCTCCGATAGATTGTTTATAGTTGTTAGCGTTGTACACCACCGCAGGCTGCGCTAAATATTTAGTCACCAGTGAATCTGTTACGCCATATTGTTTTAATGAAGCGGTAACTGCCTGGTTGTAATAAGTGGCTGCATTACCGCTTAGCCAGCCTCTTTGTGCAGCTTCTGCCTGAATGAACAACAGCTCTGCATAGCTGAACAATACTGCAGGCGCATCGCTGGTCTTAAATACAGTACCAATATCGGAGGTTCTGTCAAAACCCAGGCGGGCAGCGGAATCCACCGGCAGGCCATTGGTTACGCCAATAAGATCGTGCACGCTGGTATCCTTAGCCTTATCCGCATAAATGGTTAAGCGCGGATCGTTGAGCGCCTTCAGCCTATCAACGATCGTTTTACTGATACGGTAGTCGTTCCGGGTTTCGCGGTTGCGGCCTACCGGGTTTTGGTTGGGCGATGCTTTGTAATTAAGCTGGATGTTCTCTTTATTATCTGCCACCAGTAAAGCAGCATCTGAGCCTACTTCTGCGAATACGGCCTTTGATACTTCCGGCAGCTTGTCGGCAATGCGGAGGGCAATGCGCAGGCGCAGGCTGTTGGCAAACTTTTTCCATAAGCGCATATTGCCGGCCAGCAAAATATCGCCCTGTATGGGATTGCCGGTTTCGTCTATCAGCTGTGAGGCGGTTTTCAGCTCGGCCAGTATGCCGGTGTAAATATCCTTCTGCTCATCATACTTAGGCGTAAGATATTGCCGGATGTTAGCGGCCTGTGAGTAAGGCACACTGCCAAACAGGTCGGTTACATTCTGGAACAGCCAGGCCCGCATAATAAGGCCTACGGCTTTGTAGTTGGGATTGGGCAAGCTATCGCCCAGCTGCACCAGGGTGGTAAAATCTTCTATACCCTGTGCATAAAAATTGCTCCACACGGTTTGAATGTTGGCTGCTGCCGGTATATAACGGTCAGGATCTGTATACTGGATCTTAGACCAGTACTGCACGTACAGCAGGGCTGCTTCCATAGCGGCTTCATTACCCCAGTAAGTATCCACGTTGGCTTTAATACCGTTGCTCAGCAGGTAATCCGGCTGCACAACGCGGGGTTCATTCGGGTTTTGGTTAATGCGGTCCAGCTGTTTCTGGCAACCGCTTATAACAGCTACCAGCGGCAGTGCTAACCATAATGTATATATGAATTTTAACTTTTTCATGTTATTCAGTTTCGCGTTCACAATTAAAAGGATGCTCTCAGGTTAATACCAAAGCTGCGTGCCGTAGGGATCTGCAAGGTTTCCAGCCCCTGCCCGTTACCGGTGTTGAAAGCAGTTTCGGGGTCAATGTTGGGCACTTTCTTGTCGATGATCCAGAGGTTACGGCCGGTGAGCGTAATGTTCAGGTCCTGAAAACGCAGGCCGCGAAGCCACTCATGCGGGAAGGTATAACCGATCCTTACTTCGCGCAGCTTAATAAAGGAGGCATCGTACACGCTGCTTTCATTCAGGCTGCTGTTATATACCGCTTTGTAATAGGATTGTGCAGGCAGAATAGTTGTGTTCTGCTTACCATCGGCAGTTTTCCCGTTAAAGATCATACCATCATGATATACGGTAGCACCGCCCGGCGCGCCGGTATTATGATCTGCCAGCTGCACGGGTGTAGCCTTTTTATCATTACCCGGGTAGTAATAGGGCAAGCCGCCGTGTTCCGCATCGCGGCCAGGCAGGCTTTCGGCCAGCACACCGGTATAAATGCCGGTGTAGTTGGTACCGGACCAAATGGAGCCGCCTTGTTTGGTGTCGATCAAAAAGCTGATGCTAACGCCTTTGTAAGAGAGCACGTTATTGATGCTGCCGATCCATTTGGGCGTATAATAACCCAGTATTTTTTTATTGGGATCAATGGCGGGCGAACCATCGGCATTCACCAGGATCTGGCCCTGGTCATTACGCAGGAAAGCCTTGCCGAACAAGGCGCCGTAACGCTGTCCCTTGCTGGCCAGCACCTGTATGTTACCGCTGCTGCCCAGTACATAATCATTCAGGAAACCATCTTTATCCAACTCCACTACCTTGCTTACGTTCCTGGAATAATTCACGTTCACGTCCCAACGAAAACCGGATGCGGTGCTAACCGGTGTTAAACCCAGGGTTACTTCTATCCCGTGGTTATTGATCTTACCGGCATTCAGCAGCTTTTTCAGGTAACCCGTGGTAGGGCTTACATCTGCCAGCAATATCTGGTTAGAGCTGTTGGAGTTGTAGTACGTAACATCCAGCCGTGCGCGGTCTTTGAACAGGCCTATTTCCGCACCTACTTCTGTAGCGGTGGTGATCTCCGGCTTCAGATCATCCTTCAGGAATTTATCAGATACTGTTAATAAAGGATTATTATCAAAAGGCTGGTTGAACGGATAAGTGTTGATCAGCTGGTAAGGATCTGTATCCTTACCTACCTGTGCCCATCCACCGCGAACTTTCAGCAGGGAAAGCACATTGCTTTGAATGTGCAATGCTTCGCTCAGCACCAGGCTGGCATTTACTGAAGGGTAAAAATAGGAGTTGTTGCCTTTGGGTAAGGTAGATGACCAGTCGTTACGCGCTGTAAGGTTTAAGAACGCATAGTCCCGGAAACCCAGCTGGGCAGAGGAGAACAAGCTATATACCCGCAGCTTTGAAAAGTTGTTGGTGGAGATCACCGGGTCACGTGAGTTATTGAGCGTGTACACATCTTTCACGGCCAGGCGCGGCGCTTGCTGGTAGTTATTTTCCAGCTGATTGGTGCGCACATTACCGCCTGCCAGCACATCCAGGTTAAAATCCTTGTTCAGTTTTTTGTTGGCATTCAGGGTAAATTCTGAGTTGGTTTCTGTTACCGCATAGGCATCTTCCGTATAAGAGCCATAGGGCGTACCGTTGGAGCCATAAGCTACCTTGTACTTACGGCGGTCGTTATAATAATCCGTACCTACGCGCAGGTTGGCGGTTAACCAATCCAGCACCTGGTAAGAGAGGCGCGCATTGCCAAAGAAACGGTTACGGTTCTGCGCTACGGTATTTTCATACTGGATCCAGTAGGGATTGCTGTAATAGCTGTGGTTCCAGTTATAATCATTGCCATTGGCGTCTTTATAGCTGCGCAGCAGCTTTGTATCTACCTGGCGGCCAAACCAGATGAACTGCAGTGTAACACTGTTCGAGCGTCTGCCATCCACGCCCGGCAGGTTATCTGCATTACCGCGAATGTAGCTGCCATAAGTGCTTAGTGTAAGCTTGGGTGCTATGCGGTAAGTGCTGTTAAAGGTAAAGGAGTTGCGGGTAATACCGGTGTTGGGTAACAGGCCGGTTTGTTTGGTATTGTTATAAGAGAACCGGTAATCCAGCTTATCATTTGTACCCGCAACAGATAAACCATTGTTCAGCGTATAACCGGTTTCATAAAAGTCGCGCACATTATCAGGATGCGCTACCCAGGGCGCAGGCTGGCCGTTGGAGAAGAACTGGCGGATAAGACGTCCGTCCAGCTTGGGCCCCCAGCTTTCATCCACGCCATCATTAATACCGCCTCCTTTACCATCCACATAATCAAACTGCCCGCCGGAACCCTGGCCATAAACATCCTGGTATTTAGGCAAGGTAAGCAGCGTTTGCATAGTAGCGCTGGAATTAACGGTAATTCCCAAGCCCTTTGCACCACGGCCGGTTTTTGTTTTTAACACCAGTACACCGTTTGCTGCGCGGGATCCGTACAAAGCCGCCGCGTTAGGGCCTTTCAGCACGCTGATGGATTCGATATCATCCGGGTTCAGGTCGGAAATAGCATTGGGAAAATCGCGGGCAGTAGCAATACCAACGCCCAGCTGGCTATTATCTATGGGAATACCATCCAGCACAAACAAGGGCTGGTTATTACCTGCAATAGAGGTTTCGCCACGGATCACGATGCGGGAAGAGCCCAGGTCGCCCTGGCTGTTGGTGATATTTACGCCGGCTATTTTACCGGACAGCGCGTTCACTAAATTGGTTTCGCGCGCTTCGGTAATATCGCGGGATTTCAGCTCCTGTACCGCATATCCCAGTGATCTTTTTTCGCGGGAAATGCCCAGGGCCGTTACCACTACTTCCTGCAAACGGCTTTCTGAACTTTCCAGCGCTACGTTAATAACGCGTGTATCATTTACTGCTATATCCACACCGGTATAACCAATGTAGGAAAAGTGCAGCGTATCATTTGCCCTGGCGGAGATGGAATATTTACCATCCGCATCTGTTTGCGTGCCTTTGCTGCTGCCCTTTACCGTAACTACGGCGCCGGGCACGCGTTGTGCATCCGCTTTAAAAGTGACCACCCCCGTGATCTTTGTATCCTGCCCGTATCCGGCCTGCTGTACTAACAGCAGCACGGACAGCAATACGATGGTGTGTAAAAATTTCATGATAAAACTGGTTTTAATTGATTGTTCACGACAATAGGAATTGTGTTGCGGCGATGACCGCAAAGAAGCGCCTGTATCACAGATGCCTGATCAGATAGATTATATGCGTATTATTAACAACAGCCCTGACAGGGCATACAGCGATGAATGAAGGCGCCTGAAATATAATTGAGATGTTGGCTACAATAAAGCACAGGGTATAAGCCCCTGCCGGTATACACCGTGTCAGTCGTCATTTATGGCTGGATTTAGTTTCCAGGCCCAAAAGTAGTAATATTTTACTATTCTACAAATACTATGGACTAAATAGAAATATCTACATTAATACCGTACGCCGGCCTTTCTTAATTCTGTTTCATAAAAAATGATGGCATCTTTCCAGGCGCCAAAGCTCAGGTCGCCAAACCGGAAGGGATCCCTCACTTCTTTTACGCCGGCCGGGGCTTCCTCATCTACATCCACATAAGTGGTATCTGTTCTTTCTTTGGGAAGAATAGCAGGTATATTACGCCTTTCATCATCCTTTTTCCGTGGTGCAACCAGTAACAGCTGTCTTTTTAACAAGGCATCCAGTGAACGCATTGTTTCATCCATCATTTCACTACCCTTATCGGTTACTATTGTGTTCTTTACTTTCAATTCATTTAATTGTTTATTGATCTCCACCAGCTGATTCTCCAGCGCCTTATTATTCATATCTGACATAAACTGGCTAAAGAGGCCTTTCTGTTTTTCCAATAATCCGGCTGCCAGGGATTCGTTTGAGTATGCCTCAACCGTTTTCTCCCGCCGCAATGGATATTTACTTTTCAGCACTTGTGGTAACGCCTGCCCAAATCCACTTAACAGCTCCTTATCCATATCCTTACCCCTTACCCAGACTGCTACTGTTTCATCAGCCAATGTTTTTCGCCACAATGCCTCTAGATCTGCACGGGTGTTTGCAGGGAACCTGTTCTTCTCAATATCAGTATCTATCCCGTCCGGACTTAAAGATTCCTCTATTCTGCCAAAGTACACAGTAGCTATATCTGCCATAGTGCGGATGGCGGCTTTAAGGAAGGGCGGCATGGGTGTAGTAGCCTCCACAGATTTTTCAATGACGGCTACTATTATTTTATACACCTCATTGGTGAAAAGAACAGCCATATCCCTGGGCTGCGTTGAATGCCGTTTATCTACATAATACTGGCCGGTTTCAAAACTTTGTGATACGCCCTGGTTTACATCCAGGTATTCATGCAGGTTAATTGCACTTTCTTTTGTGGGGGAAACATTTACCTGGAAGGCTCCCTTTTTTTGGTTGATGGTTACCTGTGGGCCCGCACCCTCATTCATCTTAAGACCATCTGCTGTTAAAACAATTCCCTGCATGCTGGAGAGTGGTACTGCCTGGCCTTGCGTAAGGGCGCCTGCGGCACTGCCGATCTCCCTGGCCCCTTCTGCCAACGGAGAGTTTAACGCAACATCTGGCTGATCATATTTACCGGTAGCGAATTCCAGGGTAGCTACCCCATGGGTTGCGTCCAGTTTTCGGGGATGTTCCAGGTGCACTTCCGTTGGCTGTCCATTTACCATCATGGCAGCTACAGAAGTTCCCTGGGGAAAGTTTTCCGGGCTGGTGTAGGTCAGCTGCCCTTTTACTTCTATTTCAGCGCCTATTTTACGTTGCACTACCTGGCCGGCCGGCAGGGCAAAACGGCCCGGCAATTGCTCACGCGATCCATGTTTTAATTGTGGTACAAATTGCAATGGCAGCGGCCTTGCTGAAGATGTTTTCACTAAACCTGCATTATTATGTTGCGTGGGTGTAAATGCAACTGCTTTGCGCTGCACACCTGCAGTGCCAATAGCTTCCTGTGCGGAACGGCCGGAGGGTGCGGCCGGAAAATAGTGTCTTAACATAAGGATTGAGGGCTTACATAAATATACTCTTTTATTGGCTCTGCTCCATAATACTATACAGGATCTTTCTTTCTCCCATACTTAAGGTATCCCGTGTGAGGGAATCAGCCGGGATCCAATGCCGCTTAAATGCGCCGATGGCGGCCACACTGTCTTTTACATTATAACCGATGATGCGCAGCCCCTGCAGATTGTTAAAATTATCCGGTACTGTAATATTAGCCGTATCTCCATACCAAAGGCCAAAACCTTTTTCCGCCAGCTGCTGCCAGGGGAAATACGCGCTGGGGTCTACTTTGCGGCCGGGTGCAATATCGCCATGACCAATAATATTCGCAGCAGGGATCGTATACCGGCGCCGCAGCGTATCCAGTAAGATCATCAGGCTGCGGATCTGCTGCGGGGGAAAGGGCTCAAAACCATTATTATCTACTTCTATACCTATGGAAGATGAGTTAACATCTGTAAGGCTGCCCCATTTGGCTGCGCCGGCATGCCAGGCGCGCAGGTAATCATTCAGCATTTGATGCACTACGCCATCCCGGCAAATTACGTAATGCGCACTCACCTGTGTGCTGGGCATGGTAAAGGTGCGCAACGTTTGATCACAGCTGTTTTGTGCAGTATGGTGAATGATCACGTAATTGGGTTTGCGGATACTAAAGTTGGTTGTACCGGCCCACCAGGTAACATTCTGCACGGAATCAATATGCACGGGCGCCGGGGGCTGGCGTAATACTTTTGAAAAAGCTTTTACCTGTTGTTTATGCACTTTATTGGTAGCCCTGTATGGTGAACTGGCGCAGCTATATATACATGCAATGAACGTGATAAATACCAGAACGCGGATCATCATAATCATACTTTTTGTGAAAAGTGAAGGGTGAAAGGAGCAGCACAACTTCCTTTCACCGCTATTAAAACCAATGTTATGCCAAAAAGTTCGGTTACTGGTAATGTTTGCCAATAGTATCTTTCTGGTGTTTCCAAAGCTCCTGGAAAATGGGGCTGTTATCCCGCAAATGCTCAAAAGTGCCTTCATCTACAATATACCCCTGCCGTAAGATATATACGTAGTCAAACTGCCCCAGCAGGTGCAGGCGGTGCATGGAGGAAACAAGGGCTTTATCTGCAAATGCTTTGAACAGCTTATCGTAGATCATGGCTTCCGTTTTTGGGTCCACGCTGCTGGTGGGTTCATCCAGCAATACCAGCTCGCTTTCACGGGCAGCTAAAATGCCACGGGCCAGCGCCAGGCGCTGTTTCTGGCCGCCGGAAAGATTTACGCCCTTTTCGCGGATGTCTGATCCCAGCCCCTGTGGCAGCTGCTGGATCACATCTGTAAAATGTGCGCTTTCGCATACGCTCAGAATATCTTCTTCGCTGAAAGGCAGGCCCAGCGTAACGTTATAGGCAATGGTATTTTCAAAGATCTCAGGCTCCTGCGGGAACAGGGTTACTGTTTCATTGATCGTATCCAGCCCGTATGGCTTACCATCTACCGTTAATTCCATACCCGGCTGCGGGTTGTACAAGCCTCTTAATAAAGACAGCAGGGTACTTTTGCCACTGCCGCTTTCCCCTATCAGCGCAATACGTTTGCCGCGGCCAATGGTAATGTTCAAACGGTGCAGGCTTTGCGGCGCATGTTCCGCATCATACTGCTCCCGGTGTGAGAAGCTCAGCTCTTTTATCTGAATGGTCTGCCATTTCTCCGGCAGGTCTGTAGGCGCATCGGGGCGATGTTGCTGCAGATAGGCCTCCTTAATATTGCCGGCCGTTTGTACGTAGGTGTTATACTGCACAATATCCGTATACTGCCAGGCAATATCATGGAACACGCTGGTGAACTGGTTTACATATCCCAGCAATGTGACCAGACCCGCTACATAAAATACCTTACCCGGTTCCCAGTGCTGGTACACATAGCCGGCTGCAATTACGCAGTAGATCAGCGTTACCATCATATCTGCACAAAACCATTTCCATTCATTGATCTTTACATTTTTGCGGAAAGGGCTGGCAATATGCTGCACTTTTTTCAGCAGGCCGGTTTCCATACTTTTTTCCAGCCGCAGGGTGATCACCGTCATGATGTTGGATAAACTATCGAACAAAGTGGAAGATACCACGTGCTCCCGTTCATTCACCTGGTCCAGTGTGCGGATGAAAGGCTTATCGAACCGGAAAATGATCCAGATGGTGAAAGCGCCCAGCAATATGCCAATACAGCCATACAGCGGGGAAAAATAAAGCATGGCCACTACGGAGAAAAAGAATTTGGCCAGCGCGTGCATGTACATAAAACCCCGGTCAAAAAACTCCCGTAATGCTTCATATGCCTTGCGGATCCTGTTTATGGTGGCGCCGCTGTGATGATCCTGGTGCCATTTTACCGGCAGGTGTAATGCCTGGTGATAACGTTCCTGCAAAAAGTTGCGGCTCAGGTTAAAGGCCAGCTGCCGCTCCATTACGCGGGCCGGCCCGTGAAAAGACCACTCTGTTAATTTCAGTAAAAAATAACCGCCTGCATACAACAGCGTGTAGTGCCATACCCGGGCCGTATCCTGCTGTACCTGTCCAATGAACCAGCCGAAAATAAAAGGCGTAAGGGAAGCGGCAATATTGGAGCACAGGAACATGACATATACCAGTACATATTTCTTCCGCTCCTGACGCGCAAAACGCCATGCCGTGCTCAATAGTGATATATAAGGGTTTGCCATGCTGAATAGTTAAGACGGTTAAATGGTGCAATATTTAAGGGTTTGATAAATGGGTGTTAGCGTACCCCATTCATCAAACCCTCAAACAGTATTACAAAAGTAAGAATTATTTCAGCTTCTCATCGCGTGAGAAGGAGTAAGGCGCTGCCGCCGGAGCAGTACCCCTGCTTTTGTTAGGCGTAGCGCTCATGGTAAAGTTAATGGTACCCCCCTGCTGCAGTGCGCTATGCTCAAACCAGTTCTTCGTGTACGGCTGCCCGTTCACTTTCACATCCTGCACATAACGGTTGTCTGCATTGTTCTGCGGAGCGGTGATCACCAGCTTTTTGCCATTCTCCATAGTCACGGTAGCTTTTTTGAACAGCGGTGCGCCTATCACGTACTGCTGTGTACCCGGACAAACAGGGTAAAAGCCCAGCGCGGTAAATACATACCAGGCGGAGGTTTGGCCGTTATCCTCATCCCCGCAATAACCATCCGGCGTAGGCAGGTACAGGCGGTTCATTACCTCGCGCAGCCAGTACTGTGATTTCCAGGGCTGGCCGGCATAGTTGTACAGGTATATCA
>NZ_DATCRF010000022.1:0-10975 GCF_036569125.1 Chitinophaga sp. | reverse complement strand
CCGCCGTTAATGAATTTAAGGCCTTTGGATCTTATATTGCCATCGGGATAGTATTCTTTATTCACTTCAAAATAGCTATCGGGCGATGTTTCTTTTTTTGTATAGCCATTCACGTTATTACCTGAAATGGTAATGATGGCGCCATCATCCCCGGTTGTTGTGAGGTCGTAGCTGGTGGCTGCTACCATGTTGCCGTCTGCTTTGGCAACGCCGCCTTCGCTTTTGCTGCCCTTTGCCTGTAATTCTGCTATATCCAGTTTTTCGAATTTATCGTCGATAGAGTTTTTTGTTGTTTGCATATCATTGTTTTTTGCAGCTGTTTGCTGGGACGTTTGATGGGTTTGCGACTGGCAGGCAGTTGCACCGTAAATAAAGAAAGTTGCTATTAAAATTGGTTTCAGCAGCATATGTATGGTTTTATACTTTATCCCCATGTGCATTGGCAATTTTCCACTGCCAGTACCACAGGGTGTACCGGGTGATATTATTCCAGTGGGAATAATCCATCAGGTTATCTGTTTTTTTGGATTCGTAGGTGAATAATGCATTCGGGTCGGCTTCCGCATTGGTAAAGGTATGCGGCAGCTTTAACGAGTGCAGGAATTCATGCGCGGGTGTGGAGCTGATGGCGCTTTTGAACAGCACTGCCTTATCGCCCATTGAATAACCGTTTAGCCGTATCAGGCTGCCGGAGCTCATAACGCCGCCATTGCCACCCAGGTAAAAGGCTTTAAAATACGAATCGTATTTGGCGCCTACACCCGGTATTTTTTTCAATGCAGTGGTCATATAGTTTGCGATGTCGGTTACAGCGGGTTTGCTATCATCAGAAGAAACAATATCCGCGCCACTTACATAGTTGGTATTAAATACGGTATCCTTGCTGAGGTCCAGCTTCATGGTTTCCACGTGGGGATCAATATAGGCCTGGTTCAGCGACTGGCGGAACAGGGCTTCCTGTCCGCTGGCGCTGCCTGCACCGGGGCCGCCGGTTACTTCCACCAGCAGGATCTTTTTCTTTTTACGTTTGGTGGCATCATTGGCCCAAACCATCAGCTTACCGGCAACGGCGGTTTTTTCCTTACCATCCGGGCCTTTGGTAACGGCCAGCACCTTTATGGTCTGATCGGTATTAAACTCTTTGGTGCACTCTATGGTAACAAAATCGGCCAGCTTATGTTTTCCCTTTGTTTTAGGCGTGATCTCTTTTGGCGTGATGGTGAAATTGGGATGATCTGCAAACTTCAGGTGTTCCGGCTCTTCCTCAATTTCTATTTCCAGGCTTAATACGGCCTTGTTCTTTTTTATTTTGTTCGGATACAAGCTTAACCAGGCTACAAAGTAATCGTCCGGCACATCTTTGCCGGCTTTATCCTTATGTGTTTTCCAGGGAATGCTGTGTACATGGTATTTGGCTTTGAGCCTGCCATACATGGCATCATCCTTTTTCTGGTAGGGCGTATCTGAGTTAATATCGCGGTTTATGTTGGTAAAGGCGGCGTCCAGGTAATATTTACCCATAGCGGTTTCATAAAGGATATCGCCTGGTTTGCCGGTATCGGTGTTGCGCATCCAGTCAAAGCCATAATCCTCGCCCTGCCAGCTTTTCTTGGGCCGGAAGTTCACGATGCATTTGGCGTCTATCACCGGTTTTACAGCTTCATAGGCATCGGCCTTGTTGCTGTGTTTATTCCCTTCCGCGCCTTTCAGGTGCAGGGTGCCTTTACTGTTGGCGGTGATCTTCTCATCACTGTGCAGCATAAGCTGCTGGGCGCCGGCAGCAAACAGCTGCGGTGATTCTATCTTTATTTCATTGCCGGAGTTAATGAGCGTTTTGGTGGATTGCAGGTGCATGAACGCGGCTGCCAGCTGCTGCAGGAAGGGAGCGGTCATAAGCAGCTGCTGCCCTGCATTCAGGAGGAACTGCTGCCCCGTGTTCATTTCGGTATTCAGCCCTACGTTCAGCTCCATATGCTGCGCCACATTAATGTTCATGTTACGGGCCTGGAAGGTCATGGTTTCCGGGGCGGTTACCGTAATGTTCCTGCCGGCAGTATCCAGGAAAATTTCATTTCCTCCGGGATCGCGGATGATCAGGTGAGTGCCTTCGCCGGCATCATTAAACTCTACGGTATGGCCGCTGCGGGTGCGGATGGCTTTTACGTTATTGCGGCTATCGCCCATATCTGCGCTGGCGGCGCCGTTATAGGTAGTGCCCAGCACAATGGGGGCCTCGGGGTTGCCGCCTTCAAAATCCACCCAAACCTCTTCCCCTACTTCGGGTACAAAATAAAAACCCTTTTTGCCGCCGCCATGCGGCGCTACTACGCGCAGCCAGGGCGTGGAGCCCTGATCCTGCCAGCGGAAAGCCACTTTTACACGTCCTAAGCCGCGGGGATCATTATTGTCGGTGACGATGGCGCTTTGCGGCTCGCACAAAGGATGCAGGTCCACGTTCACTTCCGGCATAGCTACATCCGCAGGTATGCCTTCAAAGGTGTTCTGGTATTCGCCGTTGCTGGAGCAGGTATGTGAAAGGCGGGTTACTACAAACTCGCCATGGTCGGTAGTATCCGGGAACTGCTCGCCTATGCTTACAATATCCCCGATCTTAAGGGCGGTATGCCGGCTGGTACCGTTAACGGTAACCATACGGGCCAGGCGGCCTTTATGCTGAATGGCGGTTTGCTTATCCACCTGCTGCCGGGCATTGCTGGTAAAAGGCTGGTTCATTTTATACAGCGAAGTTTTGCGGTACAGCTTGCGGCTGATATCATGCGCGTGCTTCGAGTAGTTATTGATGCCAGCATCCGGCTGGGTAGTGGTGCTATTGCGGGAAACAGCATCCTGGCGGTAGTCAAAGCCGTTCAGCTGTATATTATTCGGCAATACATTTAATGCCAGGTCAAAATCAATAAGGTCTGTGAGATGGGTGAGCGCAGTTTTCTGCGGCTGGTAACGTCCGAACACGATCTGCTGCCCGTCATAAAAGAACCATTCGCCATGCCTTTGAGCCAGGCGGCGTATAAACCCGTAAGAGGTTTCCTTATACTGTACGGTGTACTTTAAGGGATCTTTTTCCTCCGGGTTCACACTGGCTTTATTGAAATAAGGCTCCGCCAGTTTAAGCGTTGACGTTATAATGTCTGCCAGCGGCTGGGGGCCAAAGGCGGTGATGTGCGGATCATTTTCCAGCAGCACGGTGGGGCTGCTGCCTTTTATTACACAAAATCCGTGGGTGCCATCGCGTTCCTTACCGGCATGCACACTGGTAATGATGCCGTTAAAGATCACCGGCTTATGCTGGCTGGTGAGGGATACGGAGCTAATGGAAATGCTGATCTCTTTCCCGAGGAACTCTTTGCCTGCTGTGAAAAGGTCTTTACCAATGCTGCTGAACCAGTCGTAGCTGATGAGCAATTCAACCTGGTGATGATCATTAATAAACTGATCTATCTTCAGTGATTTGAAGGTGGCAAACACATGATCTCCGATCGTTACTGAGGTTACGGTGTGTAAGGACATGAAACAAATATGGTTTTAAATTGCAGCCTTTCATGACTCATATGAAAGGGGGGTATTGGGTTAAGGCTACAAGATAAAATTTTTTGAGCAGAAAGCAAAAAGCGTAAAGCTTAAAGCCGAAAGCATAAAGCCAATGCAGCGAATATCTACCCAGGCTTTCAGCTTTATGCTTTTAGCTTTCAGCTTTCAGCTCTGAGCTTTATGCTTTGCGCTCTAAACGTAAGGTCCCAAATAAGCTTGAACCAGATAATGGAGCAGAACACGGCTTTTACCGCATACGGCTCTACCCAGGTGCGGGCTACTTTATAGGGTGTTATAAGATCTGTGGAAGAAAAGGAGGTGAATACCAGCGCCAGTAACAGCAACACGAGGTTACTGCGTGTGGGCGCCTGCGTATAATACCAGATGCCAATGCCTGCCATGGCAATAACGTAGGTGGGAGATTCGCCTTTATGGTTAAAGATCACTACCCAGATGAGTATAGAAGCCAGCATATGCAGGCGGTACACGGGCTGCGACCAGCTGCCCACACGCAGTAACGGTAAGCAGAAAAGCAGCGCGCCTATAAGCACAAACCATTGTTTGTTCATGTTAAAGCCAAACCAGGTATGCCACCAGCCATACAGGGATACTCCTACAGAAGCGCCATGGTCGTGGCTAAGCAGCGTACCCCAGCTTTTGTACAGGAACAGCAGCTGATTGGGGGAAACAACCAGCAGGGGCATAATACCTATTACAATGATCCAGCAAATGGTGGCCAGCGCCGACTTCCAGCGGGAGGGGTACAGCAGGCATAAGGCCAGGCCCACAATGCCAAAGATCTTGATATAAAAAGTGATCACGATGAACAGCGTGGCCCACCAGGGTTTATCATTTTCCAGGAAGTACCAGGCCAGCACCAGCAAACCGGTAATAAGCGCATTCACCTGCGAGCTGGTAAAGGAGATCATGGTTTCTATTAAGATCAGCAGCAGGAAAATGTTCAGGTTCTTTTGGCTGAAAGGCAGCTTGCGTACGGCTATGATCAGCACCACTGCATTGGCCACGTTAAATAAGATGAGCCCAGGCAGATCCGGCAGCCAGGCAAAAACACCCATGCACAGCGCAAAGGAGGGGCTGTATTTATACAGGTCATAATACTCCGGCTGATAGAGCGTATAGAGGTCCTGGTTGTGAATGAGGTGAAAGAAGGAATGTTTAAAAATAACAAAGTTGTTATAGCGGGTATGCAGCGCCATATCCTGTGACTGGCCCCAGGATACACAGGCAATAACCGCGGCCAGCGCCATAAAGAACAGGAAGATATATTTCGTAGGCCAGCGGCCTATGTTATCTCCAATGCGGGTAAAGAACTGTGACACCGGTGAGGACGACTGTGTAGCTGTGGTCATAGGAACAGAATAAACTTTTGCCCGCAATGATACCTATTTGTTGCCTATTTTTGAGCATTCAGGATCTTCAATTTATAATTTATTCATTCAGCAGCTACCATCCGTTCCTCTTTCAGCCGGCAGGCCTGGAAGCGCCTGCAGCGCAACAGGGGCGCTATGGCAGGATCAGGCATTATTGTGCTGGCCATTTTCATCAGCATAACCGCATACTTTTTAGCGCCGGACCCTACGCCGTATGCCAACCATATGGTGCTGGAAATAAGCGGGCAGCGCCCGGGTTTCAAAATTGCCATGCTGGCTATGCAAAAAGAGCGGCCGCCGGCCAGGGCAGGCTTTTTCAGGCGGCTGCTATACGGGCAGGAGAGCGCCCTTACCTATGTGCCTATACGTAGCTGGCAGTTTGCAGGGAATGATATAGTGGTGCAGCGGTATGTGGATGAAGAAACGTCTATGCCTGAACGTTACTCCCTGGCCAAAGTATGGTACGGGCAGCAGCAGCCCTCAGGGCAGCCAATAGCTACGCTGCAGCAGCAAATAGCAAAACAACGTATTATTACCAATACTTACTGGCTGGGCACCGACCGGTTTGGGCGGGATATTTTAAGCCGCCTGCTGGTGGGTACGCGTGTAAGCCTGGGTGTGGGGTGTATAGCGGTATTAATATCACTGAGCCTGGGCGTGCTGCTGGGCGCTATGGCGGGCTATTTCCGTGGTTGGGTAGATGATGCGGTGATGTGGCTTATAAACGTGATCTGGTCGGTACCCACCCTGTTGCTGGTATTTGCTATTACCCTGGCTTTGGGTAAAGGTTTCTGGCAGGTGTTCATAGCGGTAGGCCTAACCATGTGGGTAGGTGTGGCGCGTATTATACGCGGGCAGGTAATGAGCCTGCGGGAGCTGCAGTTTGTAGAGGCCGCGCGGGCATTGGGCTTTGGGCACCTGCGCATTATTATAAAGCACATTTTACCCAATATTATGGGCCCGGTGATGGTGGTGGCAGCCAGCAACTTTGCCTCGGCCATTGTGGTGGAGGCCGGCCTGAGCTTCCTGGGCGTGGGGGTACAGCCTCCGCAGCCTTCATGGGGCCTGATGATCAAGGAGAACTACAATTTTATTATAACCCATAATCCTTTGCTGGCCCTGGCCCCCGGTGTGGCTATTATGCTGATGGTGCTGGCATTTAACCTGTTAGGGAATGGTTTAAGGGATGCGATGGATGTAAGGGGGTGAGAATGTTTGTTTGGTATTATAAAATAATATAATTTTATGCAAACCTTCAATTGAACCCGCTATGCCTTTCAAATCATATCTTATAGCCGCTTTAGCATTGTTAATGCTCACCTTTACTGCCTGCAGTAAAAAGAAAAAAGCCCCCGGCGAAGATCCCGGTCCACAGGAAGAAGTGCTGAAAGCTACGCTGGATGGCGTTGCGGAAGGTAATTACACGGCTTCCCCCGGCGCTACCTATTCCTTTACGGTGAACATTAGCTCCAAGCTGCCCACCAAAGGCGTAAGCATTACGGTAAATGCAGTTACAGACCCCGGCGGAGAGGTGATCCCGCAGGATGCCATTCCTTCCCCGGTTACTGCTGCCACCACCACTATTAACCTGAAAGGCCTGGAGCCGATCCGCACGGTGAAGGTGACCATTACTATTACCTCCCTGGATAATCCGAATAATATTGTGAAGAAGGAGTTCTGGATCACGAATAAAACGGATTGATTTTAATGTGCTAATGTGCCGATATGCTAATGTGCTGGTATACTTTAAGGTCCTGACAGGTTGTTAAATTTGTCAGGGCTTTTGCTTTATAGCAATTATCAGGTATAACAAACACCGGCACATTAGCATATTAGCACATTAACCCATTCCCAATCTGCACATCTCCACATTTCCCATTAATTTTGCGCCCATGATCATTGGAGTAAGCGCAATGGGGGTGAGCCAGGATACACCTGCCGATACGGGGAACATGCATACAGAGCTGCTGTTCCGCATGTGCCGGCAGCACCCGGAACATACTTTCCTCTTCTTTTTTGACCGGCCCGTATCGCCGGATTTCCTCTTCCCTGCAAATGTTACACCCATTATAGTACCGCTGAAAGGCCCGGCTGTATGGCGGCGCCAGTGGTGGCTGCAATGGCAGCTTCCCCGGGCGCTTAAAAAGCACCGGGTGGATCTGTTCCTGGGTATGGATGGTATGCTGTCCCTGCGTAGTAAGATCCCGGCGGTGCTGTTCCTGAAAGATCTTTCCTTTTTACAGCCGGTGGCCGGCGTGCCGCAGCAATGGCAGCGGTTCTTTAAAAAAGAAGCCGTAAAATATATAGCCAGCGCTAAAAAAATAGTTTTGCCGGGCGCTCACCTGGAGCAGCCTTTATTGCAATATGCCCCGGCTGCAGCGGGTAAGGTGCAGGCGATACCTGCCGGCATTCATGAAAGCTATCAGCCCCTGGACTGGGAGCAGCGGGAGGTAGTTAAAAAACTGTATACCGGCGGCACGGAGTTTTTTTTAGTGACCGGCCCCCTGGACCCGCGTAACAATATTATGCCCCTGCTGAAAGCATTTTCGGCCTTGAAACGCCGGCAGCGCTCCAATATGAAGCTGGTGCTGGCAGGTAAGGTAACCGTAGCCGGGCAGGAGATAGCTAACAGCCTGCAAACCTATAAGTTCCGCCAGGATGTGGTGCTGCTGCCTGACCTGGACCAGCCTTCCCTGGCCAGTTTAACGGCCGCCGCCTATGCCATGGTGTATACCACCCGGCTGGAGGGCGCTGCCCTGCCGGTATATGCCGCCCTGCGCTGCCAGGTGCCGGTAATAGCCATTGATGGACCGGCTGCCCGCGAAGCCGGCAAAGACGCCCTGCTATACGCAGATCCCGAAAACCTGGCCGACCTGGCAGAGAAACTAAGCCTGCTATATAAAGATGAAGTACAGCGCAGCCGCCAGCTGCAGCAAATGGCAGAACTGCCGCTGCCCGGAAGCTGGGAAAAAAGCGCGGAAGCGCTTTTTAATGTGCTGATGTGCAAATATGCAGATGTGCAAATGGATCAAAGCGAATAAGAAGGAGCCACCATCTACACATCTGCATATTTGCACATCTGCACATCTGCACATTATCCCCTATTTTTGCCCTCTGAAAAAAGCTAAAAGCACATCTATAATATGACTAAAACATCTACCATCCAGATACAGGTAGCGCTGGATGAGAATAAAGTACCGGAAAAAATAGAATGGACCGCCTCCGATACCACCGCCGACCGTATGAATAAAGCTAAAGCCATGATGGTGGCTTTTTGGGATGCTGCGGAAGCTACTGCCCTGCGCATTGACCTGTGGACCAAAGACATGATGATGGATGAAATGGCAGATTTCTTTTTCCAGACCATGATGACCATGGCCGATACCTGGGATCGCGCCACCCCGCATAAAGACCAGTCAGAAGACCTGCGCAACTTTGCCAAAGACTTTCTGAAGAAGTTTGATGATAAGCTGAAGGAAGGGGAGAAGGGGTAGTCGTTGCGGACTAGGTCCGCGGCCCATGGACCATAGCCTTTAGCGTGAGGATGGGTAGTACATGGGAATGCCGTAAAGCAGTACATTGATATAGCAGGTTGTGCCATTTTAGCAGTAAACAGCTATTAGTCATTATTTGCACAACAATTGCTATTGTAATAGGCCATGGACTATGGACCATCGACCATGGACTTTAATCCACCATGGACTTAAAAACACAAGTATGTCATTAGAACTCAATATAAACTCCGCCATTAAAGCCGCTATGCTGGCTAAAAGTGAAGCTGAGCTGCGTGCCTTACGCGCTATTAAGGCCGCTATCCTGTTAGCCAAAACCGCTGAAGGCGGTAACGGCGAGCTAACGGAAGCCGATGAAAGTAAAATGCTGCAAAAGCTGGCCAAACAAAGAAAAGATTCTCTGGAGATCTTCCGGCAGCAGAACCGGGAAGACCTGGCTGTAAAAGAAGAAGAGGAGCTGGCCGTTATAGAGCGCTTTTTACCCAAACAGCTGGATGAGAGTGCGTTGCGCGAAGCGGTGATCCGTATTATTGCGGAAACCGGCGCCACCTCACCGGCAGATATGGGAAAGGTAATGGGCACCGCCACCAAACAGCTGGCAGGTCAGACGGACGGCAAAGCTATTTCCGCCCTTGTAAAGGAATTACTAAGTAAATAAGTTAGCTTTAGCTGTTAGTCTTTACCGGTTAGCGAAACAGATCGCTAACCGGTAAATTTATGGCGCCAACAGCTTATAAAATTCTATGTTAATCGATATCCTTTTCGCCATTCTGATGGTGATCGCTATCTATAAAGGCTACTCGCGGGGGTTAATTGTAGCGGTATTTTCTTTTGTAGCGATCATAGTAGGATTGGCAGCTGCCCTGAAGCTCACCACCGTTACCGCATTATATGCCCAGCAGCACTGGAATGTGCATTGGCGCTGGCTGCCTGTACTTTGTTTCATTGGCCTGTTTCTTGGAGTTATTTTGCTGGTGCGCCTGGGCGCTACGGCCCTGCAAAAGCTGGTGGAGCTGGCCTTGCTGGGATGGGTGAACCGCCTGGGAGGCATTTTACTGTATATTCTTATCTTTACTATCAATTACAGTATCCTGTTGTGGATAGCCAACCAGTTGTATTGGCTAAGCCCGGAAACCAAACTGCAATCTGCAGTATACCCTTATATTTCACCCGTTGGCCCGGCTGTAATAGACAGCATGGGTAAAATAATACCGGTTTTTAAAGATATGTTCGCTGGATTGCAGTCTTTTTTTGACAACGCAGCCAAAGAAATGAGAGCTATCTAACTCGCTTCAAAGATTATTTGAATTAATAAAAAGAATTATTTTAGCGCAAAATTGACTTTCAAGCTTTGGCAATGGATTACGAAATCAAAACACAGGGGAAGTTTAATTACATTGAGGAAGGAGAAGGTGAACCACTGGTATTGCTGCACGGATTGTTTGGGGCGTTGAGTAATTTCAGAGACCTGCTGGACCATTTCAAGCTGTCTAACAAAGTTGTGATCCCTATGTTGCCTTTGTTTGACCTGAATATCCTTGAAACCACGGTAAGCGGACTGGCTAAATTTGTACACAAATTCATTGAAGCGCGGGGCTATCAGAATGTACACCTGCTGGGTAACTCCCTGGGCGGACATGTAGCTTTGGTATATTTATTAAAACATCCTGAAGCGCCCGTAAGCTCGCTTACGCTTACCGGCAGCTCCGGCCTGTTTGAGAACGGTATGGGGGAAACCTATCCCAAGCGGGGTGATTATGAGTATATCCGTAAAAAAACGGAGCTTACCTTTTATGATCCGGCGATGGCCACCAAAGAGCTGGTGGATGAGGTATTTGAAATTGTAGGCAACCGGTTAAAAGTGATCAAAATTATTGCCCTGGCTAAATCGGCCATCCGGCATAACCTGGGGGAAGAGCTGAGTGATCTTAAGATACCGACTTTGCTGGTGTGGGGACAAAATGATACTATTACGCCACCGATGGTTGGTGAAGAATTTCACAAACTGATCCCGAATTCAGAATTACATTTCATTGATAAGTGCGGTCATGCGCCCATGATGGAAGTACCGGGCGAGTTTAACATGATCTTACATGCGTTCCTGGATAAACTGAAAAAGTAAAAACAACTATCCGGTCTTCATCAGCTATCCTGTAACATTGCTTATCCGTCATCTGTAATCAACCGTTCGTAATTTTATTCTGCCTCTGCAAACTCCACGCTGTGATTAAACGTATCTTTATAGTGCTGTACCGCACCTAACGGTAAGGTATATTGGTGAAACTTGGAATATTCTTTGTTATATTGATCATACGTTAAATCTTATTAATCATGCTGGCGAGAGATCTCATATCAACGGTTCCGGTGCTGCATCCAATGGATTCAGGATCCAGGGCGTTGCGCCTCATGAATGAATATCATTTGACACAGCTGCCGCTGGTGCTGGAAAACAAATACCTGGCGATGGTGGAGGAAGATGATATCCTGGATCTGGAAGATCCTGAGACGCTGCTGGAGAACATGGAA
>NZ_DATCRF010000021.1:0-3278 GCF_036569125.1 Chitinophaga sp. | reverse complement strand
AAACCCCGCCATAGCCTGTCCTCCTGGCTTACCATATGCGGCGCATTCTTTATCCCTCTTATTGTACTGTTCCAACGGTTCTATTATGCGGCTGATTCGGCGGTGGTTAATGCATCGCCCCGGGTGTGGCAGCAATTGTATACCGATAACTGGGAGTATATGGCAGTGCTGTTACTGCCCATGGGCGTAATACTGGTGAGCAGCTTAATTACCCAGCTGGAAGTAAAGAACAATGCCTGGAAGCTGGTGCACAGCACACCGCAAAAACTGCATGTTATTTTCAGCGCCAAGCTGGCAGTGATACTGGTAATGCTGCTGCAATTCTTTGTGCTGTTCAACATCGGCATTTGTCTTACCGGGATAGTGCCTGCCCTCTTTAACCGGCATATACCTTTTCCCCGTGCAGCCTTTCCGGTTACAGCTTACCTGCGGGGCAGCGGCCAATTCTTTATAGCATGCCTGCCCATTGTAGCGCTGCAATATTTATTAAGCCTGCAGTTCCGGAACTTCCTGGTGCCGGTGGGCGCAGGTCTTGGCCTGCTAACGGCTTCCATCATAGCGGTGAAGTGGAAATATGGCTACATTATTCCTTACATTTACGGAACACTCAAATTTATTGGCAAACAACCGGCTGCAGCGCTATATACCTTACCCCTCAGCTATTTTTGCGGGTTCACCATCGCAAGCTGGTTATTGTATTATTATAAAAAGCAGAAAGATTGAAAAGGTCCGCTGTTATATTGCTGCATTTAGGATACTGGTTCACCTATATACTGCTGGTATCATTGTTCATGCTTATTTCTACCAGGGGGCACAGAACTTTTGCAGATATGCTGTACATATGGCTGGTGTCGGGTGCGGGCGTTTTCAGCTTTTTACCCGGGCTGCTGGGCTTTTATTTCTTCTATGGCCTGCTGTTCACCCGTTTCCTGCAAACTAAAAAGTTCCCGGCGCTGTTGCTGTTTGGTGCTTTAGGTATGTTAGGCAGTGCTGTTATTACGCTTTTAGTGCTTTCCATTCCCGGCACCTGGGGCGTGCATACAGACTGGCGGGAAGTAATGTGGATGACCATTTTCCTGGCGCTGCTGGCCGGTGTACATGGCATTATTGGCCTGGTGATGCGCGGATTTATATCCTGGTATGGCGACATCCGCATTAAAGAGGAGCTTACGCAAAAGAACCATGCAACGGAGCTGGCCCTGGTAAGATCGCAGCTGAACCCGCACTTTTTGTTCAACACCATTCACAATATTGATGTGCTGATAGAAAAAGATGCTGCGCAGGCATCCCTTTACCTGAACAAGCTGTCGGACATTATGCGGTTTATGCTGTATGAAACAAAAACGGAACAGATCTCCCTATCCAAAGAGCTGGCCTATATTGAAAAGTATATTGCCCTGCAAAAGATCCGTACCGCCAATACTGACTATGTACATTATTCTGTGGAAGGGGAAACCGGCAACCTGATGATAGAGCCGCTGCTGTTCATCCCTTATATAGAAAATGCTTTTAAACATGCTACACACGAAAGAACGGCCAATGCCATCCGCATTCAGCTGTGCATTGAGGCCGGCAGGCTGGTATTTGACTGTGAGAACCGGTACAGCTTAGCGCCCCACCCTATTGAAGGCGCTAACGGGCTGGGGCATACGCTGCTGCAAAAACGCCTGGCGCTGCTTTATCCCAACAAACACACATTGGCTATTACCCAACAGAATGGCATTTACAAAGTGAACCTTATACTGCATACGCATGAAAATTAACTGCATTATAGTGGAGGATGAGCCCCTGGCGCAGGAACGGCTGAAGAACTATATTCAAAAGCTGCCGTACCTGAACCTGCTAACTGTTTTTGATAATGGCGTGGATGCGCTGGTGTTCCTGAAAGCTACCCCGGTGGACCTGGTGTTCCTGGACATTAATATTGGTGAGCTCTCCGGCATTCAGCTGCTGGAAAGCGCCCGCCTGCAGCTGGAAGTGATCATTATTACCGCTTATGATGAATTTGCCCTCAAAGGCTTTGACCTGAATGTTACCGACTACCTGCTGAAACCCTATACGTTCGAACGTTTTCTGCAGGCGGCGGAAAAAGCGAAACATAACCTCTCCAGACAAGCTGCTGCCCCTGAAAAGAAGTTCATTTTTGTAAAAACAGAATACCGCCTGGAAAAAGTGCTGTTGCAGGAGATCCTGTACATTGAAGGTATGCGGGATTACCGCCGCATTCATACCCTGCATAAACGTATTATGACCCTGCAAACGTTCAAAGAGTTTGAGCAGGAAATTCCGCCTGCCATTATTTGCCGGGTGCATAAATCCTATATGGTGGCTATTGATAAGATCGATGCTATAGAGCGGGATGGGATTAAGATCGGGGAAATGATCATACCGGTTTCAGACACGTACCGGAAAGGGTTTTACGGGCTGATCGTAAAGGGCTGAAATGAAAAGGTGAATGAACAAAATTGTCCATTCACCTTTCCAGTTAAAAGCTTCATGCGTTTCAGGCTGTAATTAGCAAACCCAGAAAGTTTCGCCACAGGAAATAAACTGTGTGGTAGGCAAAGTACGTTGTTTGTTCTCTGCAGGCGCATTGGTTTTGCTCAGCTTGGAAATTTTGATCTTCACGATCTGCAATTTTTGAGATGCTTTCTTTTTCATGATCCAATAAGGTTAAAAGGTTGATAATAGCATCTAAAATAGGGTAAAAGGAGATAGCAGGTAATCCCTTAAAAAGAGGGTTTTTACTGCGGTATGGTTGCTGCCCGGTTTGTTTTGGTCAGGTATTGCGTGGCAATGCGGTTCTCCGGTTTGCGGTCGAAAGTGTAAAGCACCAACAGGAAACACCATTCCAGCGGCTTCATAAGAATGTACACAATGTCTGAAATGATCTTATTGTTGAAAATATTGTAGTAGCGATGGATCAGGTTACCCACCTTATTGTATTGCGTTCTTATAAAGCGGTGTACTGCCGGCATTCTTTCCTGCAACAGCTCCTCAAATGCATTCGCCACCAGCAATTGCCGGTTACAGATAATGATGCCATTATTACGGGTTCCATAACGTACCGGCTTTACCAGGCGTTTATGCCCGTTGGCAGCTACGGAGCAAAGGTAGTGGCCGCCGCATTCTACGTTATCGCATTTATAATCCCATTGTGAAAGCCCATGGGCATACGTGTCGGTAAAAGCCCTTATAAGCGAATCCGGCTTTTGCCCAAACAGCAATAAGATTGCGGTTAATATTAATAAGAACGGCAAACAAAGCACCAGTAAAAG
>NZ_DATCRF010000020.1:0-4176 GCF_036569125.1 Chitinophaga sp. | reverse complement strand
CCTAAAACTATTATCAAACGTACCGCGCGTAACAACCGGCACATTGTATGGCAGCTGGATGAAAGTGCACAGGGGCGCGTAAAAAGTAAAGCAGACCTGAAGCTGAAATACTCCCGTAAAGAGGGATTGATGGTAGCTAACTGGTTAAACAATATGAACCTGGAACCGGTACAGATGTGTGAAATGATGCACGCCAAACGTGGTATGTGGGTACGTTTTATCCGTGCCCTGCGCCTGGCAGAATACAGCAAACGCGCCTGCTTTGAAAAGCTACGTATCCTGATGGATAAATTCTATAAACAGGAGTACGATGTATGGCAGGCCTACGTGGAACATTACCGCCTGCGTTTTGATGCGGAAAGCACTTTTGAGCTGTTGAAAGAACGTCCGGGTTTGTTTGCACGCTCCCTGTTTGCCAACATGTTGTGGTTTGGCAGCGAAATAACGGTTGCCGCTTTTGCAGAAGTTGTTGATAAAGTACCGGCCCGCCTGGTATTTACCCTGAGCATGTATGCAGAGATGTATTTTGATGCGGCTAACGAGCGTACTGTAAAACCCCTGGGAGGCGTAAGCAAAAGAGTGCCGGCCAACAAGCTGCTGGAACTGTATACACCGGAAGAGCTGAATGCGATGAAAGAAGCCGTGGTGGACCTGTGTGTGCTGGCAGTAAAAAAACGTTTTGCCGCAATTGAAACAGCTGCTAAAACCATCTATATAGATGAACAGCTGTTTAACATACCGTTGCCGATCGGTGACCGCGGTGCTACTGTGCAGGACTTACCTTCCGCTTTAATGGGAACCCGTTTTAATGTAGAAGGAAACACCGTACGCCTGTTCATGCAATGGGGTACCGGCCTGCCGGCGCAGCGTATGGATATGGACCTGAGCTGTATGGTGGCTTATGCTGATAAAGCAGAACGTTGCTCTTATAGCTCACTGGTAGTAACCGGTTGTAAACATAGCGGTGATATCCGTAGCATACCGAATAAAATAGGAACAGCAGAGTATATAGAGATTGACCTGGATGCCCTGCAAAAGGCAGGCGCGCAGTATGTTACTTTTACCTGCAATGCCTTTAGCATCGGTAGTCTTACGCCGAACATGGTAGTGGGCTGGATGAACAGCCGCCACCCGATGAAGATCTCCGAAAGAACAGGTGTGGCTTATGATCCGTCCTGTGTGCAGCACCAGGTGCGTATTACCGGCGGACTGGATAAAGGCCTGGTATTTGGGGTGCTGGTAGTAGCTGCCAGAGAAATAGTATGGATGGAATTACCGTTCGATGGCCAGGTGGTACAAAACCTGGATACCAGGAACGTAACCAACATGTTAAAACGCCTGAACAGTAAATTAACCATCGGCCAGCTGTTGCGTATAAAAGCCGAAGCACAACATTTGGAGGAGCTGGTAACAGCAGATGCCGATGAAAGCTACACCCTGGAGTGGGCGCGTAACATTGCCGCAGTTACCAGGCTGCTGGTGGATTAGGAACCGTTTAAATGAACTGAGATGCGTGAAACTATAATAAACAAACTAAAACATATAACACAGGCAAACAGCATACGATTGCTGTTTGCCTGCGAATCCGGCAGTCGCGCCTGGGGCTTTCCATCGCCCGATAGTGATTATGACGTAAGGTTCATCTACATACGGAATACCGCAGATTATTTGTCGATAGAGAACAGTAAGGATGATCTGAGCTTTCCAATAAATGATGAGCTGGATGTTTACGGATGGGACCTGCGTAAAGTGCTGCAGCTGATAAAGAAATCCAACACTACCCCTTTTGAATGGCTGCAATCACCTGTAATATATCTGGAGCAGCCGGGTTTCAGGGAGGCATTGTGGAGCTTGTGCCCGCAGTATTTTGGCCGCAGGTCTAACATCCATCACTACCTGGGCATAGCCAGCAGTGCGCTGGCTACTATGGAAACTGAAGATGAGATAAAAATTAAAAAGCTCTTTTACGTACTACGGCCCTTGCTGGCTGCCAAATGGAACCTGGAATTAAACCGCATAGCGCCCATGACAATAGCGCCTTTGATGGAGCTGTTGCCCACGGAGCTGAAGGCGCAGGTAAAGGAGCTTATAAACTGGAAAACAACAGCCGTGGAAGGCCAGCTGATAAACATACCGGCCGCACTGCATGCCTGGATAAAGAACGAATTTGCCCGGATAGAAACATTGTCCGGCAATTTTGAAAAGAATTATTTTGAGGTGGCGCCGCTGAACGCTTTTTTCATACAAACCCTGCAGTTATATGACTATAGCAGAAATGAAGGCAAAGGGATGGCTGCTGTTTGAATGTATCAGCGGCAGCAAGGCCTACGGCCTGGATACCGCGACTTCGGATACCGACCTGAAAGGGGTTTATTATGTGCCGCGGGAACAGTTTTACGGGTTGGATTATGAACAGCAGCTTAGCAATGAAACCAATGATGAAGTATATTATGAGCTGGGCCGTTTTGTAGAGCTGTTGCTGAAGAACAACCCGAATATACTGGAGCTGCTGGCTACGCCGGATGATTGCGTGCTGTACCGGCACCCGCTAATGGAACAATTGCACATCGGCCTGTTCCTGTCCCGGCTTTGTAAAGATACCTTTGCAGGATATGCCATCACGCAGATAAAAAAAGCAAGAGGTTACAAAAAGAAGATCGTGAACCCGGTGGAGCCGGAACGTAAAACAGTGCTTGACTTTTGTTTTATTTTAAAAGGAGCCGGTACGGTTCCCCTGCGGGAATGGCTGCAGGCGCAGGGTTATACGCAGGAGCAATGTGGCCTTAGCAGCATTACACATGCAAAAGGATTGTACGCGTTGTTTTATGCTGAAACCGGGTACAGGGGCGTGGTGAGCAGCGATACTGCAAATGATGTGGTATTGTCATCCATACCCAAAGGCGCTGTTGAAAAAGCATATTTGTACTTTAATGTGGAAAGTTATTCCGCTTACTGTAAAGAATACAAAGAGTACTGGGATTGGGTGGAGCAACGCAATGAGCACCGCTACCTGAACAACCTGGAACATGGTAAAGGTTACGATGCCAAGAACATGATGCACACCATACGCCTGCTGCAGGTGGCCCTGGAAATAGCCACTACCGGCCGCTTACAGGTAAGGCGTAACAACCGCGAAGAATTGCTGGCCATAAAAGCCGGTAACCGGGAATACGAAGCGCTGCTGCAAATGGCCAACGGGTTAATGGAACAAATAACCAGCGCCTATGCTAACAGCAATTTACCGGCAGCGCCGGACAAAGAAAAGGTTACAGCCATCCTCATAAACATGCGGGATGTGTTATACCAACAAAAAATATAATCATGAAAACAACTATAAACGGTAAAGATCTTTTAGCCATTGGTTACCCGCAGGGCCGTGCGTTAGGCGCTGCGCTGGAATTGCTGCAGCAGCCTGCCATGGCTGGTATGGAAACCGCCGCTGCGCTGGCGCTGTTAAAAGCAGTGAAAGAGCAGCCGGAAAATTACCTGGACCATGAAGCACTGGAAGCATTGGCTACTATTATAATTGAAGATGCCAATGCTGCTGCAGATGGTACCATAGCCCTGAATGCAGATGCAAAGCAATATGCTATCTACGGCGCTGCACATATTGAAGAAGGCGCCCGTAAGCAAATGGCTACTGCCATGAAGCTGCCGGTAACGGTAGCCGGTGCTTTAATGCCGGATGCGCACCAGGGTTACGGCCTGCCAATAGGCGGTGTGCTGGCTACCAAAAACGCTATCATCCCCTACGGTGTGGGTGTGGATATTGGTTGCCGGATGGCCTTAACCATTTTTGATATACCGGAAACGCATTTCCTGGAAAATACGGCCAAGTATAAACGTGAATTGATTGCCCATACCAAGTTTGGTGCAGGCGCGGGTTTCCACGGCCAGCATAAGGCCGACCATGCGGTGCTGGAACGGGATGAGTTTAACTTAACCCCCTTCATTAAACAGCTGCATGATAAAGCCTGGACTCAGCTGGGAAGCTCCGGTGGTGGTAACCACTTTGTAGAATTTGGTAAAATTGAATTTGCAGAGCGGGATGAAGCCCTGAACATTGAAAAGGGAACTTACCTGGCCTTGTTAACGCACTCCGGTTCCCGTGGCCTGGGCGCTACCATTGCAGGTTATTATACCCGGCTGGCAAAACAGTTGTGTAAGCTGCCGCAG
>NZ_DATCRF010000019.1:0-9670 GCF_036569125.1 Chitinophaga sp. | reverse complement strand
GGCCCAGCAGGCGCATAACCCCATTATTTTTGCCGATGTGCCCGACATGTCGATGATTCGTGTGGGAAACACCTATTACATGAGCAGCACTACCATGCATATGAGCCCGGGTGTGCCCATTATGAAGTCGAAAGACCTGGTTAACTGGCAAATTGTTAGCTATGCCTATGAGGTGCTGGACAATGTAGATGCGCTGAACCTTGCCAACGGCCAAAGCACCTATGGCAGGGGATCCTGGGCCAGCAGCCTGCGCTACCATAATGGGGTTTATTATGTAAGCACTTTTGCCGGCACCACCAATAAAACCTATATCTATTCCACCCGGGATATTGAAAAAGGCCCATGGAAAGCCGTTTCATTCACCCCCGCTTTACATGATCATTCCCTGTTCTTTGACGATGATGGACGCATATACATGCTGTATGGCGGTGGTAAAATAATGCTGGCGGAGCTGAACGCTGATCTCTCAGGATTGAAGCCGGGCGCTGCCGGCCAGGTGATCATAGCAAACGCCAGCGCCCCTGCCGGCACAAATGTAGGTTTGCCTGCAGAAGGTTCACAGCTGTTCAAAATTAATGGGAAGTATTACCTGTTCAATATCTGCTGGCCCAAAGGCGGCATGCGCACCGTAGTCATTCACCGGGCCGATAAAATTACCGGTCCTTATGAGGGCCGTGTTGCCCTGCAGAACAAAGGCGTGGCGCAGGGAGGCCTTATCAGCACACCGGCAGGGGATTGGTATGCTTACCTGTTCCGTGACTTTGGCGCTGTGGGCCGTATTCCCTACTGGGTGCCTGTAAAATGGCAGGATGGTTGGCCCGTGCTGGGCATTGATGGCAAAGTGCCTGATGCCCTGGACCTGCCTGCAAACAAAAGCCTGGATCCGGGTATTGTAGCTTCAGACGAGTTTAGCCGCAAGCCGGGAGAAGCTCCGCTACCGCTGGTTTGGCAGTGGAACCATAATCCGGATAACAGCCATTGGTCGCTGAGCCAGCGGCCCGGTTACCTGCGCCTCACTACCGGCAGGGTGGATACCTCGCTGCTGCTGGCCCGTAATACGCTTACACAAAGAACATTCGGCCCGTATTCATCCGGCGTAACCGCCATTGATGTATCGAACATGAAGGATGGGGATTGTGCCGGGTTAATGTTATTACAGAAAAAATACGGCTGGGTGGGTGTAAAGGCAGCGGGGAGCGCCCGGTCGGTAGTAATGGTAAGCGCGGAATCCGGCTCTCCTGTGGAGCAGCAAATGCGAAGCATCCCGCTTACGCAAAATACCGTGTACCTGAAAGCGGATTGCGATTTTAAAGACAAGGCTGATAAAGGTTATTTTTATTTTTCCCTGGATGGCAGCTCCTGGACAAGGATAGGCCCGGCGCTGCAAATGGCCTACACCCTGCCGCATTTTATGGGTTATCGCTTTGGATTATTTAATTATGCTACAAAAAGTCCCGGAGGGTTTGTAGATTTCGACTTCTTTCGTATAAGCGATAAGGTTGCCCTTGAACAGTAAAGGATGGTTTGAGGCAGCTGTCCACGTAGCTGAAAAACAATTCACGATGAAAAAACTGCTCCCATTCCTTGTATTCACGTTTTCCATTGGTCAGTGCCTGCAGGCGCAGGTAAGGCTTCCACGGCTGGTCCGCGATAGTATGGTGTTGCAGCGCGACCGGGAGCTTACCATCTGGGGCTGGGCTGCACCCGGTGAAAAGGTGAGCGTACGCTTTAATAATAAACGTTTCCGGGCAGTAGCCACCGCCGAAGGTAAATGGCGCCTGTTAATGCCGGCCATGAAGGCAGGCGGGCCTTACACCATGCAGATAGATGCCACTAATCACATCACGTTAAAAGAGATCCTGGTGGGCGATGTTTGGCTTTGCTCCGGCCAGTCGAATATGGTGCATCAGCTACGGCTGCATGATGTGCGTTATGAAGCAGATATCGCGGCAGCCAATTATCCCCTGATAAGGCAGTTTGCAGTACCTAATGTTACGGATCTGCAGGGCCCCCGGGACGATTTGCCCGGCGGCTCCTGGCAATGGGCCAACCCGGCTAACGTACGGGACTTTTCGGCCGTAGCTTATTTCTTCGGTAAGCAGCTGTACGAAAAATATCATGTTCCCATTGGCCTTATTAATACCAGCTGGGGCGGCTCACCCATAGAAGCCTGGATGAGTGAGGAAAGCCTGGCGGATTTCCCTGCTGTAATAGGCAACATAACACAAAATAAGGATACCGCTTACCTGGGCGAAAAGGAACGTAAGCTGCCCGCTGTATACACTCCCGATCCGGCTAACGACAAGGGTTACACGGAAGGCTGGGCCAACCCATCGTATATCCCTAAGGGATGGCGCACCATCAATATCCCCGGTTACTGGGAGGATCAGGGGGTGCATGACCTGCATGGCGTGGTATGGTACCGCCGTGAGATAGAGGTGCCTGCCGCTATGGCCGGGCAGCCTGCCAAGGTATTCCTGGGCCGCATTGTGGATGCCGATGTGCTGTATATAAACGGAAAACAGGTGGGTACCACCGCTTATATGTATCCGCAAAGGCGCTACCAGCTGCCGGCCGGTACCTTAAAAGCCGGCAAAAATCTTTTTGTGATCCGCATAACCAATAATGCAGGCAAGGGCGGCTTTGTTCCCGATAAGCCTTACCAGCTGATCGCAGGCAATGATACCATTGACCTGAAAGGTTACTGGGCTTATAAAGTGGGCCTGGTGAATCCGCGGGATGCTGTTACCAATAACGGCCGTATAGCATCACAGAACCAGCCCACTGCTTTGTACAATGCCATGTTGGCGCCCATCTTCAATTTTAAGGTAAAGGGTTTTATCTGGTACCAGGGTGAAACCAATGCAGGGCGCGGCGCAGAATATGCCCGGCTGCAGCCTGCTATGATAGCCGACTGGCGGCGCAAATGGCAGCAGCCGGATGCCCCTTTCCTGTATGTGCAGCTGCCCGGTTTCATGGATATGAATTACCTGCCCATGGAAAGCCAGTGGGCCCGTTTCCGGGAAGCGCAGTTACAGTCCCTGGCGGTTCCCCGCACCGCAATGGCGGTGGCCATTGACCTGGGTGAGTGGAATGATGTGCATCCCGACCGTAAAAAGGAAGTAGGGGAGCGGCTTGCCCTGGCAGCGCAACGGCTGGCATACGGCGACAGCACGGTAGTGTATAGCGGTCCCATTTTTCAATCAGCTAAGATCGAAGGCAATAAGATCACGCTTTCCTTTACCCATACCGGCAGCGGCTTAATAAGCATTGACGGGGAGGAGCTCAGCGAATTTGCCATAGCAGGCAGCGATAAAAAATTTGTGTGGGCAAAGGCGCGCATCGAGGGTGATAAGGTAGTGGTGTGGAATGATGCAATAACAAAGCCTGCATACGTACGCTATGCCTGGGCCGATTGCCCGGTTAATCCTAACCTGTTTAATAAGGAAGGGTTGCCTGCATCCCCGTTCAGAACAGATCACTGACCACACCAAAATATACACCCATGAAGCCTGCCCTGTTAAAGCTGCTGACCGTTCTGTTGTTATTTACAATGCCGGCCGTATATGCGCAGGAAAGCGCTGGAGCCTTTAAGGTGAAAGGCTTTCACCTGGATCTGCGCATCCAGGTAATGAAAATGCCTGCGCTTAAACAGTTTGCCCTGGATCTCAGCAAACATGGCATTAACACCCTGCTGGTGGAATGGGAAGCCAGCTATCCGTTTGAACAGGAGCCCCTGATAGCTAACCGCTATGCCTATACGCGGCAGGAGGTGGCTGATTTTATCCGTTTCTGTAAAAGCATTTCAATAGATGTGATCCCGCTGCAGCAAAGCTTTGGCCATGTGGAGTATATTTTACGCCATTATAAGTATGCTGCATTGCGGGAAGATAACCAGGACTTTTCGCAGGTATGCCCCAGTGAGCCGGCATTGAATAAAAAATTGTTCACAACGCTGTACAGTGATCTGGCAGCTACCCATTCATCACCCTTCATACATATAGGCGGGGATGAAACTTATTTGCTGGGGCATTGCGAAAAATGTAAAAAAAAGGTGGCAGAAGCAGGCGTATCCCGCCTTTATTTCGATCACATAAAGTTGTTGTGCGATATTGTTGTGAGCCTGGGCAAGCGGCCGGTGCTTTGGGCGGATATTGCGTTGAAATACCCGGAGTATATTCACCTGCTGCCCAAACAAACCGTTTTTATTGACTGGAATTATGGCTGGCCCCTGGACAGGTTTGGCGATCATCAGCAGCTGGTGAACAGCGGATACGAGATCTGGGGAGCGCCTGCATTAAGAAGTGATCCCGACAACTATTTTATAACCTGCTGGCAAAAGCATTTCAATAACATCCGGGATTTTATACCAGCCTGCAGAAATTTAGGCTACAAGGGCATCCTCATGACATCCTGGTCCACCTCCGGCGCTTACTCCTCCGTATTTGATTCAGAAGGCGACCTGATAGAGCTGTATGCGATCAGGCATGTGTACCCCATCAGCGGATTTGACATATTAATAGCCGCCTATGAGGAAGCTATCAGCAGCTCCGCGCCATTGGATATAGACGGTTTCATAAAACAGTACTGCAGCCGGCAGTATGGCCTCAGCGAAAAAGATGCTTTACAGTTTAGGGCCGCCTTGTTTACAGCGCCGTATAAAATAAACAAAGGGCAGGTAATAGCGCCGGCAGCAATGAGCATCAGCCAGCTGCTGGATAGTGCGCGCAGCGCAGCCGCTATCTTACAATCACTCCGGCCGGTGAAGAACCAGCAGGCATTTGCACACTACCGGCTTATGGCAAACATCCGTGTTTATTACCTTACCTATATGACAATAGAAGCCAGGGCAAATGCCGCAGATCTTACACCGGAAAACACGGCCGCCTGCATAGCGCAGCTGCAGCAGCTCATGAAGCAGGAACCATCGCTCAGCAAGGCTTTTGTACAGCTGAACGGGTCACTGTTATATCCATCTGCCCTGGAAGAAGAAAATGTATTAAGAAGCCAGAAGGTACACCAGCTGTACCAGCGCCTGGCAAAGATTAAATGAATGTAAAAACCGGTTATAACCCCTTTTTTAATATTTTTATGTGACTTAAAACCGATGTATGAAGGGGTGGGGGCAAAGGATTGTCTTTTTGTTGTTATGCACTATTATCACGGGCCGCTTGTCCGCAACCAGCTATCCCATTAAATACCTGGGCATAGAGGACGGCCTTTCCAACAATGCAGTTACCAATATTTACCAGGATAATAAAGGTTTCCTGTGGTTTGGCACCTATGATGGATTAAACCGGTACGACGGTTATAAATTTAAAATTTACAGGAATAAAATAGGGGACAGCACCTCCCTGATGGATAATGGTATTTATACCATTGAGGGAGACCTGCGCCATAGACTGTGGATAGGCGGCCGTAAAGGTGTGAGCGTTTTTGATCCCGTGAATGAAAAATTCTCCGTTGCCCGCTATATACCGGCAGGCAGTAATCTCGCCGGCCCGGTGAACGGCAATATCCATATCATTAAAGCCAGCAGGGAAGGCATAATCCTGATCGGTTCAGAAAGTAACGGTTTGCTGTTGTTTGAAGGGGATATGCACACCGGCCGCCAGATCCCTTTGCTGGATGGCGGACATGCTATGACGGAGTATGAAGTAACCGCCATTGATTTTGAGCAGGGAGGCCGCATCGCCTGGTTATTTATACAGGGAAAAGGCCTGTGCAGGTATGACGCCGCCAATAAAACCCTGCAGGTAATAAATAAGGAGATCAACAAGGGCAACTGCCTGAAAGTAGATCCCAAAGGCCCGCTGTGGCTGGGTACAGATAATGGCCTTTTCCGCTACGACCGGCGCAGCAACACCTATTCCGCCAACTACATAACGGAAAACAGCAAGATCGTTAACCTGTGTATGGACAGGCAGGGCGTGTTGTGGATAGCATCAGACGGTAGTGGCATGTACGTATTGCGCTCGCCTGGTGAGCAGGCCACCTCTTTCCCGGCCCCTGGCAGCAAGCAGCAGCTAAGCAGCAACGCGGTTTATTCCATTTATGAGGACCGCGAAAACCGGAAATGGATCGGCACCTTACGGGGAGGCATCAATATTATTCAGCCCAGGCAGCACCTGTTTGAGCTGTATGCTTTTAATGATGACAGCATTTTCGGATCCATCAACAATTTCATTTTTTCGTTTTGTGAAGATGAGGGAAAAAATATCTGGATAGGAACAGACGGCGGCGGTTTAAAATACTGGAACCGCGAGCATAATACCTATACCCGCTATACCCGTAACCCTGCAGTAAAAGGCTCGCTCAGCAGCAATTTTATTACCTCCATCATACGCGATTCACTGGGCGATATCTGGCTCTCCACCTGGTTCAGGGGCATAAACCGTTTCAACAGGTCAACCGGTACCTTTGAACATTTTTCCTGTTTTAACCCCTATACCGGCGTAGAGGAAAATAATGTGTGGCTGGTGTATGAAGATGCGCGGAAAGATCTCTGGGCCAGCACTACCAACAATGGCACCCTGTATACTTTTAACCGGGCCAAAGGAAAGTTTGAGGTTTTTGACCCCGGCATTGTAAATGTTCAGAGCCTGGCAGAGGACAGCAAGGGTAATTTATGGGCCGGTAACTATGCAAAGCTGATCCGGATCGACCGTACCCGCAAACATCACCAGGAATATAATATAGGTTATACTATCCGCGCCATTTACATGGATAAGCAGGGCAAATGCTGGCTGGGCACCGAGGGCGGCGGGCTGCTGCTTTTTAATACCGGTACGGGCACCTTTACCCGTTTTACGGATGCAGACGGGCTGCCGAATAATTCCATTCTTAAAATACTGGAAGACGATGCCGGCAACCTGTGGCTCAGCACCTACAACGGGCTGTCATGCTTTAACCCTGAAAAGTGGACGTTCAGGAATTTTTCCCAGTCCGATGGCCTGCAAAGCAACCAGTTCACCTACAATGCAGCATTGAAGCTGCGCTCAGGCGAATTAATGTTCGGGGGCATCAAAGGCTTCAACATCTTTAACCCCGATAGCGTGTACCAGCAGGTAGGCATGCCGCCTTTGCTGCTAACCGGTATGAAAATAAATAACATTCCGCTGGAGCAGCATGATGTGCAGGAGCTGAGGATCCCCTATGACAAAGCAGTTATTTCTTTTGATTTTGTGGCGCTGGAATACACCTCGCCCGATAAGATCAGCTATGCCTATTACCTGGAGAACTGGGATAAAGGCTGGAACTACGTGGGGGAATCCCGTACCGCCAATTATACCCGTTTACAGGAAGGCAATTATGTTTTTAAAATAAAGGCTACCAATGCCGATGGGAAATGGAGCCGGGAGGTACGCACCGTAAGCATTATTGTGCTGCCACCCTGGTACCGCACCTGGTGGGCGCGGCTGCTGTATATTACCTGCACGGCAGCGGCCATCTGGTTCTTTATCCAGTACAGGTCGCGGCAGGAACGCTTGCAATATGAAATTAAGCTGGCGCATCTTGAAAATGAAAAAGAGAAAGAGATCAATGAGCGTAAGCTGTCCTTTTTCACAAACATCTCGCATGAGTTCAGAACGCCGCTTACCCTGATCATTAATCCGTTAAAGGAGTTCATACAAAAACAGGAACAGCGGGAAGATAATGAAACGCTGGGCGTAGTATACCGGAATGCCAGGCGCCTGCTAAGCCTTGTGGATCAGCTGCTGCTTTTCCGTAAAGCAGATACCCAGGGCGATCAGCTGAAGATAACCCGGCTGAATGTGGTGGAGCTGTGTAACGAGGTGTACCTGTGCTTTTCCCAGCAGGCAAAGGCAAGGGGCATGCAATACGGGTTCCGCTGCAGCCAGGAGCAGATAGCGCTGTATGCCGATTATGAGAAGCTGGAAATAGCCCTCTTTAACCTGCTATCCAACGCCTTTAAATTTACGCCGGATGGGGGCAGCATTCTGCTGGAGCTGCGGGAAACGGAAAACGAAGTGGAGATCCTGATCAGGGATACCGGCTGCGGCATACCTGAAGGCATGGGCAACCGGATCTTTGATAAGTTCCAGCGGGCAGGGGGCGGGAAAGAGCATTTGCAAACCGGCTTTGGCATAGGGCTTTACCTGGTAAAGCATTTTGTTGAAACGCATAAGGGCTCCATTAGCTATACCAGCACCGCAAATGAAGGTACCGCCTTTTTCATCCGCTTAAAGAAGGGCGCCGCTCACCTGGACGGCGCCGCCCTGGTAGCCGATACCACGGCAAGGTCCGGGATATTGCATGAGCTGGCGGATGGAACAGAGCCCGCCATCAAAAAGGAAAAAGGAAATGCCCCGCTTAAACCCGTAGAGGAGCTGGTAACGGAAAAACGGTCCATCCTCCTGATCGATGACAATACAGAAATAAGGGAGTACCTGCGGCAGCTTTTTGCGGACCGCTACATTATTTACGAAGCCGATAACGGCGATGATGGTTTTGCCCTGGTGGAAAAGCATATGCCCGACCTGGTGATCAGCGATATCCAGATGGAAGGCATGAATGGCGTGGAGCTGTGCACCCGGATCAAACAAACAGAAACCCTGAGCCATATACCGGTTATCCTGCTCACCTCATCCTCCGCTGCCGATGTGCAGATGAAAGGCCTGGAAGAGGGGGCGGACGATTATATCACCAAGCCGTTTGATAAGGAGCTGCTGATGGTGAAGGCCGAGAACATCATTAAGAACCGGCACCTGCTGCGGCAATACTTCCTGGATCATATAACCCTGAAACACACCAGCATACGCGTACCTGCCGACTACCGCGATTTCCTGAACCAATGTATCAAGATCGTGGAAGCCAACCTGGATAACGAGGATTTTTCCATTAAAACATTTGCACAGGCCATTGGCATGAGCCATTCCAGCTTGTATAAAAGGGTAAAATCTATGTCGGGCCAAACCATTAACGCCTTTATCCGTTCCATCCGCTTAAGAAGGGCAGCCGTTTTAATGCTCAAGGAAAATTATACCATTAACCAGGCCGCCCAGCAGGTAGGCATTGGCGATATCCGGTACTTCCGGGAGCAGTTCGTAAAGCTGTTCGGCATGAACCCTTCGGAATACGTAAAGAAATACCGCCCCTCCTTTAACGGGGATCTGAATGTGATCAAAATATGATGGAAAGAGGGTTAAAATGTGATTTTACCCCCTGTTTTAAATGATTTACCCCCTATCCGGGGCCTCCCGTACCGGCTAATTTGCGCCTTAGAAACTGAGTACAAAAAATTCTAAGACCAAAATTTAAGACCAGCTATTATTCATTTAAACAGGTTCCGTTATGAAACTACTTTTCAAAAGCCTAATTGGAATTGAACAGTTAGGGAGTTCCATCCGACCACTAAAAAGATCAAATTATCCACGGATGAAAAAAGGATTCCTATCTGCCTTTCTTTTCCTTATTCCTATTACCATGTGGGCCCAGCAAGCGAAGATCACCGGTAAGGTGGTTTCCGGAGGGGAAGCGGTGCCCGGGGTTTCGGTGCGGGTGAAAAATACCACCCAGGGAACAACAACAGATAATGCGGGGCAGTTTTCCCTGGCCGCCGGTGTAGGGGATACCCTGGTGTTCAATCACCTGTCTTATGTTACACAGGAGATAGCGGTAACAAATAATGGGCCCTTATCCATTTCAC
>NZ_DATCRF010000018.1:0-2180 GCF_036569125.1 Chitinophaga sp. | reverse complement strand
TCAGCAGCTCTTTCAGCAATACGGCGGTGCTGGCAATTATATCGTTGCTGGAAAAAGACTGCAGCTGGGCAAGCTCCTCGTCCTTTTCAATTTTACCGGCGCGGGTGCTGTCCGGTATGGGAGAGGCTTCAAAGATCACCCGGTATATTTCATTATCTCGCTGCTGTAATTCCGTTAGCTGGATCTTGGCTTCATTCATACGGTGCTGTAAGGCATCGTACTGCTCTTTCATATTGTCAATGTCACGGCGCAGGGATTTTTCCTTGGGGGAATCCAGGAACCGGTAAGAAACGGACAGGAAGAGGACGCCGGTAACAATGGCGGCGGACACAAACCCCAGGATGCGGAGGATCTTTACCCGTACGGAAACTACGAGCTTTTCATACTTAAGGGTTTGTGTATTATAAAAGTATTTGACCTTCTTCATTGGACCAGGTTCGCTTTTAGCCAGGACTATGTCCTAACGTCATTCCTTCTTTTTTAGTGTTATGGGCATCTCAAACTCCTGGATAAAATGCTGCCGGCGGGTACTGCAAGGCTGGTCCACCCTCCCGGGATGGCTACCTTAATGCGTACTGCTCACAGCTTTTTTGAATAATGTTATAGGTTTCAATATTTTTGCACTCCCTTCTGCAAATCCACGGTTTAGCGGGCGAGGGGCGTGCAAACCTAATGGAATTAGACTACAATGGCAATCTTTTGAATGTCAATTTTCTAAGTCCCACTGCTTGGCTTAAAATACAAATTAAAGTCAAATTTAGGTCTAACACAATTTTATTTATACAATTTTAATTACATATCATCAGGCTATAATACTTATGACAGCATCCGAGATCCGACAGCAATTCCTGGACTTTTTTGCATCCAAAGGGCACCATATCGTGCCTTCTGCCCCTATTGTGGTAAAGAATGACCCTACCCTGTTATTTACCAATGCGGGCATGAACCAGTTCAAGGACTATTTTTTGGGTAATAAAACCTCCGCCTACGCGCGGGTGGCGGATACCCAGAAATGCCTGCGGGTAAGCGGTAAACATAACGACCTGGAAGAAGTGGGCATTGATACCTACCACCATACCATGTTTGAAATGCTTGGCAACTGGAGCTTTGGGGATTATTTCAAAAAAGAAGCCATTGCCTGGAGCTGGGAGCTGCTGGCCGATATCTATAAGATCCCTAAAGACCGCCTGTATGTGACTGTTTTTGAGGGGGATACCAAAGAAAACCTGCCTAAAGACGAGGATGCCTATAATTTCTGGAAACAGCATATTGCCGAAGACCGTATACTGCTGGGCAATAAAAAAGATAATTTCTGGGAAATGGGCGATACCGGCCCCTGTGGTCCCTGTTCAGAAATTCATGTGGACTGCCGCCCGGATGCCGAAAGGCAGCAGGTGGATGGCCGTACCCTGGTAAATGCCGACCATCCGCAGGTGATAGAGATCTGGAACAACGTGTTCATGCAGTTCAACCGCCTGAAGAACGGTACCCTGGAACCGCTGCCGGCCAAACATGTGGATACCGGTATGGGCCTGGAACGCCTGGTGCGTGTACTGCAGGGCAAAACCTCCAACTACGATACGGACCTGTTCATGGGTACCATCCATGCTACGGAAAAACTTACCGGGCATACCTATAAGGGCACTGATGAAAAGCGCGACGTGGCTTTCCGCGTAATAGCCGATCACCTGCGCGCCATTTGCTTTACCATTGCCGATGGGCAGCTGCCTTCCAATACCGGCGCCGGTTACGTAATACGCCGCATTTTGCGCAGGGCTGTACGTTACTACTACTCTTTCCTGGATGCTAAAAAGCCTTTGCTGCATGAGCTGGTGCCGGTGCTGGCGCAGCAGTTTGCCCATGTGTTCCCGGAGCTGCAGCAACAGCTGGATTTTGTGAAGAAGGTGGTATTTGAGGAAGAGAATAACTTTTTAAGAACGCTGGACAGCGGCATTAAGCGAATGGAAGATGTGGCCAAAACAGCCAGCAATAAAGTAGTTGACGGCAGAGCCGCTTTTGAGTTATACGATACTTACGGCTTTCCCTTTGACCTTACCAGCCTGATTGCTACTGAGAACGGGCTTACCGTGGATGAAAAAGGCTTTGAGGCCGCTATGCTGGAACAGAAGAACCGCTCCCGCGCCGCCACTGAGCTGGATATGGGCGACTGGGTAGTGCTG
>NZ_DATCRF010000017.1:0-3494 GCF_036569125.1 Chitinophaga sp. | reverse complement strand
ATCGGCAATCCGCGAGTAGTCGTGCAGGTATTTTTCGTTGGCTTCCATTACCTGCAGCATGGGGTTGCTGCTGTACTGGATAGGGGTATGTTTGCTGCGTTCCTTTGGTTTCTGTACCCGGGCAAAACCACGGGCAATGTTGTCACAGATCACCAGGTCATCGGGCAGCAGCTCAAACCATTCACCTTTTACGCGTTTATGCTGGAAAGCCGTGTGCAGGCTTGTTTCCAGGTCATCCATAAGCGTAGTGGTGTATTGGCGTACCAGGCGGAAAACAATGGGCAGATGGGTATGGTAGGAAGAAAGCCTTTTTTGCAGATCCTGCGTTTTGCCGATCTTATAAAGGTTCTTCCCGGTTTTCAGTACATATACGGAATGTCCATTTTGCACCTGGTCCATGTACACGAAAATAAATAAATTATCAATGTGAAAAATGGTTTTTAGTCCATGGACCATAGCCGATGGTCCATAGACGACTTCGTTGGAGCCACAGACCATGATCCACGGCCTGCTTCACTTACCCTCCCACTGATCTATGCTTTGGGCCCTGGTCCATGTACTTTCCTTATCTTTACTCCTTACACCAACCCCCGCCATTCTTTATGTTCTATATAGCAGACCTCCATATCCATTCCCATTACTCCCGTGCTACCAGCAAGGATCTTAACCTGGAAACCCTTTACCAGTGGGCCCGGGTAAAAGGCATTCATGTAGTGGGCACCGGCGATTTTACACATCCGCAATGGTTCAGAGAACTACAGGAAAAACTGGAGCCGGATGGCAATGGTTTGTTCCGCCTGAAGAACCCGCCCGCAACACCGGCGCTGCCGGGCATGAAGGTGCAGGATATTGATGTACGTTTTTGCCTGACCTCCGAGATCAGCTCCATCTATAAATACGGCGACAAGGTGCGCAAGAACCATAACCTGGTATATGCGCCGGATTTTGAAACCGTAGCCCGCATCAATGCAAAGCTGTCTACTATCGGTAACCTGGCTTCAGATGGCCGGCCGATACTGGGTTTGCCATCGCGTGATCTGCTGGAGATCGTGCTGGCAGCTTCCGATCAGGCTTACCTGGTGCCCGCGCATGTGTGGACGCCCTGGTTCTCCACCCTGGGCTCCCGCGGCGGTTATGACAGTATCGACGAATGTTTCCGCGATCTTTCCGGTCACATCTTTGCTATTGAAACGGGCCTGTCATCCGATCCCGCCATGAACTGGCAATGGAGCGCGCTGGACCGCTTTACATTAATATCCAGCTCCGATGCACACTCACCGCAAAAGCTGGGACGGGAAGCCAACCTGTTTAATACAGAGCGCAGCTATGAAGGGCTGTTCAATGCCCTTAAAACGCAAAAGGGATTTTTAGGCACCTATGAGTTTTTTCCGGAAGAAGGCAAATATCATCACGACGGACACCGTAAATGCGGTATTTCCTGGCTGCCGGAAGAAAGTGTGCAGCATAACTGCTTATGCCCGCAATGCGGGGAGCCATTAACCATTGGCGTATTGCACCGCATTCAGAAACTCTCGGACCGTGCAACGCCGCAACGGCCGGAAGGTGCTGCCAGCTTCGATTACATTATTCCCCTGCCGGAGATCTTATCAGAAATAAAAGGCAGTGGTCCGGATAGTAAGGCCGTGCAGCAATTGTTCCATCAAACCATTTCTACTTTCGGCAATGAGTTCAATGTATTAAAAGAAGTGCCGGTGGAGGATCTGAACAAACAGGGCGGGCCGGTACTGGCAGAGGCCATCCGCCGCATGCGCGCCCAGGAAGTAAAACCGGTGCCGGGTTATGATGGCTTGTATGGCGTGATCAAAATATTTGAAGAAGGAGAGGTGAAAAACCTTTCCGGTCAGCTCTATCTGTTGGGCGGGCAGGAGACGCCTGCTGTTAAAAATAAGAAAGGCACTTTTGCCGGCGCCACCGCTGCAGTTCAGGCTTTTAGCCCGGTGGTGAAAGCGGTGAATGCACCCTTACAACTAAACCCTGCACAGGAACAGGTGAAGGCTGCGCTTAGCGGCGCCGTGTTAGTGACTGCGGGCCCGGGCACCGGCAAAACCAGCACGCTCATTCAATGGATCAGCCAACAGGTAACATCCGGGCAGGCCGCTCCCGGCCAGGTGCTGGCCATTACCTTTACACAAAAAGCCGCTGCAGAAATAAAAGAGCGCCTTACACATACCCTGGGCGATGATGTGCGGCCCATGCGGGTAGGCACTTTCCACGCCATTGCCTACCGCATGCTGCAGGACCGTTACCCGGAGCTGGATACGGTGTATGATGAGGAAAGCCGTTTATCCATTATCCGCTTCCTGTTCCCGGAGTTGAAGGAAAGCGATAGTAAAAAGCTCTGCGAAGCCCTGGCCAACCTGTTTGAGCTGGAAGACAGCAGCGGCTTTCCCAATATTCACAGCTATGCGGAACGCTATTGCGATTATGTGCAGCAACAGCATGCCGTGGATATCTCGCATATTTTAACACAGGTAGTAGATAGCTGGAAAAAAGAACCCGCCTGGCTGGAGCAATACCGGCGGCAGGTGCAGGCCATTGCGGTAGATGAGTTCCAGGACATCAACACCCTGCAATACACTTTTATTCAGCTGTTAGGCGCCGGAAAGAACATACTGGCTATTGGCGATCCTGACCAGGCTATTTATGGTTTCCGTGGTTCGGATGTAAAATTGTTCTTTCGTTTTGCAGCGGAGTTTAATGCACAGCAGATCAGTCTTACACAAAACTACCGCTCCACCCGCACCATACTGGAAGCCGCGGGGCAGGTGATACAGCATAATACGGTACGCAGCGGCTTGCAGCTGGACCCCAGCAAACATCAGGGCCCGCGTATTAAAGTTTATAATGCGCCGGATGCTTTGCAGGAAGCAAAATATATTATCCGGGAGATAGAAAAACAGGTGGGCGGGTTTCATCAGCTAACCAGTGGGGGTGCCCATAAAGGCGGGTATGTTTTTTCTGATATTGCTATTTTATTCCGTACCCATGCTGTGGGTAAGGAGCTGTTAACCCTGTTACAGCAATCGGATATTCCCGTGCACCTGAGCGATGGCAGGGCTTTGCTGGCACACGCACCATTTTCTGTGATAGCAGATATACTGCGCATTTATTTACATCCCGGTGATATGGTGGCTTTGCATGGGGTGCTGCATTATGCATTGGGATGGGAAAAGCAGGAGATCAGAACATACCTTTCACAGCTGCATACCAAACAGCAGGACTGGCGCATGCATGCACCAACTGCCATCAGTAAAAAAGCGAAAGACAATTTCCTGTTATGGAAAACCTTTTATGAGCAGCTGCCGGATGTGCTTTTGCAACGCGGGGCAGCAGGGGCTGTGCAGGCTATTTGCCGCCAGTATTTACCGGATGGTTTTTTGAAGGAAGATCAGCTGTTAAAGAAAGCAACCATCATCACCCTGGCTAAAGAAGCCCAGGCAGATGTGCACCGGTTTTTGGAAGACACCACTTTA
>NZ_DATCRF010000016.1:0-8254 GCF_036569125.1 Chitinophaga sp. | reverse complement strand
ATGCCGCATTCAGCTATAAGCTGATGCAGTTTTACGCTACGGAGCTTCAGAAAGCGGAACAGAGAATGAGCGACCTGGCCAACCTGGATGCCAAGGGCCGCACAGCAAGCGCTTTATTATTGCTTAAAGATACTTTCGGGCTGCGTGAGGACGGGTACATTAATATTACCGTATCGCGGCAGGACATTGCATCCTATGCCGGCACTATTTATGAAACTGTTTTTAAGATCTTCACTGAATGGATAGCCAGCTCCTTTATTCAAACGGAAGGCAAGCATATGAAGATCCTCAATGAGGATGGATTGCGCGCTTTTATTCCGCACAATCATTAACCTCATCCGGCCTTTCGTTATTTCAGCACATCCAGCACCGGGCGCTCAACCCCTGACAACGTTTCCACACCGGGTTTTAACAGCTCCAGCACGGCTATGTGATTCTCTCCAGCCTTCAGCCACTCTGCGGGTACATAAATAGTTTGCTGGGGGCCTATTTCCCAATACCGGCCTAAGTTATGCCCGTTGATCCATACGGTTCCCTTGCCCCAGCTGCTCATGTCCAGGTAAGTATCCCCCGTTCTTGACAGAACAAAAGTACCTTCCTTCAGCACCGGTGCGTTACCACGGGTAAGGGTATACGCTTTAGCTTTCCCGGCAGGCAGCGTATCAAACGGAAGCCTGAATTGTTGCCAGTTCAGCAGCTCCTTGTTATTCAACAACACTTTTTCAGTGATCCCTTTTTTGTTCTGTAAAAGGTATGGGCCAAAGTTAATACGGCCCAGGTTTTCCACCAGCAGCTCCAGTGTTACCTTACCTTTTGGCAGCTGCACCTGCAGGCTGTCCTGGTATAAACGCCGGTCCAGCACACCGGCTCTTTTACCATTAATGAACACCAGCGCATAATCGCGCAGGGCTTTTATTTTCAGCAAGCCGGCCTGGCCGCCGTTCAGGGTAGTGCGGTATAATACCCACCCGTAGGCTTGTCCCAGGTCTTCAAACGTTAAAGGCGTTTTATTGTTAACCGGTTTGGGTAACACGTCAAATAAGCTGCGGGTTTGTGTGAACCGGATGGCGGGTATCTCAATAACCGGCCTGGCTGCCGGTACTTCCGGCAACACCTGACCGGCCGGCAAATGCCTGCTGATCACTTCCCGGAACTTCATAAATTTCTCCGTGGCATTACCTGCTTCATCCAGCGGCGCATCATAATCATAGCTGCTGATCTGCGGCTCATAAGGATTCTGATCATTATAGTTGGCGCCATTCATAAACCCGCGCGTGGTGCCGCCATGGAACATGTACATATTGATGGAGATGCCTGCTGCCAGCACGCTATCCAGCCTGCCCAGGTATTTCTCATAAGGTACGGTATGGTGTTTTGTGCCCCACCAGTCAAACCAGGCAGGGTACCATTCTGCAATGTAAAAAGGTCCTTTGCCGTTATGCCAGGTGCGGATCAGCTGTTTCACCTTTGCAGGATCATCAATGCCGTTAATAGCAGGCAGCAGGCCGGGTAAGTGCCCGTCCTTAATGGCAGGCTCCGGATCGCAGGTATATAACAGGCCGTCGAAACCGGCTTCCTGGAATATTTTACGGTTAATGTCCAGGTATTCCTTATCATTTGAATAAGAGCCATACTCATTTTCCACCTGCACCATTAAGATATTTCCACCGTGGTTCACCTGTAAAGGCGCCAGCTGCTTACCAATTTCTTTTATATAATTGCGATAGGCCTGCAGGTATTTTTGCTCCTTGCTGCGCACCACCAATCCCTTTTCTTCCTGCAGCCAGTAAGGATAACCGCCAAATTCCCACTCGGCGCAAACATAGGGGCTTGGGCGCAGCACTACCCACAAACCTTCTTCACGGGCGGTGTTTACAAAGGCGGCAATATCATTGTTCCCTGAAAAATCATAATGTCCTTTCTCCGGCTCATGCACATTCCAGAACACATAGGTGCCTATGGTGTTCAGCCCCATTGCTTTTGCCATTTTCATCCGTGCGCGCCAGGCTTCCCGGGGCACGCGGGGGTAATGTATTTCGCCGGAGATCATCTGGAACGGCTTACCATCCAGCAGGAAAACAGAATCGCCCAACGCAAAACTATGCGTGCCGGTTTGCTGCCCCATAGCAGCCATACAAAAAGCCACCATAGTAATAATAACTACGCTTATCCTTTTCATGCTTTACAGATTTAATCAAGATCTCCCTGCCAGGGTTACTATTGCACGGGCAGGGATACGGATGCTGTTTGTTACAGTAAATTCAGTGTTGCCGGGCGCCAGGCTGCCCTGGTCCGACGTGGTGTAGGAACGTACCCGGCTTAATTTTGCATGCCGGCAGTGGAGGGTTATGTCCACTGCGGCTGCACTACTGTTCACTACTACTATACTAAAAGTGTTATCAATATTCCTGTAAGCAGATACCAGCAGGTTCTTTCCCACCGCGGCACTGTCACTAACGGTTACCTGTACACGCCGGGCGCCGGGACGTATAAACCGGCTGTAGTTGCCCATGGCCCACAGCATTTTACTATCGTGGTACTGCCCGTCTGTTTTATTTTTATCAATGTAGATCAGGCCATCTTTATAATCATAGGGCGATATGGCCAGCCAGTACTGCCAGGCAGCGGCATTGGCCACCGCCAGATCATTATGGATAACCCGCGCAAGATATAGGGCCGCTTCCATGCCCAGATCTTTTTTGCTGCCATTGATCTCACCTGCATTATCGCCCAGGATACAATATTCAGATTGCCAGTAATCCAGGCCGGCTATGCTGGCAACACCGGCTGCCAGCTTTTCCCTCATTTGCACCGCCTTGTTGTGAGGCGATGTTGTGAAGTAGCTGTGTGCGGCAATGCTGTGCTGCACCTGCGGAAGGTTGCCTACATACCCCGCGGAATGCGGGTCAAAAAAAGTATTGGTTTGCTCGCCCTTGCCGGGTTTATCTCCTTTTTCATAGAGGTAATTGATCTGCCCTGCTTCGGGCAGCAGTATTTTTGCAGCAATTCCTTTCTCTGCAAACGCGCTGCTGATGCTGCGTACCAGGCCGCTGATCTGCTCATTGGTATAAGGGCATCCTTCCTGCCCGCCATCGCTCCAATCCCATTGCGGTTCATTAACCGGGCTGATATAATTGAACAGGATGCCGGCCGTTGTATACACGCCGTTCAGCACCTGTACCAGGTATGCGCCCAGGGCGCTGTATTTGGCGGCATCAATATTACATTCTCCTTTGCTGGCAAATGCTTTTCCATTCTTTGTAAGCTGCACCGGCGGGCTATTTAAAAAAGCCAGGAACTGCTGCACGCCTCTTGCTTTGGCTGCCTGTAAGAACCATAGTTGCCCGGCCTGCCTTTTCCAGTTCCAGCTGCTATCCTGTTCCAGGAATGATTCCGCACGGCGCCATTCATCTTTAATGCCACTGGCATCGCCCTGCTGAGCGCTGCCTGCGCCAATATTGAAACGCCACAGGGAAAGTCCTATGCCCTGCGGCTGACCGCCGGCAGTAGTATCCATTCCAAACAGCCAGTTTGCCATTTGCTGCTTTTTAGCATCCGGCCAGTTGCCGGCATACTGGCATGCCCATGCATCTGATGCGCCAAAGTTTTGGATCGTTTGGTAAGTAACAGCCGCATCCATGCTTACAACAACCGGTTTATGCTGCGCCTGTGAAAAAAAGTAAAAAAGTAAAAAGTAAAAAGTAAAACCAATGCCGCGAACAAATGAGTGATTACTTTTCATGCTACGTCAACTTTTAATTTTTACCTTTTACTTTTTTACTTTTTATTTTTTAATACCCTGTATTCTGTGTTATCCGGTTATTGGATGCCTGAATCTCTGTTCTTGGAATGGGTAACCAGTAATGCTTGGCGGCAAAGGCCCGTCCGCTTAAGGCTACCTTTCTCGTATACACGTAGCTGCCGCCACTGGTAGTTACATCCACCCCATAGGCCGGCACATTCTCTGTTACATCGGCTATTTTCCAGCGGCGTACATCGTAGAAACGGTGTTCTTCAAACGCCAGCTCCACCTGCCGCTCCTTGCGGATGGCATCGCGCATCTGCGTTTGGGAAAGCCCCGCGGGAAGATCGGGCTGATTTACCCTTTTGCGGATAAGGTTAATAGCGTTGTACACTGTACCATCCGGGCCTACTGCTTCGTTCTGCGCTTCAGCATAGTTCAGCAATATTTCGGCATAGCGGAAATAGATCCAGGGCTGCAGGCCGGCCACATTCCAGGGATTGTCGATCGGGTTCCTGTCGTCCATGTACTTGCGCAGGTAATATCCTGTTTTGGTAGTGTTCCAGTTGGAAGGGCCGTCTTTACTGTCCTTGCCGCCGGGTGTATAGATCTGTACGGTGCTGTTCCTGTAGGTGGCGCCGTTATATAAGATGGTGGCATAAAAACGGGCATCCCGGTTTACATAGGGGTTCTGCGCATTATAGCCGGAAGTGGGATCGGTAATATCTTTCCCGTTGCTCATCTGGTAGGCATCCACCAGGTTCTGTAAAGGCGTGTTACCTGCCCAGCCGTTATAGCCGTTAGGGCCGTTGGAAATTTCCAGACACACGTGGCGGGCGCCAATAGCATATTGTCTTTCAAAAATGATCTCGTTGCTGTTGGCGTTCAGGAATAAGCCGCTGTAACTGGCATCCAGGGAATATTTGCCCAGGTCCATCACTGCCTTTGCTGCAGCAGCTGCAGCGGCCCAGGCGCCTGCATTATACAGGGGGCTGGCTGCATACAGCAGCAGGCGTGATTTTAATGCCAGCGCAGCTCCTTTGGTAGCCCTTCCCAGCTGCCAGCTATCATCATTTGCCAGCGGCAGCTGCGCAATAGCGCTGTCCAGCTCTGACACGGCATAGTCAATGCTTTGTTTTATGGTGGCCCGGGTGAATAAAGCATCATCGCCCAGGTTATCCTCCAGGTTATACACCTTATCGCCCATCAGCACTACACCGCCATAGTTGCGGATCAGGTCCTGGTAGCGGAAAGCGCGTATAAAATGCAGCTCGCCCCTTAACTGGGTACGGTGACTTACGCTCATTGCCACACTGTCTATCTGGTTCAGCGCATAGTTGCATTCGCGGATGCTGCGGTAGCTACGCCCCCAGATAGTGCCTGCAATACCGGTGTTCTCCGGGGCCAGCTGCCCGCGTTGCACCAGCCAGGTATTATCATCATTGTTATAAATGGATTCATCCGTAAGCGCGCTCCACATGGCATATTCAAACCCGCGGCCAAAACCGGGGTTGGTGCCTTCGCCTTCTTTATCCTGCAGCTTAACGCTCATATAACGGTTGATCACAAAATCTTCAAACAAGGCAGAATCGGCCAGCACCGCTACATCAGGCACACGGTCCGTGGGCGTAATATCCAGGTAGTTCTTTTTACAGGACACCAGGATGCCTGCCATTGCAATGATCCCTATGCTTAAAATATTTTTAGTCTTCATGGCTTCTTTTTTACGGTTTAAAACTTAACATTCACGCCAACATTCACAATACGCTGCTGCGGATAGAACTGCCCGCTGCTGCTGGTGGAGGACCCTGTGGGACCGCCTTCCGGATCATAATCCTTCACTTTGGTAATGGTGAACAGGTTAAAGGCATTGGCATATACACGCAGCCCGCTTATTTTAATGCGGGATAAGATATCCGCATTAATGTTATACCCCAGCTCAATATTCTTTAACCGTAAAAAGGATGCATTATTCAACCAGAACGTATTATTATAAAGTCCTCCGTTAATAGAGGCAGAAGCCCTGTTATCTGCACGCGGATAGCTGCCGTTGGGATTGTTGGGGCTCCAGCGGTTATCGGCCCAGCTGCTGTAAAAATTGCCGATGGTGCCGGATTCCGGCAGTACGTACTGGCTTACATGTGTTTGCCCGGCCAATACTGCAGAGAAGTCAAAACCTTTATAATCTGCGCCTAATACTATGCCGTAAGTGATCTCAGGAATGTTACCATATTTTGTGCGGGTAGCATCATCTGCAGTGATCTGCTTGTCGCCGTTGTAATCCTGGTAGATCAGGTCTCCCAGCTGAGCGCCGGGCAGGTGCGGATAATTATCCAGGTCAGCCTGGGTTCTGAAAATACCAATGGCGTTATACAGCAGGTAAGTGTTCAGGGGGCGGCCTGTCTGGCGCTGGTAATCCAGTGCGCCGGCTGCTTCGTCTATAAAAATGATCTTGCTTTTTGCGTAGGTGAAGTTACCGCCAATGTGGTAATGTACATCGCCGGCAGAGTTATTATACCCCAGGGTAGCTTCTATACCATTGCTGTTCACCTTCCCGATATTTTCGGAAGGCACCAAAGGATCGCTGCCAAAGGGGTTCACAATACCGGATACCTGCGGAATGGAAGCATTGCGCTGGGTAAGGATATTGGAACGTTTTTGCTGGAAGTAAATGAACTCCATTGAGAAGTGCTGCAGGAAAACGGCATTAATGCCCAGGTCCAGCTTCTTGGCTGTTTCCCAGGTAATATTGGGATTGGCCAGTTTAATCAGGTCTATACCCGGGTGGATATTACTACCAGTGCCTACCACATACTGGTTGCTGAAGCTATAGTTATCAAAATACTGGAACAGCCCTACGTTATCATTACCCAAGGTACCATAAGAGCCACGCAGCTTCAGGTCCTGGATAAAAGATACCGGCTGAAACCAGTCTTCCTTGGAAATACGCCAGCCTGCGGATATGGAAGGGAAAAATCCATATTGCTTACCCTTGGGGAAAGTGGAAGAACCGTCTATACGCGCCTGCCCTTCCAGCAGGTATTTTTCCTGGTAGTTATAAGCCAGCCTTGCTATGTAGCTTTTGCGGGTGAACTGGTAGCTTTTACCGGCATTGTTCTTATCCGTAGCTGCAGATCCGCCCTGTGACAGCTCCGGCAATTGTGAGGATGGGAAGTTTAAGCGGGATGCAGACAAGCTGTCCATTACGGTTTTGCTTTGCTCATAACCCACAAAGGCATCCACATGATGCTGACCGAACTGGCGGGTAAAATTCAGCTTGATGTTAGAGGTTACCAGGGACTGGTTCAGCTGGTACTGGTTCAGGGAAGCCAGGCCTGCGGAACCGCCTACCACTACTTTATTATAAGTATTATTAGCAGCATCATAGCTGTATACCGGGTAAGGGGTGCTGAATGATTTATCAGCGCTCCAGGATTTATCTACCGAGAAGAAACCGTCCAGCGACAGGCCTTCAAGGCCCGGAATATCATAAGAACCTTTCAGAATGCCGTTGAACACCTGTGTGGGATTCCGGTTTGTACCGCCTATATCTGTTACCTGCATCACCGGGTTGTTATTTTCTATACCGGAGGTAGGCAGCCCGTTGGGATAAATAGCCGCTACCGTAGGATAGGCGCGGTAAATAGAACGGAAGATATCACCGGCGCCGGTTTGCGGGTACACACGGTCCTCTTCCCTGCCGGATAAGTACAAGCCTACCTTCAGGCGTTTGGTGATATTGGCATCTATATTTGAACGGAAGTTGTACTGGTCGTACTGCGTAGCGCCATGTTTATAAATGCCCTGCTGCCCGATGGTACCCAGGGACACATAATATTTTACATTTTCAGTGCCGCCGCTTACAGACAGGCTATGCTGATGCTGCAGCGCGGTATTCCGCAAAGTAGCTTTTTGCCAGTCGGTATTGGGATAGTTCAGCGGGTCGGAGCCGTCCCTGAACTTCTGGATCTGCGCATCCGTATAAAACTGGTTTAAGCCGCCACCCGGGTTGGTGTAATACTGAATTTCGTTCATGATGGTGGCATAGGTAGGCGCATCTGCCATTTTAGGCAGGCGGGTGGGCGAGGAAAAACCCTGGTTAAAGCTGTAACTGATCACCGGCTTACCTGTTTTACCCCGTTTGGTGGTAATTAATATTACCCCGTTGGCCGCGCGGCTGCCATATACGGCTGCAGAAGCATCCTTCAACACCGACATGCTTTCTATATCATTCGGGTCCAGCCTTTGCAGGCCGCCTATTTGCCCCGGTACCCCATCTACCACCACCAATACATCATTATTGCCGGTGGTAGCCAGGCCGCGTATATATATATTGGAATTATCATACCCCGGCTCACCGGAACGGTTATTGGCAATTACGCCTGAGAAACGGCCGGCCAGTGAGTTGGATACGTTCGGCTGCGGACTTTTTACAATGTCCGCCCCTTTTATAACGGAAATGGAACCGGTAAGGGTGGCTTTTTTCTGTGTGCCATAACCCACTACCACCAC
>NZ_DATCRF010000015.1:0-2021 GCF_036569125.1 Chitinophaga sp. | reverse complement strand
CCTTGCATAAGCGCAATACCGGACCTGGTAAGGATCTCCCAACGATTTAAAGATAAGGTGCAGGTAGTAAGCGTGGCCTATGATAATCCTGAAAATATGGATGCTTTAAAAGCAATGATAAAAACAAGCGGCATGAACTGGATCCATCTTTTCCAGGAAATGTCAAACCCGGATAAGAAGCCCATTATTGATCAATATAAGGTTAAAGCGTACCCCACGCAAATATTAATAGACCCGGCAGGCAGGATACTGTCCCGGACCTCATCGGCAGATAAAGGCGTTTATATTGAAAAAAAGTTAAGCACGCTCATTAAAAATTAGAACCTGTTACAAAAAAAGCTATGAACAAAACAGCTATTCCTACATATATCGTTAACCTGGAAAGCAGGCCAGACAGGAAGGCGCATATCCTGCAGGAGTTTGCCGGCCGTGATGAATTTGCCCTCAGCATTGTAGCGCCATTGCCTGCCGTTAATGGAGCGGTTAGCTTGTGGAATACCATCAAACACATCCTGCAAAACCTGGTGAGTGAAGATGCAGATCATATTATACTTTGCGAGGACGACCACCTGTTCACCGGCGCCTATGACCCCGAAGAGCTGCGTTATTTAATAGCAGAGGCAGCGGCCATGCAGGCCGATGTGCTTTCCGGCGGCGTTAGCTGGTTAACCAGCTGCCTGCAGGTTTCGGAAAACATGTGCTGGATGGAAAAATTCTCAGGACTGCAGTTCACGGTGCTGTTCAGAAAATTCTTCCCTGTCATACTCAATGCCGTATTTGATAACGGGGATGCAGCCGACTATAAAATATCTTCCTTAACAGGGAATAAATATTTTATTTACCCTTTTATCTCCACCCAGAAAGACTTTGGCTATTCTGATGTAACCAGCAAGAACAACGATGAGCGGCGCGTGGAAGAGCTGTTTAAAACCACTGCTGAGAACATACAGATCCTGCAGAATGTAGCCCGGTACTACGATAAAAGAAAACAAACCATAGATCAGCGGATCCCTGCTGCCTCTCTGGAGAACCTTACCTTATCCACCTACGTGATCAGCCTGCCGGAAAGAACGGAAAGAAGATCACACATTCAGCAGCAATTTGCGCAGCGGGAAGAATTTGATGTGACCATCGTGGATGCGATCCGTCACGAAAAGGGCAACCTGGGCCTGTGGCAAGGCATCCGCAACATTATACAGCTGGCCATGGATAACGATGATGATGTTATTATTATTTGTGAAGATGACCACCAGTTTACACCCGCCTACTCAAAAGAAATGTTCCTGGAAACTATTATTAAAGCGCATGAGCTGGGGGTGGAAATGTTATGCGGCGGCATTGGCGGCTTTGGCACAACCATCCCTGTTATGGAGCATACCTGGTGGGTCAATAGCTTTATGTGCACGCAATTTATGGTGCTGTACAGAAGCCTTTTTCCCCGCATTCTCAGCGAGCCGTATGATGAGGACATCGTTGTGGAAGATCTTTATTCATCCATCACCAGTAATAAGCTAACGTTCTTTCCTTTTATTTCTGTTCAGAAAAATTTCGGCGGCGGGGATATAGCGCCGGTTCCCGGCAGGCTGGTGTGCCCGGTATCACAGCTGTTTGAGCAAACGGAAAAACGTTTCCTGAATATTCAGTCATCCATGCCCCAACAGGCACTTACTACTTATCATTAGATCCTTTACCAACATGGAGAAAATTAATACAGGCATATCCGTTATAATGCCCACCTATAACCAGGGCAGCTTTATTGTAAGGGCCATCAGCAGCCTGCTGGCCCAGGAGCATGAACACTGGGAGCTGATCATCATTAATGATGGCAGTACGGATTACACAGAAGAGCTGCTGGCAGAGCACCGGGCCGACAAACGCATCCGGTACTTTAAGCATACTGCCAATAAAGGATTGGGATACTGCCTGAACCTGGGTATGCGGCAGGCTTCGTATAATTACATCAGCTACCTCCCCTCAGATGATATTTTCTATGCCGACCATCTGAGCTCCCTGCTGACCAC
>NZ_DATCRF010000014.1:0-20066 GCF_036569125.1 Chitinophaga sp. | reverse complement strand
ACCTTCTTTAACATTTCCATTACCTCTGATATTACCCTGGGCACCATTGCCGGCGGTATCTATGTAAAAATGATCACCTCTGCTACCGGGTTAATAATCGGTATCGTTGCATACATCTGTTACAGCTTCCTGAATGCGCAGATAGATAAAGTGATCAATAAGATGGAAGCTGCATCCGCAGAGTTTATTGATATCTTACAGGAACCAACAAGATAATTTACGATTTACGATTGTAGATTTTAGATTTGAATTAAGCGAATACCTGCCCAATTCAAATCGTAAATCTAAAATCTAAGATCTAAAATCATACTCATGAATTTACGAGATAGAAGAGGAAAACGGCAGGTAGAGCTGCATAATTCGGCCTTGAACGATATTTTGTTCATTCTGCTGCTGTTCTTCCTGATCGTATCTACCCTGGCTAATCCCAATGTTATTAAGCTTACCCTGCCTAAAGCCAAGAGTAACACCAAGGCTAAACAAACAGTAGTGGTGAGCATTAACGATAAAAGAGAGTTTTACATCGGCACCAATAGAATACCTTTTGAAAGCCTGAAGCAAATGCTGGTGCCGGCCATTGCCCGCGAAAATGTAGATCCCACCATCGTGATCAATGCAGAAAGATCAGTGCCTGTAGAAGATATTGTGAAAGTAATGGAAGTAGCGCGTGAGATCGGGGCTAAAGTAGTACTGGCTACTGCAAATCCAAACCGGAAGGAATAGGCATAAAAAAAGAGATCGATGATCAGTTTAATGATGGAGGTGAAACTACAATTTTTGCAAACTTCATCGCCTTCATTTTTTTAACTTTCTCATCGACCTCTAAGGGTCGGAACGCTTATTCCTTTTGTTTTTTATCATCTCCCTTTTACAAGGAAAGAGGATAAGGTTAATTAGGATATCACCGTTCCTTTTCAGAACATTTATTCCTTTCGTTTTTTATCACTGTTTCTTTTTAGGGAAACGGATAAGGTGAATTAGGAAATCAATGTCCGTTTGATTAAGTATGCACCATTATCATGCCAGGATGAATAACTGAATTTTCCCCTCCTAACAGTAAAAACAGCCCTGAAATACTGTGGCAACAAGGCCTCACTGCTTAGGAAAAAGCACTACACATCGCGCAGGTTTTCCCCCTTCACCATGCGGTCTTTTCCAAAAATATCCTGCCGCAGCTGCACATTGGCAAACCCTTCCTTTTCCATTAAGCTCACTACTTCGGATCCTAATGCTTCGTTGATCTCAAAGTATAAAGCGCCTCCTTTGGAAAGCTTGCTGCCAGCCAGTTGTACAATACGGCGGTAAAATAATAAGGCATCTTCATCCGGTACAAACAGCGCTAAGGAAGGCTCATAATCCAGCACCTGCTGCTGCATGCCCAAACGTTCACTCTGCTTAATGTAAGGTGGGTTGCTCACAATAATATTAAACATGGGTAAAGCGGCCGTAGCCGCTTCATCCAGCACATTTACCTGTGTAAAATGTACATCCAGCTGTTGTTTGGCGGCATTGGCCTTTGCAAGGGTTAAAGCGCCGTCGCTCACATCAATACCCCATACACCAGCTGCCGGCAGCGCCTGTTTTAAAGCTAAAGGAATGCAGCCGCTCCCGGTGCCGATATCCAGTAGCTGCAGATCCTTCGTCCCCATCTGCATATTTGAATATTTGCCCATCTGCACATCATTTACGATCCATTCCACCAGCTCCTCTGTTTCCGGGCGGGGTATCAGCACATTGCGGTTCACCAGCAGCTCCATACCATAAAACCAGGCCGTACCGGTTACATATTGTACGGGCTGGTGCTGCAGCAGTGCAGCCACCGCCTCTTCCAGCCGGTTTTGCTGCCCGGGGTCCAGGTTCCGGTCTTTATACACAATACGGTCCAGCTTATTGAGGCCGGTAATATGTTCCACTACTATATGAGCTATGTTGGCCGCCTCCCTGGGTTCATAAATAGGGGCGATGGTATTGATGATATAGGTAAATGCCGCTTGTATGTTCATGCAAATGGTCTGAAAATAATACTTTTGCAAACATAACCAACGTTCAGCGCATGAACCCTATGCACGACGAACTTTTTATGCAACGCTGCCTGCAGCTGGCCCAGCTGGGCGCCGGCCGGGTAGCGCCTAACCCAATGGTAGGGGCGCTGCTGGTGCACCAGGGCCGTATTATCAGCGAAGGCTACCACCGGGTATATGGCCAGGCGCATGCAGAGGTGGATTGTATTGAGCGGGTGCCGGAAGCCGATAAATACCTCATCCCCCAATGCACCATGTATGTAACGCTGGAGCCCTGCGCGCATCATGGTAAAACGCCGCCCTGTGCCGACAGGATCGTGAAGGAAAGGATCGCCAGGGTGGTCATCGGCTGTACCGATACCTTTTCACAGGTAAGCGGCAAAGGCATTGAAAAGCTGCAGCAGGCCGGCATACAGGTAACGGTTGGCGTACTGGAAAGGGCCTGCCGGGAGCTGAACAAACGTTTCTTTACCTACCATGAAAAGAAACGGCCTTATATTGTGCTCAAATGGGCGCAATGCCCGGCTGGTTTTATGGCCACGCTCAGCGGGGAGCCGGTACGTATTTCCAATGAATACAGCGACCGGCTGGTACACCGCTGGCGGAATGAGGAAATGGCCATTCTGGTAGGCACCAATACCGCCCTTACCGATGATCCCCGCCTCAACAACCGCCTGTGGACCGGTAAAAGCCCGGTGCGCGCAGTAATAGACCGGGAGCTGAAAACACCGCAGCATTATCACCTGTGGGATGGCAGCATAGCCACCTGGTTCTTTACAGAAAAAGCATCAGGCGCCAACGGCCTTACGGAAACTGTGCAGATTGATTTCCGGCAGCCGTTGTTAGGGCAGGTGCTGGAGCACCTGTATAAAAGGAATATTAACAGTGTGCTGGTTGAAGGGGGCGCGTATCTGTTACAGCGTTTTATAGAAGCCGGCCTGTGGGACGAAGCCCGGGTTATTAATGGCAGCACTATGCTGCCCGATGGTGTAAAGGCGCCGGTACTGCCCCGCGCATTATTAATGGAACAAACAACCCTGCAGGGGGATAATATAACATATTATAGAAACACAGAATAGTTGGCAGTCCGCAGTTTGCAGTTGGCAGTATATAACAGTATATCTTCGCTTGACTGCCAACTGCCCACTGCCAACTGCCCACTAAAAAAAAATGGAAGTTTATTTTACGATTGAGAAAACAGCCACCGCAGAATATAAGGACAGAGGCAGTAAATTTATTGCATACGCTTTCCCGGTAAAAAATACAGACGATGTAAAAGAATGCCTGCTGGTTGTTAAAAAAGAACACCCCAAAGCCACCCACCACTGTTTTGCTTACCGCCTGGGTACAGATGGTTTGCAGTTCCGCGCCAGCGATGATGGCGAACCTTCCGGCACGGCAGGCAAACCCATACTGGGGCAAATAGACAGCAAACAGCTAACTGATACCTTAGTGATCGTAGTGCGTTATTTTGGCGGTACCCTGCTGGGCGCACCCGGCCTCATTAACGCCTATAAAATGGCTACAGCCCTGGTGCTGCAGCTGATACCCGCCGTGCAAAAAAATGTGGAGCGAAAGTTCCAGCTCAGCTTTGACTATACCATCCTGAATGAGGTGATGAATACCGTAAAACAAAACAACTGCAGCATCCTTTCACAGGAGCTGCAGCTGTTTTGCGCAATGGAAATAGGCGTGCCCCTGGCCAATAAGGAGCTGTGCCTGCTGCGGCTGAAAGAGATCTACGGGTTGGAGATAAGGGAAAGCAAGGCCGGTAAATGACCCTTACAATATCCCCTTATCCGCCCTTCCTGAAGATCAGCGGATTCTGCTCATCGTTATTTAAAAGATCCCCCGGCTTTAATTGGCTCACCTGCTCATCTGTTAGTATATTCTGGATGCCGTTAAAAACAGCGCCGTCCGGCATATAGGCGCAGGTCATTGCACGCCGGAAACCGCCGGTCATATTGGCGCCTGCACCATGTATGGTGAGCCCGTTGTGGAACGAGCAGCTGCCGGCTTTCATAGGCGCTGCAACAGACCGGGCCTGCAGAAAAGCCGGGTAAAACTCAAAAACAGCATCCATATTTTTCCCGATGCCCGGGTTCTCAAACCCGGTGCTGTGGTAAGAGCCGGGAATAAAATAAAGACAGCCATTCTCAAGTGTTGCATCATCCAGCGCTACCCAGATGGACAATGCGCGGCGGTCGCTGAAAGACCAGAAAGGCGTATCCAGGTGCCAGGAGGTTGGGTTGGCCCAGGGTCTTTTTATCAGCGCCTGGTCGTGCCAGATACGGGTAGCCTCCCAGCCGGCTAAGGCGGCCACCATCCCGCCCAGCTTTTCATCCAGCATGATCTTTTTAACCTTATCATTGGTTTGCCAGAGGTTCAGCAGCTGGTCAAACACTTTGCCGAAATAGTCACTTTCCTTGTTAATCCCATCCTCTTCACCTGTTTTGGTTTCCCTGGCCGGCATTTTCCGGCCCTTACGTTCCGCTACTGCTTCGGTTACGGCTGTTCTCCAATGGTCAAGCTCCTCCGGCGACAGGAAATTTTCCACTACCAGGAAACCATCGCGGCGGTAAGCATCTATTTGTTCTTTTGAGAGCGCTGTATGCATACATATGTTTTAACGGTTAAGAAATCTGTTCCCGGTTCACTGTTCTTACACCGCTTAACGTTTAACCGGCCGCGTTAGTAGCCGGGGTTTTGTGTTAGCTGTGGATTGATCTGTATTTCCCGGAAAGGGATCGGGTATATAAGCCGGTTTTCCGTTATGTTAAAAGAATTGGGTAAAAGCCAGGGATAGATGGTTTTTAACCGGTCGCCTTTTGCTTTAATAACCGGTATTGCCTTGCCCAGCCGTATAAGATCTGTCCAGCGGTGGTTCTCAAAAGCCAGCTCATGCCGCATTTCATCGGCTATATTGTCAAGCGTGGCAGTGGTAAGTGCGGGCAGGCCGGCCCTTGTTCTAACGCGGTTCACATAGGGCAGGGCTTCCTGGGCCTTATTTTCCCTTACCAGGCATTCGGCCAGCAGCAACAATGCGCCGGAATAGCGGTACACAGGCCAGTTTTCAGGCGTATTGAACTCCGATATATAAGGCGGGTGATAATATTTCTTTATCATGTAAAAGAAACTTTTTCCCGGTTGCGGCGTATAGCCTGCCGGGTTTTTAACAGCAGTGGCGGTAAAATCTTCCACGCCGCTGATGCTGCCTTCCACCACTGCTATGGAGGCATTCAGGCGCAGGTCGCCGGTTTCATAGGAGCTTACCATTTCCTGGGTGGGTACATTCCATCCGCTGAAAATGTTCATAGAGCTGCCTTTATATCCCATCAGGAAATCAGGATTGGTGGTTTTGGGTGCAAATGCCCAGGCAAAGCTGCTTTGCTGGCCGCTTACAAGATCTGAGAGGTATTGTACTTCAAAAATAGATTCGCTGTTGTTCTTGTTGGCAGGGTCAAATACCGCTGCATAGCCAGGCAGCAGCGTATAGTTCATATGTGTTATATCCAGCAGCTCCGTTTCTGCGGCAGCATAGTTCTTATCCGGAGCAGACATATAAACATATGCCAGCAGCATTTTAGCAGCGCCTTTGGTAGCCCTGCCGCTTTGCGGAAAGCTGGCCGCTACCTGCAGCCTGGGAATAGCTTCTTCCAGGTCGCTGATGATCTGTGCATATACTTCGTTAACGGTGTTCCTGGGTTTAAAGGACTGGTCAGGTGCGGTGATCTCTTCCAGGTGAAGCGGTACCCCGCCGTAGTGCTGCACAAGATCGAAATAATAGAATGCGCGCAGGAAAAGCGCTTCTCCGGCAATGGAGTCTTTTGCGCCTGCCGGAAGCGCTATTTTTTCAAGCCGGGAAAGGATGATGTTTATCATGGCAATGCCGGAATAATCATCGCCATAACGGTTGCCGGGTGAGTTCACCACTGCGCTGGAATTAGCGTCGTCAAGGATCTCCGGCAGGGATTCCCTGCTGGGCTCAAAGCCGCGGTTAGCGCTGTACCGCGTAAAGAAAGTATTATCAGACCGCATCTCATCCATATACACACCGGTGTTCACAATGCTGCGCAGGGGCGCATAAGCCGCTACCAGCGCCTGCTCAAACTGGGCCTGGGTCTGGTAAAAGCTGGCGGAGCTTAAAGAGGTTTCCGGATACACGTTCAGGAAATCTTTTCCGCAGGAGACCAGCAGAATGCCTGCCAGTAAAGCCCAAAGGCCGGGACGCAGATTATAGCTTAGTTTATTTTTCATAACGTTCCTTTTAAAAATTTACATTTAAGCCAATGGCATACACTTTTGCAATGGGAAAGGCCGTAAAGTCGCGCCCCTGGTTAATCCCATTAAGCCCCTGAAAGCTAACCTCCGGGTTCATGCCGGGATATTTGGTGAACGTAAACGCGTTCTGCGCGGTGAGGTAAGCTCTTGCGCTTTTGATAAGCGATTGTTTTTTGGGCGTAAAGGTGTAGCCCAGTGTAATGTTCTTGGCCATCAGGTAAGTGCCGCTGAATACCTGGCGCGTGGTGAAGTTGCGGAAATCGGCCGTAGTGCCGGAGCGGGTTCTCGGGTAAATGCCGTCGCCGGGATCCTCTTCCGAACGCCAGCGGCGCGCTACTCCTTTTCTTACGTTGAATACACCGTCCAGGTTTTCGGTTGACTGGAAAGCATCATCTGCAATATCATTACCAACAGAGCCGGCCAGTACCATTGAAAAATCAAAGTTCCCGTAGCTAAGCTGGTTGGTGATGCCGTATATAAAATCAGGATTGGGGTTGCCTATCCAGGTGCGGTCGTTAATATCTATTTTTCCATCCGGCTTTCCTTCGGGGCCGCTTATGTCGGCAAACCTCGCCGTGCCTACCATAGAGGTGGCGCCATGCGGCTGCGTTTCAAACTCCTCCTGTGTCATGTACACGCCGGTATTTACATAACCGTAAAACAAACCTATGGGGTGGCCCACCGCGGTCCTGTTATCATCCCAATATTCCTGGTAACCGCCTATAGGCGCATTGCTGGTGCCCAGCTGTTTTACAATATTACGGTCAAAGGAAATATTCAGGGAGGTGGTCCATTTTAACTTTCCTGTAAGGTTCCTGCTTTCAACGGTGATCTCATGGCCCCAGAAATCGAACCTGCCCACATTGGATGTTACGCTGCTAAAACCGGATTGTACCGGTATGTCTATTGCATATAAAAGCCCGTCTGTTTTTTTGTGGTAGTAATCGTAGGTTAAAGAAAGCCGGTTGTCAAAAAGGCCTATGTCGGCGCCCAGGTCATAGCCGGTAGTGGCTTCCCAGGTAAGGTTAGGGTTACCAATGCCATCCGGGCGGCTGCCGGCCGCCAGCTGATTATTGAATACGTAATTGTTCTGGTTAATGCCTGCCAGGTACGTGTAGGTGCCGATATTGTTATTACCTACCTTTCCCCAGCTGCCTCTTATTTTCAGGTAGCTGAGCTGCTTAAGCCCTTTCATAAAATTCTCTTCAGAAAGCACCCAGCCGGCAGAAACGGAAGGGAAGTTGCCGTACTTGGTGTTGGAGCCGAATTTGGAAGAGCCGTCCCTTCTGAATGCCAGGGACAGCAGGTACTTTTCAGCATAATTATAATTTATCCGGCCTATCAGCGATACCAGTGAATAATCGCTGGCGGCTACATTACCTATGCGGCTGGCGGCCACATTCAGCCATTGTATATTATCGTCCGGGAACTGTGCGCCGTTGATGCTGCTGTTCTCAAAATCGGATTTCTGAGCACTGTATCCTACAAAAGCATCCAGGTTGTGTTTGGCATTAAATGTTTTGGTATAGGTAAGCGTATGCTCCAGCAGCCAGGAAAGGAAGCTGCTGGTATTGTAATTGGCGTCGGCCGAAGAAGCAGGCTGCGCGCCGCCCCTTACAGTAGAGGGGGCGAAAGAACGGTAAATGGAATTATCTGTATTGATGTTAGCGCTTATCTTATACTTTAAGCCATCTGCCAATTCATAGCTTGCATAAGCGTTTGAAAGCAGTGTAAGGTTTTTGGTACGGTTCACGCTCAGGCGTAAAACCTGGTAATAGTTGGGCATAGAGAACATACCGGGCTGTGAAAAGCCGATAGGATAGGTGCCATCTGCATTCTGATAGTGAACAGTAGGATCCATCAGGTAAGCCCACTGTATAATATTCCGGCCTTCTCCCAGGCCCGGGGTAATATTCTGGTTGCGGTAGGTTACGCCCAGGTTAAATCCGAATGTAAGCCGGTCTGAAACATTATAAATGTTATTGGCCCTGCCGGTGAACCTTTCCGCCCACTGATTGATCATAACACCATCCTGCCGGTTGTAATCCAGGTTTACGGCAGATTTAAGCTTGCCGGTACCGGTTGTAAGGGACAGGTTGTAATCCTGCGTGGGCGCATCCCGCAGCAATACCTGGAACCAGTCGGTGCCACCATTGGGATCGATCTGCTCCGGGTGCTGGTAGGCGGCAGGTACACCGCCGGTATAACCTTCATAGCGGGCAGCATCTTCATAATACTCTTTCTTAAACTCGGCAAATTCCCTTGCATTCATAAGATCAGGGCGGCCTCTTTTTGAAACGGTTTGCAGGCCGGTGTACACGCTGAAGGTTACATTTTGCTGCCCGGTTTTAGCCTGTTTGGTGGTTACCAGTATTACGCCATTGGCGGCCCTTGAACCATATAGGGCCGCGGCAGATGCATCTTTTAATACGCTGATGCTTTCTATGTCGTTAGGGCTGATGGTTTCAAGACCGCTCTCGCTTGGAAACCCGTCAATAACGATCAGCGGGTTATTACCCGCGTTAATAGATGCTGCGCCCCTGATACGAAAGGAGAGGTTGGCGCCCGGCTGCCCGGTGTTTTGATTGATCTGCACCCCTGCAAATTTGCCCTGCAGCTTCTGGCCTGCATTGGCTACGGGCATATCTTTTACCTCTGCTCCTTTCAGCTGGCTGATGGAGCCGGTAATATCACGCTTTCTTTGCGTGCCATAGCTTACCACTACAACATCATTTAATGTTGCGCGGCCGGGCAGCAGGCGTATGCTGGCCGTTAACCCGTCTTTGCCGGCTACAAAGGTGCTTTTCTCATACCCAATAAATGAAAAAACAAGGGTGGCGCCATCCTGCACCCTGATCGAGAATTTGCCTGCAGCATCTGTAGTAGTGCCGCCGGACAAACCCTGTGGAATAACGGTAACGCCTGCAAGCGGTTCACCTGCATCGGAAACAACGGTGCCTTTGACCGTTACCTGCTGCTGCGCAAAACAGAAGCTGCTTACCGACAATGAAATAAATAAGAGCAGCCATTGTTTTGGCCGCCATAGATTGACCATTTCTTTCATAACGGGTGATTTTGGTTGTGTAATGATTACAGGTCAAAATTATCAGAAACCGCAGCGGGGATGGATATACAAAACATTACTTCTTTTGTGCTTTCTGATATATTTTCTTTTTTGTTCCGCTGCCCGGAACGTTTGCTGGTAAAGGGTATGGTAAGCACACGCTGAAAAGACAAAAAAGATAAAAATTAACGCGTTTTGGAAAAAGCCTTTATAAACGCAGTCATTAATTTTGAAGGTATGCTGCGCATATCAATAATACTTTTCTTTCTGCAGGTCATTACCGGCAGTGCTGTTCTTGCACAATCCGCAACACCTTACAGGCCGCTGCATGGCGGGCAATTCAATGCCCCGCCTGTACCCGCTTCGCCGGACCCGCTGATCCGTTACCGCTGGGCAAACCCGCATTACACCGATCCACTGCAGGTGTACACGCTTTATCCGCTTAAAGCAAAGGCATCTCCTGCCACCTCCTTTGTACAGCACAACAAGGCTTTTAATGTGCAGGCGCCCGGAACGCTGATGTTTGATTTCGGCGTGGAAAGCGCGGCCTGGCTGGAATTTGATGCAGATAATATACCCGCCGGCACTGAAATAACCATGAGCATCAGTGAATACAATGAACCTGCTATTGTGAATGCCGGCGCAGCGCACCCGGTAAAAACAGCCGTACCGGTAAAACATGGAAATACCTACCGGCTGGAGCTGAATGATGCGTTGTATGAAGGCGTAAGGTTTGGCTGGATCCATATCAATAAGGCGCCGGCCCCTTTTACTATAAAAGAAGTACGGCTGGTATGCCAGGTAAAGCCGGTGAACTATGCGGGCAGCTTTTCCTGCAGCGATACAGTATTGAACAGGATATGGTACACCGGCGCCTATACCGTAAAGCTGAACCTGATGCAGGATTATTTTGGCGCTATATTAATGGAGCGCAGCGACCGCCATTCCTGGACCGGCGATGCCTATCCCGCGCAGGCAGCATCGCTGGTGGCTTTTGCCAACTATAACGCCGTTAAGGAAAATATCAGGCGCACTGCCGGTAAGGATAATGACATACCTGCTTATTCACTGTACTGGGTGCTTAGCCTGGCAGACTATTTTAATTATACCGGCGATACCGCCTTTCTGCAGTCGCTGCTGCCGGTAGCGGCCAGCCGGCTAAAGCTTGCTTACCGGGAGTACGACAGCATACCATCCTTAGGCTTTATGGGCTGGGATGAAAGGCTGGGCGCCGGTTTTGAGCACCCGCAGCTGCAGGAGTGCCAGAATGCCTATAAGATGCTTTGCATTCATGCCTGGAAAGATTTCAGCGCTGCCATGCTTGCCGCGGGTGACACCGCAGCAGCTTTATTATTTAGCCGTTATGCCGCTGAAAAAACAGCAGGGCTTAGCAACGGCAGCGCTTCATTTGAGCGCTACGGTGTGCATGCAATTGCGGAAGCCCTGAATGCAGGGTTAACAGATCCGGGTGTGTTACAGCAGGCAGCAGCATGTTTTAAGGACCGGCTTAACCGGCTATCCTATTCGCCTTTTAACCAGTATTTTATTATCCAGGCAATGGCGCGCAGCAGCTTTATCCCGCAGGCGCTTACCACTATCCGTGATTGCTGGGGCGGACAGCTGCACTATGGCGGCACCTCTTTTTTTGAAGTGTACCGGCCATCCTGGAACGCCATTTTAAAACCGAATGATGCACCGCCAAATAACCAGTGCGGCTATACGAGCCTGGCGCATCCCTGGGGCGCGGGCGTAACCTGCTGGCTTTCCCAAAATATACTGGGAATACGGTCTGCAGCGCCGGGTTTTAAACAGTTTGTTGTTAAGCCCTACCTGCAAAACGGACTTACGTATGTAAAAGGCGTGGTGCCTGCGCCTTCCGGCAATATAGCGGCCTCTTTTGATATAAGATCCGGCCAATGCGAGCTAACAGTTCCTCCCGGAACGCAGGCGGTGAAGGTGGGGCTTCCTAAAGGCGGCAGAAAAATTGCGCAGCTGCGTATTAACAACCGTTTATACAATACAGCCGTTGAGGATAGCAATTATGTGTATGTAAGCAACCTGCAGCCGGGCCGTTATGTTATACGCATTCAATACCGGGGAATGCTTAACAGCAGCGCCTTGCAGGAGCCGCCGCTTAGCTGGCGCCTGCACACCTTTATACAGGACAGCGTTACTTCCGGCAGCTGGAGGGGAAAATACGGAAAGGATGGTTTTGCATTTTTTGAAGAAGGAGCCCGGGTAGATGAAAGCCATTTGCCTCCCTGCATCGGCAGCATAACAACCAATAAAGCAGGGTTTATCCGCTGGCAAAACGCTGACACCGGCAGAACAGCCAGCGCTATTATTACCCGCGATCCGCTTCCCACACAGCAAACCTTTACCATAGACCTGCCGCTTAAAGAAAAACACCCGGTATGTATCTCTCTGTATTTCCTGGACCCGGATGCGCAGCAGCGCAGATCTGCAGTGGAAATATTTGACCTGGATACCTTGGCAATACTGGCGCCGGTACAGCTTATAGAACATTATGAAAAAGGAAAGTACCTGCGCTTTACGGTAGACCGCCCGGTACGTATAAGGGTAAACCAGGTAAGGGGTAAAAATGCCGCTCTTGCCGGGCTGTTTTTTGACCACCCCTGACCTGCGCCTGTACAGCGCACCAGGGATATTTATTCATAGTTGTTCTCAAAGTATTGCTGCGGCGACTGAAGAAATTTTTTCCGGTATTCATTAGGTGACAGGCCGGTTTTTCTTTTAAAAAGCTTGGAGAAATAATAGATAGATTCGAATCCGGTTTGATCTGCAATTTCATTTATATTAAGCACGGTGGATTCCAGTAAATGTTTAGCCCTGTTCAGGCGCAGCTCAAGATGGTATTGATGCGGGGACACACCTGTGATCAGCTTAAAATTTTTTCTGAATGCAGAGTAGCCCATTGGCAGCTGGCTGGCCAGCTCCTGCAGGTCAACGGATTGCTCATAGGATTCCTGCAGCAGGAATTTTGCTTTGGATATCAGCTTTTCCACCGGGTTAATATCCTGCTGTTTGTTCACGGCAGCGGTATGGGCAATGCCCAGCATTTGCAGGGTAACGCCTGCAATCTGCTGCGCATACCCGATAAAGGATGCTTTTACACTATCCGTGATCTGGTTGAACAATACCAGCAGATCCTTATTCAGGCCAATGTGCACACATGGGTTTGCGGGATTGAAGAAATTTTTGTCCATAAGCTGTTTTACATAATACCCGTGGAAACCAACCCAATGCTCTTCCCAGCCGGATTTTGCATCCGGCTTATAACGGTGCCATACGCCGGGAAATAAAAAGAAGCAGGTGCCGGCTTCCACTTCCACCGGCGGGGTAAGCGCAGAGCAGAAAACACCCCGGCCCCGGGATATGAATATCATGTAATAGTCGTTAAGGATCCGGCCCCTGTTCCAGGTAAGATGGTGGCTGCTTGGATGTTCCTGGTTGGGATAATGTTCATGCGGGGCTACTTTGGAATAGCCTGCCGTAGTAACATACATTCCCCATCTTTCCTCAGTTGGTCCAATACTGAGATACTTAAAGAAATTATTATTCATTGCGTGGATGCAGGTATTTAAATAATGGAGCGGCTATTATCCCCGGCTTGCTGCCTGCGCTATTTAAATTTAGTAAAATAATATTCAACCGCGCTTAAGATAGTATAGGATAGTTGCCCTGAATTTTTATTCTAATTTGACCTCACCTTCAAATGTACTCAGTTATTTCAGGAGAGCCTTCTCCTGCCATGCCATATTATTTAAACTAAAACACAAAAAAATTCCTCGGTTATGAAAAAGTATCACCACTATTATCATGCATACAGGTAGCTTTCATAGATAGCTAATACCATATTGTAAACCGTCTTTATGTTTTGCCTCCGCCATCATCCGGAAGGCAGGGATATCTCTTTGCATATCCATTCCTAACAGCTAAACCCATTCCCGTTATGTACAACAGCATTACCAACAAACAAACGAAACGCTGGCCTGTTTTCCTGTGCAACCTGGTGTTCATGCTCTGCTGCCTGTGTGCCACCGCACAGCAAAAGAGCACTGTCAGCGGACAGGTAACCGATTCTTCCGGCAACCCTTTGCCTGGCGTTACCGTGCAGATAGCCGGTAAATCACAAGGCACACAAACCAATACCGGCGGGCAGTTCAGCATTGCCGCTGCTGCCGGCGATGTGCTTTCTTTTCATTATATAGGTTATGATGAAAAACGTGTGCAGGTAGGCAGCCAGCCGGTTATTAATGTACGGTTGATCACCTCTACTGCGGGGCTAAACGAAGTAGTGGTGATCGGCTACGGCACCCAGCAAAAGAAAGACCTTACCGGCGCTGTGGCCAATGTAAGCGGCAAACAGCTGCAGGATCTGCCGGTAGCAGGTATGGATCAGAAACTAACCGGACAAGTACCCGGCGTGCAGGTAAGCAGCGTAACCGGTACACCCGGCGGTGGCGCAGCCGTGCGCATCAGGGGCTCGGGCTCCATAGGCGCAGGCAGCGATCCATTGTATGTAGTAGATGGTTTTCCTTTGTCATCCGGTTTCGGCCAGCAAGCCAGTCCGCTGAACATCATCAACCCGGATGATATCGAATCCATCACGGTACTGAAAGATGCTTCTTCCACCGCCATCTATGGCTCCCGTGGCTCTAACGGCGTAGTAGTGGTTACTACCAAACATGGCAAAAGCGGTGTGCCGCGTGTAAGCCTTAACACAAATACCGGCTTCCAGGAAGTGCCTCAGAAGGGACGGCCGCAAATGCTGAATGCGCGCGAGTTTGCCCAGTTCAGGAAAGATATTATTATAGATGATTTTGCATCCCGCGGGCAAACCGCTACGGATGCCGATATACCGGAAGAATACCGCAACCCGGAACAATATGGCGCCGGTACCAACTGGTACAATACCGTACTGAAAAAAGCATTGCAGCATAATACTACCCTGAGCGTTAGCGGTGGTACAGAGAATACGAAATATAATTTTTCAGCAGGTTATTATACCCAGGATGGCGTAGTACGTTACACCGGTTATGACCGCTACAGCGTACGGGCAAATATCGAAAGCCGTATAGGCCGCAAAGTGAAGATAGGTCTTAACCTGGCGCCTACCTACAGCACTCAGCAGGTGAACAATTTTGAGAACAGCTTTACCGATGTGCTTACGCAAAGCCTCTGGCTTAGTCCATTGATACCCGTGTATGACAATAACGGGCAGCGTACGCCTTACATCAGCTCGCCCGGCATGTTCAGCGCTGCCAACCCTTTGAATTCACTGGAGTTTGGCGTAACCAATGTAAAGAGCTTTAATGGCCTTGGCAATATTTATGGCGAATACGAGATCATTAACGGGCTGAAGGCAAAGGCCAGCTTTAATGTGAACTACGGTAACGGCTCTACTTTTGTATTCAATCCTTCTTTTTTAGGCGGGGTAAATAATCCGCCGCCCAGCATTCCCAACTCTTCCCAGTCAAAAGCCAATGCAATGAACTGGCTCACGGAAATGCTGCTGTCATACGATAAAACCTTTGGAAAAGATCATGCGCTGAACGTGGTACTGGGTTATACTGCGCAGAAGGAGCGCCAGGATTTTCTGCAGATCAACGCTTCCAACTATCCGGATGACAAGATCCAGCCCATTGGCGCTGCCGCCACCATTCCTTCCTATTCGCAGGATGTGCAGGAATGGGCGGTGCTTTCTTACCTGGGCAGGATCAACTATTCGCTGAAAGATAAATACCTGTTCACTGCAACCGTGCGTTCCGATGGCTCTTCCCGCTTCGGTTACAACAACCGTTATGGTACATTCCCTTCCGGCGCTATTGCCTGGCGCGCTTCAGAAGAAGAATTCCTGAAACGCGTTTCCTGGCTGAGCGACCTGAAGCTGCGCGCCAGCTATGGCCTTTCAGGTAATTATAATATCGGTAACTACACTTACATGTCTAACATTGCCGCTTATAACTATGCTTTCGGCGGCCAGATCGCCAATGGCAGAAGCGCATCTTCCCTGAGCAATTTTGACCTTACCTGGGAAGAATCGTCCCAGCTGGATGTAGGGTTGGATGCAGGCCTGTTCGGCAACCGCATAAACCTTACGGTTGATTATTACCGGCGTATCACCAAAGGCATGTTATACAATTCGGAGATCCCGCTGTCATCCGGTTACACGAACGTGATCATCAACTCCGGTAAAATAAAGAACCAGGGCATTGAAATAGGCATCAACAGCGATAACCTGGATGGTGCATTGAAATGGACCACTAACGCCAACATTGCATTTAACCGTAACAAGGTGCTGGCATTAAATGCCAAGAACGATCCTATTTACAGCGGCCGCAGTGGCGAAGGCTCTTTCCAGCATATTACAGAAGTAGGCAAACCGGTAGGCCTGTTCTACGGTTATGTGGTGGAAGGCGTTTATAAAGACCAGGACGATCTTAACCGCTCGCCTAAGCACGTTACCTCTGTAGTAGGCTCTATCAAGTATAAAGATGTGGATGGTAACGGCATCATAGAACCGGTGAATGACTTTGCCATCATCGGCGATCCTAATCCCAGGTTCATCTGGGGCCTTACGAATAATTTCAGCTATAAAGGCTTTGACCTGGGTATTGTATTAGTAGGCTCACAGGGCGGGCAGGTAATGAAAACCGCCAATCAATACCTGCTGAATATTGATGGCATTTTTAACGTAGACCGTAAAGTGCTGAACCGCTGGCGCTCGCCGGAGCAGCCAGGAGATGGCGTTACGCCAACTACCAATGGCGCAAGGGTGATTTACCGCGATGTGAATTCCTCCTGGATAGAAAGCTCCTCTTTCATGCGTATCCAGAACATTACGCTGGGCTACAACTTCAGCAGAAGGTGGCTGGAACATACAAAGTTCATCAGCGGCGCAAGGCTGTATGCCGGTGTACAGAACCTGCACACCTTTACAGGCTACAGCGGCGCCAACCCGGAAGTAAGCCGTAAAACTGTTTCGGGCAACGCCACCAGCACCGCCCTTACACCCGGTGAGGATTTTACTAACTACCCGATAGCACGTACGTTCACATTGGGCCTTAACCTGTCCTTTTAACCGCAAAATCATCTGTTATGCAAGGAAAAAGATTTTTCCAATATATCCTCATCACGCTGATGGCAGTACTGCTGACCACCAGCTGCGGCAAAAATTTCCTGGACCTGAACCCGGAAGCCACCATCAACAGCAATGTATTTTACAAGAATGAAGACGAGATCAAACAGGCCGTGAATGCAGCTTACAACATACTGCAGGACCTGGGCCGTGAAAGCTACTGGATCTTCGGCGAAATGAGATCAGATAACAGCGCTTTCCAATACAACAACGCCGACAGGGGAAGGGAGCAGTGGGAATTTGTAGATGAATTCCTGGTAGGCGCTACCGCCGAATGTATCCGTAACTTCTGGCAGGATAGCTATATCGGCATCTCCCGCTGTAACGATGTACTGGCGCATATCAGCGAAGTAACCATGTCCGACGCTGCACGCAACCAGTATACCGGCGAGGTGCAGTTCCTGCGGGCCTTTCATTATTTTAACCTGGTACGTCAGTTCGGCGGTGTGCCCTTACGCCTGAATTCCGTACAATCGCCCGATTCGTCGCTTTCCAAAGGACGTGCAAGCGTAGATCAGGTATATGCCGTTATAATATCCGACCTTACCGCTGCTGCTGCAAAGCTGCCTGCAAAATATAACGGCGCCGATGTAGGAAGGGCAAGCTCCGGCACGGCAAGCACCCTGCTGGGCAAAGTATACCTCACACAAAAGAAATACGCCGAAGCCTTAACGGAGCTGCGCAAAGTTACTGCCCTGGGATACCAGCTGGTGCCTAATTATGCTGATATCTTTGACCCGAATAAAAAGAACGGGCCCGAATCCATTTTCGAGATCCAGTACCTGGGCTCACAAACAGGATTGTTCAGCAGCTTCATGTACACGTTTGCCCCTTATACATCGGGCAGCGCGGTAACCGGCGATACCAAAACAGGCATCAACGGCAGCGGCTCCGGCTGGAATATTCCTACACAGGACATGATCGCCGCCTATGAAGCAGGCGACAAACGCAAGGCAGCATCCCTTGCAGAAGGTTATACCAGCAACGGTGTTTTTGTGAACATTCCTTATGTAAAAAAGTATAACCATGGCTTCACGGAAGTAGGACGCACCAACGATAATTTTCCCGTGCTGCGTTATGCAGATGTGTTGCTGATGATCGCTGAATGCCTGAACGAGCAGGGCTTTGTGGCCAACGGTGAAGCATTTGACCTCCTGAACCAGGTGAGAACAAGGGCAGGCCTGCCAAACAAAACAGCCGCGGAAGTGAACAGCCAGGCTGCATTCAGAACTGCGCTGTTCCATGAAAGACAGGTAGAGCTGGCTTTTGAGAACCACCGCTGGTACGACCTGGTACGTTCAGGCAATGCCGTTACCGTCATGAACGCACATGGTGTGAAGGAAAAACAGCAGCATACTTACATACCCTCAAACGCTTACCAGGTAAGCAACAACCGTTTGCTGCTGCCCCTACCGCAAACAGATGTAAATCTCGATAACCTTGAACAGAACCCACAATAGCATTTATTATTTAAATACAACAGCATGATAAAACGGATCCTTCTTTTAGTCCTGCCGGTAGTATTGATCTACTCCTGTAAGCAAACCAGCAATGACCTTACACTGGCGCACCTGCGCTGTGAATTCCGCGAAAACCCGTCAGGTATTGATATTAGCGCTCCCCGTTTAAGCTGGGAGATAGAAAGCAGCGGCAGGGGCATCGAACAGGCGGCCTACCAGCTTATGGTAGCCTCTTCTGAAGATGCATTGAACAATGATAAAGCAGATCTCTGGAACTCAGAGAAAGTAAGCTCTGATCAATCCATTAATGTAGCCTATGCAGGTAAGCCGCTCAGCAGTGGCGCGCAATGTTACTGGAAAGTGAAAGTGTGGACAAATGACGGTAAAGAATCCGGCTGGAGCAAGCCTGCCAGCTGGAGCGTAGGACTGTTGCAGCCCACAGACTGGCAGGCAAAATGGATAGGGCTCGATTCCGCTTTCACCTGGGAAAAACCTACAGACACCTTCACCCGCCTTTCGGCACGTTATCTCAGGAAAGAATTTCCCGTTGGCAAAAAGGTAAAGCGCGCCACCGCTTATATCAGCGGACTGGGATTATATGAGCTGTACATTAATGGCAAAAAGATCGGAGACCAGGTGCTGGCGCCAGGCCCCACCGAATATAACAAGCGCGTATTTTACAACACCTTTGATGTAACCGCTGAATTAAAAGAAGGCAATAATGCGATCGGCGCCATCCTCGGTAACGGCCGCTTCTTTCATATGCGGATACCCAACATAACAAACTACGGTTATCCTAAAATGATCTGCCAGCTGAACCTTGTATATGGCGATGGCAGCACGGGCAGCGTGATCACAGACGATAGCTGGAAGTTAACCGCCGCAGGGCCTGTTATCGCTAATAATGAGTATGACGGTGAAGAGTACGATGCCACCAAAGAGCTTACAGGGTGGGCGCAGCCGGGATATAACGCTGCTAACTGGCTGCCGGTGCAGCTGGTAGAAGAACCTGCACAGCTGCTGGTAGCGCAGCCCAATAATAATATTAAAGTGATGGATACCGTGAAAGCGGTAAGTGTGAAAGAGATCAAACCCGGTATGTTCATTTACGATATGGGACAGAACTTTGTAGGCTGGGTGCATCTTAAAGTAAAAGGAGAGAAAGGCGCCAAAGTAAGCCTGCGGTTTGCGGAACGCCTGAAAGATGACAGTACCCTGTATATGGATAACCTCCGCTCAGCAAAAGTAACGGACATCTATACACTAAAGGGGGAAGGCACAGAAGAATGGGAGCCTCGTTTCACCTATCATGGTTTCCGTTATGTGGAGGTAACAGGCTATCCCGGCAAGCCGGACCTGGCCGCCATTGAAGGCAGGGTGGTGTATGATGAAATGGAAACTACCGGCCGGTTTGAAACCTCTAATGAAGTGATCAATAAAATATATAAGAACGCCTACTGGGGCATACGCGGCAACTACCGCGGCATGCCTACGGATTGCCCGCAGCGTGATGAGCGTATGGGATGGCTGGGCGACCGTGCTGTAGGCGCCAGGGGAGAGAGCTTTATTTTCGATAACCATATGCTGTACGCCAAATGGCTGCAGGATATAGAAGATGCGCAAAAGCCCGAGGGCAGTGTGCCCGATGTGGCGCCCACTTACTGGAAAATATATTCGGATAACATGACCTGGCCGGCGGCCTACCTGATCATCGCCAACCTGCTGTATGAGCAGTATGGGGACGATCAGCCATTGCGCAAACACTATGCTTCCATGAAAAAGTGGATGTACTACATGAAGGATAAATACATGAAGGATTACATTCTCACAAAAGATACCTATGGCGACTGGTGCATGCCTCCGGAATCGCCGGAGCTCATTCACTCGAAAGACCCTGCACGTAAAACTGCCGGTGATTACCTGGGTACTGCTTTCTATTATCACCTGCTTACCGTGATGGAACGCTTTGCCACCATCACCGGTAATACAGCCGATGTAAGCGCATTTAAGGAGCTGGGCGAAAAAGTGAAGCTGGCTTTCAACGATAAGTTCCTGAATAAAAAAGAAGGCTATTATGC
>NZ_DATCRF010000013.1:0-10989 GCF_036569125.1 Chitinophaga sp. | reverse complement strand
CCAATGATATTTTCCCTTTTACGGCATCGCTTTCAGAAGGCGTAGATGCGGCGGCTTTTGCCAACGCCTATTTTGTGCAGCCCCGTTTATTCATCCGCGTACGGAAAAACAAGCAGGAGGCTATTACTGCATTACTGCAGGAGGCCGGTATAACAGGGGAGTGGCTGGCAGAGGATATGCTGGCATTACCCAACGGCACTAACATAGAAACCCTTATTAGAAATAAAGAGTGGTACGAGATCCAGGATGCCTCATCCCAGCAAACCGGCCAGCTGCTTACGCCTAAACCCGGGCAGCGCTGGTGGGATGCCTGTGCTGCCAGCGGCGGAAAATCTTTATTGCTGATGGATAAGGAGCCGCGCGTGCAGCTTACGGTGAGTGATGTGCGCGTATCCATCCTGCAAAACCTGCATGAGCGGTTTTACACTGCAGGCATTAAGAATTATGAAACCAAAGCGCTGGACCTTACCCTACCAGTGCCCCCGCAAACCCTTGACTACGGATCGTTTGATGGTATTATACTGGATGCGCCCTGCACCGGTTCCGGTACCTGGGGCCGCAGTCCGGAGCACCTGTACTTTTTTGAAGAGGCACGCATCAATACCTTTCATAACTTACAAAAACGTATAGCCGAAAACGTTGTACCGCTGTTGAAAAAAGGCGGCTCGTTAATCTATATTACCTGCTCTGCCTTTAAGCAGGAGAATGAAGCGGTGGTAAAACATATTTGTGAGCATACCGGCCTGCAATGGCGCGATGGCGGTATTATTACCGGTTATAACATTGGCGCGGATACTATGTTTGCGGCGAAATTGGTGAAATAATGTGCTAATGTGCTGATATGCTAATGTGCCGGTGGATGTGGGGAAATGTGCGGATGTGCAAATATGCAGATGTGCAGATGATGGAATTACTGTTTTATCAGCTTTATTACTTCTTTGTTATTTCCCTGTATAAATCTCAGGTAGTACATACCTACAGGTAATTTATCCAATCCTGTTTGCGTGGTAAAGTAGCCGTAATTGCTTACAGCAGGCAGCTGCCAGCTACGGGTAAGCCGCCCCGCAGCATCTATCAGCTGCAGGTAAATAGGCTGTTGTGAGGCAGTGGATTGATAATAGATGCTTAGCTGACTGGTAAACGGATTGGGAAATACTTTGATCATGCGATTGGCCAGCTGCTCACGGATAAAAGCGGTATCACCTGCTTCCCGTTTCAATAAGGTATCATACGCTGCATGAAAGTTGGGAATGCCGTATCCCATGCGGTTATCCCGGGCCGGGTATTGGCTGGAGCATGCTTTTACCGCCTGCACAATTTCCAGGTTGCTACGCCGGGGAAAAGCCTGCCATAAACAGGTTACCAGGCCGGCCAGCACGGGGCAGGCATAAGAAGTGCCGTTGCCACCCGTAATAGTTCCATCGGTGGTTACCAGCGCAGTGCCTACTCCCATTGCGGCTACATCGGGTTTTATACGTCCATCAGCAGTGGGGCCATAACTGCTGAAATTAGCTACCTGTCCCTGGCTGGTTACCGCGCCTACGGTTAGCACACTGTCTGCATCCGCAGGGGCCAGCAGGTATTTCCAGGAGGTCTCTCCTTCATTACCGGCTGAATTTACCACGATCATGCCTTTGCGTACCGCCCGTGCAGCGGCTTGTGTAATAGCCAGGCTGTGGCCGTCCAGCTGCGCATAGGTATGATCATACTGCGGATCATCAAACGTATTATATCCCAGGGAGGAGGAGATCACATCCACACCTAAGCTATCTGCCAGCTCCACACCGGCGGCCCAGTTGCTTTCCTCTATGGGCTGTTCGGCGCCGGCTTCCTCTGTGCGTAACAGCACATAAGCGGCTTCGGGTGCCGTACCGGTTATTTCGCCGGGCAGGTTAGCTGCCAGTATAGAAAGGCAATGTGTGCCATGATCACTATAATCATATACATCCGCCGTACCATCTGTAAAGTTGCGGGTATAGGTAATTTTCTGGTTATTACGCAGCCAGGTAAAAGCGCGGTTATTGTTTACGGAAGGGAAGCCTCCATCCAGCACCGCTATCAGCATGCCATTCCCTTTCAGGTTCTTATTATGCAGGTATTCTCCTTCATGTAAATGAATTTGCGTATAGGCGCTGCCGTAGTCAATATCTGTAGTACCCATTATGCGGGCGGTACTAACGCTATCCCGCTTGCGCCGCTCGCCCGGGGCCGACAGCCGGTTGGCGCTTTTTACCAGCGTTCTTACAAAGGGCAGCTGCTGTATTTTTAACAGGGCATCATCATCATTGGTGGCAATAACCGCCTGGTTGGTCCAGCGTAAGGTATAGCGCAATTGTACATTGCCGGCTTGCAGTACCGCATTCACATAATCCGCGTTCACCGGCAGGTCGGTACTGTCTATGGCAATTTGCCGGCGGCTGCGGCGCTCAATGGCGCGGGTGGATAAATATGCTGCAGGCGCATTCAGCTGGTAAGGGGTGCCATTTTTGTCTGTAAAAGCAATTAGGTAGCGGGGTGTTTGTGCCCGGGCAGGTATACCGGCCAGCAGCAGGCATAGGGGAAAAAGAAGGGAAACGGATAAGGAAAATGTTTTCACAAAGGGCCGGGCATTTATGTGAAATTAGGCGTTCCGGCTGAGATTTCCATGGAGCTGCAGGCATAAAAAAGGCCGGGCAAAAATACCCGGCCTGTGTTTCCTACGTGTATGCTTTTTTATTGAATGATGATCTTTTTGGTGTACGTATGCTTACCGTTGGTGATAGTCATGATGTATAAGCCACTGGCAATGTTGCCGGTGGGGATGCTGAGCACACCGGCGCTGGCCTTGTGATAGGCCACTACCCGTTTGTTCACATCAACCAGCTGCACCTGTACTGGTTTGCTGGCATCATACTGTTCTACCTTCACGGTAAAGGTGCTGCCTTTTACTACCGGGTTGGGATATACGACGGCATTACCCGTTTTAGCGCTTTCCGCTTCTTGGGTGGTAAGTTCAGCGATAGCTGTTTTGGCAGCTGCGTCTACTATGCCATAGGTAAAGTTTTCCCAGCCCTGTGCAGTGGCCCTGTTACAGGTCATGGCCTGGGTACCGTTCTCCGAAGAAACAAACAAACCATTGTTGCCTCGCAGGGAAATAGTGCCATCTGCATTCGCGATCCACTCAAACTGTTCCCAGCCATCCGCAGCATCGCGGTTGCAGTTCATAGGGGCCGCGCCATTTTCAGAAGAAACAAATTTACCCTGGTTGCTCAGCGTAATTTTACCGTTGCCGGCATCGCCTACCAGGAACTGTTCCCAACCCTGTACAGTAGGCCGGTTACAGTTCATGGGCTCTTCGCCGTTCTCAGAGCTTACATACTGGCCGTTAAAGCCTTTCAGCCAGATGGTTTTGCCAATGGGCGCTGTGTTGGTGGGGGGCGGTGGCGTGCTGGTATCACCGCTTCTTTGTGCCACTACTTCATGAATGGCCGATACCAGGGAAGTGGCGCCTGCACCGTCTGTAGAAAGGTCCCACATCATAATTCCGCCGCCCCTGTCATAGGCGAGGTTAGTTTTCTTCTTAATAGTGGGTATACCGTTATATCCTATGTTACCAAATACATCAGCATTGGGGCTGGCTCCTCTCGAAAGCAGTTCGTTGTAACCTATCCAGCCGGGCCGGCCAAAAAAGGGCACGCCCAGCACTGCCTTGTCCTTAGGCAGGCCGCGGCCTAACCAGTAGTTCATACAGGAAACGGCCAGGTCGTAGGTGGAATGTTGAAAATCATTATCGTCATATGCCATTATGGCTAAGTAATCTGTAATAGGAAAAAGGCCGTTCACAAACATGGAACCGCCTTCGCCAATTACGGCAGCAGTCAGCAGCTTACCTTTTGGGTGCAGCGCATTATACAGGTCCTGCATCAGCAGCAGGAAGTTCTGCGGCTCATTGGTACCGCTGGGATATTCCCAGTCAATGTCCACACCATCCAGGTTGTACTGGTTTACAAAATTCATCATGTTGCTCACGAAAGTGGCGCGTATAGCGGCGCTGGGCGCAATGGTGCGGAAGCCCACGTCACCGCCGCCGCCACCTACAGAGATGATCACCTTAACGCCTTTGGCGTGTGCAGCGCTCACCAGGCTTTGCAGCTTGGATGGATTTTCAATGGGCTGGTAGCTGCCGGAAGCAGTAGGGATCAGGAAGGCGTAATTAACATGCGTAAGCTTCGTGAATTGTACATCGCTTACGTTGCCGCCCCAGGTGGGCAAGTAGCCTACTACTTTAAATGATGATTGTGAAAAGGCCTGCCAGGATGTAGCAAGCAGCAGGAATAACAGCAGGACTGTTTTATTCCATAGGTTTTTTTTCATAAGATGTAGGTTAAATTAAGAGATCGTAAAGCTCGCAATACTGTATAAACAACACTGCCGGTCTTTTACCGGCAGTGTTTGTTTTAGTTGTGTTATTGAATGATCACTTTTTTGGTATAGGTGTTCTTACCGTTGGTGATGGTCATAATATAGAACCCGCTGGCTACATTGCCGGTGGGGATGCTGAGCATACCGGTATTAGCCTTTTGATAGGATACTACCTTTTTGTTCACATCTATCAGCACTACCTGTACAGGTTTGCTGGCATCGTACTGATCAACCTTTACCGTAAAGGTGCTGCCCTTTACTACCGGGTTCGGATATACGAGCGCGCTGCCTGCTTTAGTAGTGGATACTTCTTCTTTAGGAGCAACGGCAGTTGCAGCAATAGCTGTTCTGGCAGCTGCGCCTACAATACCGTAGTTAAAGGCTTCCCAGCCCTGTATAGTAGTACGGGTGCAGGTCATAGCCTGTGTGCCGTTCTCGGAAGATACATACAGCCCATTATTGCCGCGCAGGGAAATAGTGCCATCAGCATTTACGATCCAGTCAAATTTTTCCCAATCCTGCGCAGTGGTTCTGCTGCAGGTAATGGCCTGTTCTCCGTTCTCGGAGGAAACAAATTTGCCCTGGTTGCTCAGCGTAATTTTACCATTACCGCCATGGCCTACCAGGAACTGCTCCCAGCCCTGTACTGTAGGTCTGTTACAGTTCATAGGCTCTTCGCCGTTCTCTGAGCTTACGTATTGACCGTTAAAGCCTTGCAGCCAGATGGTTTGGCCAATAGGTGCGGTTGCGGGCGGGGGAGGATTGGTGCCGCTTCTTTCCAATACTACCTGGTTAATGGCAGTTACCAGTGAGTTAGGATTGGTAGGCGCAACATCCTGTGACAGCTCCCACATCATAACACCGCCGCCATTGTCAAATGCCAGGTTGGTTTTACGTTTAATGGTGGGGATACCGTTGTAGTAGTTACCGTTAAATACATCGGCATTAGGACTGGCGCCGTTAGCCAGCAGGGTGTTATAACCATCCCAGCTGGGGCGTGCGTAAAAGGGCAGGCCCAGTATGGCCTTTTCTTTGGCCAGGCCGCGGCCTCTCCAGTAGTTCAGTGATTGTACTGCGTAATCGTAAGTAGAGTGATCCGCATTATTAGCATCATATGCCATAATGGTCAGGAAGTCCACTACGGAAAATACGCCGTTTACAATGCTGCTGCCGCCTACAGCTACTACCGCAGCAGTAAGCAGCTTACCACGGTTATGCATTTCAGTGGAAAGCTGTGTCATTAATGCCAGGTAGTTATTGGCAGAGGCGCCATTGTCAGGATATTCCCAGTCAATGTCCACACCATCCAGGCCATACTGGTTTACGAAAGCGATCATGTTGTTTACAAAAGTGGTGCGGGTGCTGCTGTTGGCAGCCAGTGCTTCAAAACCACCGTCGTTGCCGTTATTCCAGCCACCAACAGAGATCATTACTTTCACGCCTTTAGCATGTGCATTGCTCACCAGGCTTTGCAGCTTGCCCGGATTTTCAATAGGCTGCAGGGTACCGTTGGTATTCGGCAGCAGGAAGGCATAGTTGATATGCGTTAGCTTGCTGTACTGAACAGACTGCGGATCAACGTTGCCGGCCCAGGAAGGCATGTAGCCTACTACTTTAAAGTTGTTGGCAACTGCTGCTGCGGCCATAGCTGCAGCGCTTACCTCACCCCAGCTGAAGGCTTCCCAGCCCTGTATGTTAGTGCGGGTACAGGTCATAGCCTGTGTGCCATTTTCAGAAGAGATATACAGCCCATTACTGCCGCGCAGGGAAATAGTGCCATCGGCATTTACGATCCAGTCAAATTTTTCCCAATCCTGTGCAGTGGCCCTGTTGCAGGTAATGGCCTGTTCTCCGTTCTCAGAAGAAACAAATTTGCCCTGGTTGCTCAGCGTAATTTTACCATTACCGCCATCGCCTACCAGGAACTGTTCCCAGCCCTGTACAGTAGGCCTGTTGCAGTTCATAGCCTGTGTGCCGTTCTCGGAGCTTACATACTGGCCATTGAAACCTTTCAGCCAGATGGTTTTACCAATTGGGCCGGTTGATGCTGGCGGCTGTACGCCGGGTGCTACGGCTGCAATGGTGCCATTGTTCTTTACACAATTGGCAAACTTAATGTTGTTCAACACTGCTGCCATATTGCCGGCGCCATCCATCAGGTAGGGCGGGTTAATGTGCATTAAGGCAGCATTTTCCTGGGTGTCAAAACGTTTGTACGTCCAGTGGCACCAGCCAATACCTTTTGAGTTCAGCGCGCGAATGTTTTCGCTTAACCAGTTGTTGTCATTTTCGCCGGTTTCGCCTACCCAAACAGGTACCTGGTTGGTGTTGCGGAAGTTTACCATGTTGGCGATCAGGTTGATCTGGTTCACATCGCCATTGGTTTCCGTAGTGGAGTTAGTGATCCAGTAACGGTGGGCGTTGTACACCAGGTTGGAGCGGTTGGAGAATGTAAAGGGCTCCATGTAATTGTAGTTGTTGCCCCATCCGTTCCCTTCGATCATAAGCAGGTGATCATCGCCCTGTGCGCGGATAGCATTGATCAGGCGCTCGAACAGGTCATGGATCGTGCGGTTGTCCGGTACGTTGTTCGGCTCATTGATCAAATCATAAAAAGCCACGCCGTTGTTGTTGATGTAACGGGTGGAGAGGCGCTGCCACAGGCGAACGGTCATGTCCTTGTAGATCTGTTTGTTCCACAGGTCATTGCCCACCAGGGCATCGGAAATGTTGGCGTCTGTACCTTGTGCGCCGGGCGCGGCGTGCAGGTCCAGGATCACGTACATGTTGTTGGCCGCGGTCCATTTCAGCAGGCTGTCTGTGAGGCGGAACCCTTCCAGGTTAGCATCATTAAACAGCTGGTTGCTGTTGTACCAGGAGGTCAGGTTGCTCACATACGTGTTGTAATTGCCTGAATTGCGGGCCACGCTGTTGCGTACCGCGCGCTGGGCGCTGGTGAGGAACAGGTCATAGTGTAGCGGCAGCCGCACGCAGTTGAATCCCTGGGAGGCCAGGTAATCAATGTCTGCCTTGGTAATGAAATTGTTACGCCAGCTCTGGTAGAAGGCTTCTACCTGCGCATCGGTCTGGCCCTGGTCATACAATCTTTTTTTGATGGACCATTGGGTGCCACCACCGGAAAATGAAGGTTTGATCATGTAACCTTCCTGAAGCATCCATCCACCAAGGCCTACGCCTTTGAGGATCACTTCCTGATTACTTTCATTGATGATACGTGTGCCGCTTTGGCGGAGTCTTGACAATTGTTGCGCAAACGTTTGCATGCTCAGGCAGAGAGCTAGCAGTAGAACGGAACAATACAGGTACAGGTACGGTGCACGGCGTGGAAGTCCGTGCCGTCGCGTAGAACGGGTTCTCATAGACGGTTCTTTTGTTTTTGGTTATAAATTCAATAAAGGTTTATGCTCCCGCAGATGTCTGCGGGACGGTAATAGTCGCACGAGTGCGCGTATAGTACCATCTTATCTAGCTAAAAAGTGGAAAAAAGCAAAAAAAGGCAGGAAAAAAGCGGCAAAACCGGATGAATATCAGAGGGAATAGGGGTACTAAACACAAAAAATCATAAACCGGCGAAAGAGGTTTATAGCAACCGTCAAAAGACTTTATGAACGGGGTAAATGTGAAACCTTAAACCAGGTGAGGCGAGCATTAAAAGACTTTATGAACGAAATAAAAAGGGAAATGCCGCGATCATAAGCCTGTAGCTAATATCGCGGCATTTCCCTTTTACATTTATGATCTATCCCGTTCATAAAGTCTTTTAAATCGTCTCTATGAACCTCCTCCGTTGGTTTGAAATTTACATTCTCTTTGATCGATGATTACAGGCGCTGAATGATCCCTCCGCCAATTACATCATCCCCTTCATAGAACACGGCGGACTGCCCGGGGGCAATGCCTTTCACCTGTTCGTAAAAGCGAACGCCGATCTGCCCGTTATCTGTGTGATACAGGTTGCTCAGGGCGCCTTTATCCTTATAACGGATCTTGGTAGTGGCTTCCAGCCCTTCGGGGATATGGTCGTATTTAACCATGTTAATGCCGGCTACCCGCATTTCGCTCCGCTGCAGGTCCTCTTCCTCACCCAGCACCACGGTATTGGTTTCCGGGATAATGCTGGTTACATATATGGGGCGGCCAAGGGCAATATCCAGCCCTTTACGCTGGCCAATGGTGTAAAAGGGATAACCCTTATGCTGGCCTACAATAGTGCCGTCCTTCAGCACAAAATTGCCGCCATTCACCTGTTCTTCCAGCCCATCTATCCGGCGTTTCAGGAAACCGCGGTAGTCATTGTCCGGTACAAAGCAGATCTCGTAGCTCTCTGCTTTTTTTGCCAGCTCAGGGTAGCCAAAGTCAAATGCCATCTGGCGGATCTCCGTTTTACGGTACTTACCCAATGGCAGCAGGGTACGTGCCAGCACATCCTGCTGCAGGCCCCATAACACGTAGCTCTGGTCCTTCAGATCGTCAATGCCTTTGCTAAGCACGTAACGGTCGTTATGCTGCCGTATTTGCCCATAATGGCCGGTGGCTATGAATGCGCAGTCCATGGCATCGGCTCTTTTCAGAAGCGCCCGCCATTTAATATGGGTATTGCAAAGCACGCAGGGATTAGGGGTGCGGCCTGCCAGGTATTCGTCTACAAAATTGTTGATCACAAAATCCCCGAACTCATCCCGGATATCCAGCACAAAATGCGGGAAACCATGGTGTACGGCGGCTGCGCGGGCATCGTTAAAAGAATCCAGGTTACAGCAGCCGGTCTCCTTTTTACTGGCGCCGGAAGATGCATAATCCCAGGTCTTCATCGTAATGCCGATCACTTCATATCCTTGCTCGTGCAGCATCAGCGCGGTAACCGTACTATCGATACCGCCGCTCATGGCCACCAGCACTTTGCCGTTTCTGCTCATAGTAGTTCGTGTAAGGCTGCAAAGTTAAAGAAAATCCTGCCATTGGCGGGCAGCAGGTTATTGATAGTAATGATAGGGGCATAGAGAGTATGCGGAACGCTGAATGCGTAACGCTTAACGCTGATTAACAATTGAATAACAGCTGAACCAATCCCCAGCCATCAGCGTTAAGCATTCGGCATTCAGCGTTCCGCGCCTTTCACATTTTTTATTATAAAATCTTAAAAGGGAAGCCTATATTTAGCGGGTAAAGTATTAAATATTATAAATTAGTTCCATGTTGCCTGTATTAAATAGCGAATATGTGTTAAGCCGGCCTGATCTCCACATCTCAAAGGAGTATTTTAACTACCCCGAAAAAGTGCTGCAGTTTGGTACCGGTGTGTTGTTAAGAGGGTTGGTAGATTACCTGATAGACAAAGCCAATAAACAAGGCCTTTTCAAAGGCAGGGTAGTGGTGGTGAAATCTACGGATGGCCCTACCACAGAATTTTCTTCCCAGGATAATTTGTACACCACACATATCAAAGGCGTAGCGCAGGGCGAAAAAATTAACCGCACCCTTATAAACGCTTCTATTAGCCGTGTTTTGCAATCGAATGCAGATTGGGCGCAGGTATTGGAAACAGTACACCAGCCTGAATTGCAGGTGATTATTTCCAATACTACGGAAGTAGGGATCCAGTATGTGGCAGAGAATATTTCCGATGGTGTGCCGGCCTCTTTTCCCGGTAAATTGCTGGCGGTGCTGTGGGAGCGTTTCCAGTATTTTCAGGGCAGCGCAGACAAGGGTTTTGTGATCGTACCTACAGAGCTGGTGGTAGATAACGGGCGTTTATTACAGGAGATCGTATTACAGCTGGCCGCCTTTAACCAGCTGCCGGCAGCATTCACAGAATGGATAAAGAACAGCAACAATTTCTGTAATTCACTGGTTGACCGTATTGTGCCAGGCAAACCCAAAGACCTGGAAACACTGCAGGAGAAAGCCGGTTATACAGATAGCTTGTGGATTGATGCAGAGCCTTTCCTGCTATGGGCTATAGAAGGCGATGCGCATATTAAGCAGCGGCTTTCTTTTCATGAAGCAGATGCGCGCATGCTTATCGCACCCAGCATTACACCCTACCGGGAGCAGAAATTACGTATCTTAAACGGCAGCCATACCATTTCGGTACCGCTGGCATTTCTGGGTGGATTGAACACGGTGTACGAGTGTATGGAGCATTCCTATATGCACAGCTTTTTCCGTACAGTAGTGATGGAGGAAATACTGCCTACCATACAGGATATTTGTCCGCATGCCGATAACTTTGCGCAGGATGTGCTGGACCGGTTTGCGAATCCCAATATTGCACATAAGCTCATTAGCATTACATTCCAGGAAAGCTCCAAAATGAATGCCCGTAATGTGCGCACGCTGCTGCGTTATTATGAGCGCAAGCACACATTGCCGCCGGCCATGTGTTTGGGTTTTGCCGCCATGCTGCTGTTCCTGCGCCCGGTGAAGGAAGAAGGCGGTAAGTTCTTTGGCGCCCGCGGCACAGAACAATATGTGATCACAGATGATAACGCCGCTGTTTTTGCCGGTTACTGGAAAGAGGTGAAAACCGCTGACAGCGCAGCTGTTACCCAGCTTGTACAACAAATA
>NZ_DATCRF010000012.1:0-2589 GCF_036569125.1 Chitinophaga sp. | reverse complement strand
AGTTCCGGGTACAGGAGGCGGGTGCGCAGATCTTTCATATTGATTGTAAAGACCTGACCAACGATCCGCAGGCGCTGCAAACAGCCCGCCACATGGCGGCACAATTGTTCCGCACCCCTTTTAACCTGGAAAGCGGTCCGCTGTTAAAAGCTATGCTGCTGAAGGTTGCAACAGATCAACATGTGTTCCTGTTTGCCATGCACCATATTATTTCTGATGGCTGGTCAATACAGGTAATGGTAAAAGAGCTGCTGGCATTGTATAATAATAAGAACACCGCCTTGCCTGCACTGAAGATCCAGTACAAGGATTATGCGGCCTGGTTAAATAACCAGGTGAACGATAAAAGCTGGCAGGCGCACCGCCGTTACTGGCTACAACAGTTTGAAGATATGGGACCGGCCTTACAGCTGCCTGCCGATCACCCGCGGCCATTAGCCAGAACCACCAACGGCGCTACCCTGGAATTTGAGATCAATGAAACCTTAACAGCCGGTATTAAAGCGCTGGCCCGTACGCAGGATGCAAGCGTGTATATGTGCCTGTTAGCTACGGTGAAGGTATTATTACACCACTACTCCGGCCAGGATGATCTTGTAACCGGCATGCCCGTAGCAGGCCGTGTGCATAAAGACCTGGATGAGCAGCTGGGCCTGTACGTGAACATGCTGGCCATCAGAACCCGGCTGCAAGGGAAAGATAGCTTTTTACAGCTGCTGAAGAACGTAAAACAAACTTTACTGGGTGCTTATGAGCACCAGGTATATCCCTTTGATCAGCTGGTGGAAGCCTTACACCTGGAACATGATCCCAGCCGCTCTCCCTTAACAGATGTATGGGTGCAGCATAGCGATACGCCCTGGGTACAGGCCGAAGATGCCAATCTGAAGATCACGCCTTTTGAAACCGGCCATACTTATAGCAAGGTTGACCTAACCGTGAAGTTCATTGAAACCGGCAACACCATGAGCGTGATCCTGGAATATAATACCGACCTGTTTGAGGAAAGCACTATGGTGCAAATGAAAGATAAGCTGCTGCTGTTAATGAATGCTATTCTGCAACAGCCGGAGCAATCCTTAACTGCCCTCAACGCACAGCTGCCGGTTATGCGCCAGCATGCACCTGTACATCAGCTGGAAAGTATCAGTAACGACTATTAATCTCTTTTTATGAATAAAAGGATCATACATACCGTATTTGAACAACAGGTGCTGCGCGTGCCCGATAACATAGCCGTAGCAGAGGAAACGCAGCAGGTCACTTACCAGGAGCTGAATAAGCAGGCTAACCAGCTGGCGCACCTTTTAAGAGAAAAAGGCGTAGGTAAGGATGAGGTGGTGAGCGTGCTGGCGCCCGCGGGTATTCAGCTGGCCACCGCGCTGCTGGCAGTGTTTAAGTCAGGCGGGGTATACCTGCCTATGGACCCGGCATTTTCCCGTAAGCGTTTGCTGCAGATGTTTACGCAAACGGCTACACGGGTATTGATCACCTGCCGCGCCTTGCAGGAAACAGCGCAAACCCTGATCCGCGAGCTGGAGCTGGATATACCGCATCTGCTGGTAATGGAGGACCTGCCTTATGAGAACTATTCAGCTGAAAACCCGGCGCTGATCAATGAACCGGGCGACAGTAACTATATCTTTTATACCTCCGGCTCCACCGGCGCTGCCAAGGCATTCCTGGGCTGCCATGATAGCCTGAGCCATTTTATACACTGGGAGCTGAAAGAGTTTGGCGTAAATGAAACCTTCAAGGTAAGCCAGCTTTCACAGATCACTTTTGATGCTTCCCTGCGCGATGTGCTGCTGCCCCTGAGCTGTGGCGGTACTTTGTGTGTGCCCTTACCGGAAACCCGTTCTAATGTTATTACGCTAATGGCGTGGCTGGAAGCACAGCGCGTAACGCTGGTGCATTGCGTGCCCTCCCTCTGGCGCTTAATGAGCAAAGAATTAGCTGCGCAGGATGCTGCGGAAGTACGCCTGCCGGAGCTGAAGCATATCCTGATGGCCGGTGAACCCCTGTATGGTAAGGACCTGCAGTTGTGGTTCAGTACTGCCGCGCAACATGTAGAGATCGTGAACCTGTACGGCACTTCTGAAACCACCCTGGCCAAAACTTTTTACCGTATTAAAGAAGCCCCGGCAGATGCTTCCCAGGTAATGCACGTAGGGCAGCCCATCAGCAACACGGCTGTGATGATCTTACACCAGGGCCAGTTATGCGAGCCGGGTAAGATCGGTGAAGTATACATCCGCACACCTTTCATGACAAAAGGTTATTATAAAGACCCGGCTTTAACTGCCAGCGTATTTATCCAGAACCCTTTTGTGAAAGACCGTACGGAGCTTATGCACAAAACCGGTGACATGGGTAAGTACCTGCCGGATGGCAACATAGAAATACTGGGCCGTTTGGATGAGCAGGTGAAGGTGAACGGCATCCGTGTAGAGCTGAACGAGATCAAACAGGCCGTACTGGGCATGCCTGGTATGCAGGAAGTAGTGGTGATGGCGCATAAGAACAATGATCACCAGAACGAGCTGGTTTGTTATTATATAGCGCCCGGTGTAACAGTTACGGAGCTAC
>NZ_DATCRF010000011.1:0-11964 GCF_036569125.1 Chitinophaga sp. | reverse complement strand
GGGCTTACCTGGATGCCCGGGAACTCGTACCCTTCAGTACCGTAAATGTAGGCGCAAAAAGTAAAGGCACCGCGGGCAGAGGGCATGGCGAGTCCCGTGGAGCAAGGATCCTGAGCGCCTTTGAAAGAGGGGAAGCAGCAGTAGATGCAGATACGTTGTTGGAAGCCGTGTACAGGCTGTTTGATGATCGTTCTGCCGGCCTGGTCGCGGTAGAGAAAAATCTATTTTCCTTCAATTTGTTGACAGGAGGCGGCGTAGACAAAGACAAACTGAAAGGTATAACTACCATTAATGAGATATGGACGCAGCATAGGCTAAGCATCGCGAAATTATTTCCTAAGGTGTATGCAGCAATAGGGAAGGAACTGGAAAAGGGTGATTTCTCCAAAAACCTGAAAAAGATCAAGCAACAGAATATCCGGAATCTCATCGATGAAGTTACTGCTAACCTGGGTATCATCCATAAGGACGCTAATCTGCTGGGCGTTACGTTCAGGAACAAAAGTACCCCACTCAAAGGTAACGACATTAATGTGACCCATCTAACGTCAATAACTGAGCTCTATAGCCTGCAACGGTCTACAATGGACCAGATGCAGGAGATCTACCTGCTGAATAAAGAACTGAACAACGAATTCACCGGCAACATCGACAACCTCCACAAGGAATTTGAAAATGTAAAACAACAGGTATCAAGGGCGGTACCACAATACAAAGCGCGAAGAGCAAACGTCAATGAGGCGATCAGCGCTGCATTGGAGAAATATACCGGCGAACGGACCGAAGACCGGGGGTTAAAGGATAATGCCCGCAATGCCTTAACAGGTATCAAAGATTATAAGGGTAATAATCCCTTTAACCTGTTTAATCCAGAGGCACTTGTATGGCCAGAGGAGGAAGAAGCAACAACCTCAGGCGAATCAGAGGAGGAAAAGGCAAAAAGAAAACACCGGGAGAAAGCTCCCGGCGAGCCAACCCTTAGCAGTCAGCTAAGCCCCATGGCTATCCAGATCATACTGAATGCTGAGGGGAACATCGGGGAGATGTTATCCAGCGGAAGGCCGCCATCTCCTTTTTCAAAAACGATGGGCGCCCACACCACTGCCTGGGTCGTACACCTGGACAGGGTGAGGACCAGGATCATAGGCAGGAGTATCGCAGAGGCGGCGAAGGCGTTGAGGAAAATGAGCGATGAGGTGATATTATTTGCCGCGGAAAGGGCGCATTTGCCAAAAGGCAGCAATGTAAAGTATGTAGAAGGAGACGCCGCAGAGGATATCGCGGCTAACTTAGAGGTAGATCCCGATGAGGCAAACATCACGACCATACAGCAGATGATCAGCGCCATACTCACCTACTTTAACCTGATACCAGGAGTGTCGGTTAATAAGCTTGATACCACCGGGCACGGTGAAGGTAAATGGCGGGGCATTTTACTGCGGTTTGAAAAATACCGTGATGGTGCAAGCAGGAGCACTATAGAAAAAGCCATCAAAGGTCTGAGAGATGGAGGAACTAAAGATCTGCATGATAAATATATAGCGGAAGCATACCCCATATCCTTTAATTACCTGAACGACGAAAGTATACCGGAGAAAGAGGATAAGTTTATCCAGGACGAAGACCTGGACAGGCTTAGTGTTGAAGCGGAGCCGGAGCAGGTGGCGTCTACAGCGCTCAATGAAACAGAGATAGGGGAGCTGGAAGCAAAGAGAGGTGATTCATCCTGGCTTACCCACGTCAATAATTGCCTGATCAATGCCATTACAGATGCGGCCGGTGTGGCCCGTGCTGATGCAGACACCATTATCCGGATCAGGCAAAGATTGGGCGCGCCGGTGGGTGAAATGTTAGCCGCCAGTACGGGAAACCTTGATATTATCCTGCGGGAGCTCGGATTAATTGGCTGGGGAGTGGTAGTGGTATACCAGGGCGAGACCTTTGTAGATGAATCAAGCAATGCAGATGCGACGACTCCCCTGTTTATCTATCATGATGGGATCAATCACTTTACCCCCTTGTACGGGGCCAATGACAGGAAAAAGAAAAAAGACGTTGATAAGGAGCCGGACAAAAAGGATGATGCCGGTACTTCAGCAGCGGATGCTGTGGTGGATATTGAAGACGATAAAGATGGCGTAACTGGTCATGAGGAAGAGGAAGGCGCAAATATGTCTGATATAGGGGAAGAAGAAGAAAGTTTGCCGGCGGATGATGCAGTTTCCGTGTTGGATCTGCTTAGCAGCGGTGGGGAAGGGGAATACAAAAGTGCATCGCCTGAGTCTGGCCTTTCCGGGGATGCTGACAGCAGGAAACGCAAAAGGAGATCCAGCAAAAAAAACAAAGAGGAGGGATCATCTGCAGAAGCGCATAAAAAGGCAAAGAGCGCACTGGCTCCTCAACAGCGGAACGAAAAAGAACAGGAAGAAGAGGATATAGTAACGGAAACTCCGGCGCATCCCGGCCCCTCAACAAGTGCGCCGCTTAATCATACACAGTCGCCCGGCTTCGATTTCAGTGCACCAACATTAGTGACCCATGCATCGTTTTTTAGCTTCGGTGACCGGATAACGCCTCTTTTTGGCCAGCCGCATCAAAATAACGGAGCACAGCCGGGCCCCCTCCTGCCAGATACAAACACCACACACGACGTAGAAGAGGAGGATGCTGAGGAAGATGAGGGAAGTGGTACCGCTGAGAAGATGAATCTCGAAGAAGATAACCCTTAAATTGAGACCACGTTACTTTGAGACCGCCTCGTAGGATGTGGGGTTTTATGTAGGGGGGTAGAGTTGCGCAGCAATGTCAGTAGGGAAAAAGGAGGGTTTTAGGAGGGAAGCATACCAGTATCACTGCAATAAAACCACAATAAAACTGCCCTTGTTTATTACTGTTTAAATCTTACAGGAATATTTCGTTAACCCGTTTTGCACGCCAGGCAGGTTATGGTGCTGCCGTGCCTGTTAAACTTTTTAACAGTGTTACACCCTGATTACCAATTTTTTGTTCTTGATAAAAAAAATTCCATTTTATTAAATCCAAACATGTTAATGTTAACGTACATAGTATAGTGCGGGTTAATTGTGAAGAGATTTAAGTTAATATAAACAAATGCGTTAATAAGGATTAAAGGCCATACAAGCTTTGTTTATACTTCAGTTTGAACTTCGAGAGTGTTTTACAGATAACTAGGAAAGTGGGTATTATGCCCGCTTTTTTAAACGAACTCTAAAGTTGGCATAGGTTATGAACACCTGCGGGTTTTTTAGCTTGCAGGTCTTTTTTTTATCAGAGCGCCAACTTTTTTAATATGCAGTGATGTGGGAATGTGCAGATGGGAATAAGGTGTTGTGGCTTGGGATGAGCAAATGACATAACCGCCAGGTGTGTTAATATGCAGATGTGTTGATAGTTGGAGTGTGCAGATGGCAATAATGTGCTGGCAGAATTGGGATGTGTAATGAAATAATGCGCCGGCGTGTTATAAGCGGATGTGCTGACAGGCCGGAGTGTGAAGATGAGAATGATGTGCCCGTGATATTATGCTAATGTGCTGATAGGTTTGGAGCATACAAACGAAAAGAGCTGCTAGTTTCTATTGGGAATATTGACAATCAAAAATGCCTGTCAGGTTCAAAACCGGGCAGGCATTTTTAATTAACAAAAACCAGCACATTAGCATATTGGCACATCAGCACATCAGCCTATCACCTTCTCCATTCCTATGCTGCGGCTGCCTTTAACAAGAATATAAGTATCTGTGAACTGTTGCTGCTGCAGCCAGCTAGCCGCTGCTGCTGCATTATCCAGGTATACATAGGGGTGGTTTATTTTACTGAAATCCCCTCCCACCAATACCACGGCATGCCAGTGTGTGCGCTGCAGCAGATCGGCCAGGGCCTGGTGTTCCTTTACACTATCAGGGCCCAGCTCCATCATAGCGCCTAGCAGCAATACCTTTTTAGGGGCATTGATACCGGTAAAATTTTCAATAGCGGCCTTCATGCTGGACGGGTTAGCATTATAAGCATCCATGACAATAGTATTGGATCCCTGCTGTATCACCTGGGAGCGGTTGTTAGAGGGCACATAACCTTCAATAGCTGCTTTGATATTAGCCGGCGGTACGTTGAAATACAGGCCCACAGCTACTGCGGCCATTACATTGGGAAAGTTATATGCGCCGGTAAGCCGGGTTTGCAGCATGCCTACTTCTTCATCGCTCGTTACCTCCACTCCCAAGAATGCGCTTTCTGCCAGGGGCCGGCCGGTAAAGTCGGCATCCTTTTCACCGTAGGTGATCACTTCCATTATGCCCTTGCTCATATCCAGCAGGTAAGGGTATTGGTTGCATAAGAACACGGTGCCATCATGCTCCCGCAAATAATCATACAGCTCGCCTTTGGCCTTGCGTACGCCTTCTTCACCGCCAAAACCTTCCAGGTGCGCCTTACCAATGTTAGTGATAATACCGTGTGTGGGCAGGGCTATGCGGCAATAGGCTTCAATTTCATGCTGATGGTTAGCGCCCATTTCTATTACAGCTATCTGCGTAGCGGCGGGTATGCTTAACAGCGTAAGCGGTACGCCAATATGATTATTCAGATTACCTACAGTGGCCACTGTTTTGTACGTGCTGGCCAGCACAGTGCTCACCAGTTCTTTCGTAGTGGTTTTACCGTTAGAGCCGGTAATGGCCAGTATGGGTATGTTCAGCTGCCGGCGATGCCATAATGCCAGCTCCTGCAGGGTGTGCAGGGCATCTTTTACCAGCATCATTTTTTCCGGCTGTGTGTAATACGCTTCCTCATCTATCACTGCTAACGCAGCACCGGCCTGCAACGCCGCTTCCGCATAGGCATTGCCGTTAAAGTTAGGTCCTTTAAGCGCAAAGAAAATATCGTTGGGTTTAAGCTTGCGTGTATCCGTCTGAACAGCAGGATGTTGCTGGTAAAAAGCATAGAGCTCGTCAATACTTGTCATATACAAATATATTTAAAATATAATTTATGTCGCTGTGCTGCGTTATTCTCCCGACCGAGGCAACCGTTTTTAATTTGCTATCGTATTAAATACTGATTGCTTAGCGGGACCATTATCCGGCGGCCAATGATCCAATAAAGATCGGGTTTTGTAAAAAAATATTGCTCACAATTTAAAACCAAATAATAACCTTTTTTTTCATCAAACCATTTTGCCTAGTAATGAAGACATATCTTTTATTGATTAGCCTACTCGCTGTAGCAGTGTATAGCTGTACCAACAAAGAAGCCATAGCCCCCGACAGCGGGCCGCAAACCGGGGATTGTGACAGTAAGCAGATCCCAGCCGCGTACGTTTATGGAATTATCCAATCCAATTGTACCCGGTGTCACAGCGGAGCTACCGCACCTGCGGGCGCCGACTTTTCCACACTGGAAAAGTTCAGAAATTTTGTAAGTGGTAATGAAGCAACATTCCGGCTGCGCGTTACCAGCGCCCAGGCAGATATGCCGCCGCGTGGCGCATTGGGAGCGGGAATACGCGATTCCATTAACTGCTGGATATCGAAAGGAATGCCGGAATAAGAACAATGAACAATGGAACTGCCGGTCCGGTATTGCAGCATCCTACCGGGTTATGGATCCCGGATCAGGTAGTTCGCACAAGTCTTTAAATTAAAATTGTATCAAGGTGAAACGACTTCTTTTTGCTATTGTTGTTCTTTTAGGAACAGTGAATGTTTATGCGCAGGATATTTACTCCTGCCGCAATGCTAATCTATCTTTCTTTTCATCTGCTCCGATGGAAGACATTGAAGCCAAGACAGACAAAGGGGTATCTGCCATCAACGCCAAAACAGGCGCGGTGTATTTCAAGGTGCCGGTAAGCTCTTTCAAGTTCAAGAAAAAACTGATGGAGGAGCACTTTAATGAGAACTACCTGGAAACAGAAAAATATCCTTATGCAGAGTATAAGGGTAAATTTGCCAGCCCGGTAGACATCACTAAGGACGGCACTTACGATGTAGCGGTGGAGGGTGTTCTATCCCTTCATGGCGTGGATAAGACCTATAAGGAAAAAGCCACTATCACCGTACAGAATGGTAAGGTCACTACCCTGTCTAAATTCAATGTGCGCCTGGAAGATCATAAGATCAAGATACCTACGCTGGTAATAAAGAACATTGCTGAAGTAGTAGAAGTAACGGTGAATGCAACGTATGCCGCATCCGGCAAATAGGCCTGAACAACCAATAATAACACCTAGTACAACCATCACAAATTATATTATGAGAATTTTACCGCTATTATTTGCCTGCTGTAGCTTAAGCATGGTATGCCGCGCACAGGACGACCTGAGCAAAATGTTCGAGGATTCTACCGGTCACCGCCCGGTGATAGGTACGTTTAAATCTACCCGTATTATTATGGGCCATTCCAATGAAACGCTCAAGAAACATGAGCTGGATTTCAGGGTGGCGCACCGTTTTGGCGATGCCGGCGGCGAATTTGGCGGCGGTAAAACTGCTTTTGGGCTGGATAACTCTACGGATATACGCATTGCGTTTGAATACGGTATTTCAGATGACCTGATGGTGGGCATCAGCCGTGCCAAAGGTTCCGGCGACCTGTCGCAGATCTTTGAAGGACTGGCCAAATACCGTTTGCTGAAACAAACTACGGATGATCATATCCCGGTATCAGTGTCACTGTTCGGCAATGTTACGGTAAGCACCATGACCTCCAACGATGCGCTGACCTCTGCCAGCCATTTCGATGAATTTACCGACCGTATGACCTACGTAGGCCAGGTGATCATTGCCCGCAAGTTTGCAGACCTGGTATCCCTGACCCTGTCGCCTACCTACATTCACCGCAACCGGGTGGGTTATATGGATATGAATAATATGTTTGCCCTGGGCGGCAGCGGCCGTATAAAGCTGTCTAAAAGACTGGCTTTCATTGCAGAATACTACTATCCCTTCCGCAACCAGGCCAGCAAGGATTATTACAAATCCCTGGGTGTGAAGTTCTATAACCCGCTGGGTGCGGGCCTGGAAATAGAAACCGGTGGTCACGTGTTTAGTATTAACTTTACTAACTCAACGGCTATACTGGAAAACCAGTTCATTGGTGAAACCAAGTCATCCTGGCTACAGGGCCAGTTCCGTTGGGGTTTCAATATTTCACGGAGATTTTCGCTATTTGGTAAAAGGGATTGGAAAAAATAATTTGTCGTATTAAAGAACGTTCCTGGCTGGCCGGGCGTGCTGCCCGTAAAATGGACAGCGCCCGGTTAGCTATGGTACTGGGCCGTACCATTCACCTGCATGGGGTGAACCGGCAGGCTTTTCTGGCAGATGTGGCCTGGCTGCGGCACGAGGTGTGCCATGTGCGGCAATTCCGCAGTTATGGGTTCTGGCGCTTTCTGTGGCTGTACCTGCTGGAATACCGGCGCTGCGGCTACTATAATAACCGGTTTGAGGTGGAGGCCCGGCTGGCGGAAAAAGATGAGGAGATGTTAACCGGGGTGGAGATTGTGTAGTTGGCAGTCTTTAGTTGGCAGTGGGCAGCCGGGGGTAAGTACTTCATCTGATGGGGGCTATACGAAGTAAAAGATTATGTTTGAATACGGAAACCGGGCGCCGGCCACTGTATTGCAATGAACAGCAGGCACTTACCATAAGTAAGCCGGAAGCCATGCCGCAGGCTGCTAACCGCGCACTGCAGACTGTTAAAACGTGGTTAAAGTCTGTTTAAATAGCACATAATTTTATTTCCTGCTGGATTAATTTTCCTTATTTTTACGTTAAAGGAACGGTTCTTATGGTAAAAAAGGTAACAGAAGGTATCACGATCAGTGTGGAGACATTCTACCAACCTGATTATTCCAACCCTGTTGGAAGTGAATACATGTTTGCCTACCGGATCACCATTGAGAACAATAATACCTTCCCCATCAAGCTCCTGCGCCGTCACTGGTACATCATTGATTCCAACGGTACCCACCGCGAGGTAGAAGGAGAGGGCGTAGTAGGCGTTCAGCCTTTACTGGCCCCTTCAGAAAGCTACCAGTATGTATCCGGCTCCAACCTTCGCACAGAGATCGGCAAAATGTATGGAACTTATCAAATGGAAAATCAGCTCAACAAAAAACTGTTTGAGGTGAAGATCCCTGAGTTCCAGATGGTAGTGCCGTTTAAGCTGAATTAATTACGAATTATTCAATTACGAATTACGAATTACGAATTTGCTGTTCGTCAGGAACTTTATCATGTTATAAGATTAGCCCTATAGTGTTGACCTGCGCAGGGTTTCCGCAATTCTGCCTTGAATATCCAATCAACTTTAATAGTTTATAAGATCTTTTGTGAGGTGAATACTTCACGCTGTACACAATTCGTAATTATTCGGTTCATAATAATTTTCAATGGTCCTCATGCACCGTTTTGCGGTGTCGTAATTGAATAATTCGTACTTGGAAATTATTTCGGTCTGTATTTCGATTCGCTGAATATTCCCATCAGGTCTTTATTTTCCATTAATTGCTGTAAGGTCACTTCGGGATGCCTTTCCATGTATTTACGAATGATCTGCCTTCCCACAAAGTAACCGATACGGCCGGGAGAGCCTTCCGGCATGCCTTGCGTGGCGGGGCCATCGCCCATAAAATGCATCGCTTCCTGCCAGTCGGTTTTATATAACAGCTCGTTCTGAATAAAGTATTGCCAGATCATTTGCTCATTATCATTACACCAGTCCAGCTGTTGTTTCGTGTAGCCTATGCGTATAGTGTCCGGCGTTTCGGGCAATACCTGTTCCAGGAAATACTGTTGTTTGCCGGCTGCCACCAATTGTTCTACCAGCTTGGCATTGGCGCCGGCCTGCGGAAACATGTTCTGCGCAATGGCCTGCATGCTGTTGGTGGTAATATATTCCTTTGAAAAACGGCGCACCATGTACACGGGGTAATCGGGCAGGTTGGCATAGATCGGGAAATCGTTGCCCATGTACATATCCAAACCCACGCCCAGCAAGGTATCTACCGTTACGGCGCCATAATTGCCAATGGCAGAAATAAAGGTAACTACCCTGGGTACCTTAAACTGCGGAAAGTAGTATTTCATGTACCGGAAGCCCTGGGCCAGGTCCTGCTCCAGCCAGTGCAGGTCGGGGAATTTGGTTTGCACGGCCTGCTGCAGGTAACGGAAATCCTTATTGGTCAATAACAGGCGCATTTGCTGCGGAATATGGCGGCTGCTGTCTGCAAAGGCGCCAAACTCCATAATATGCTGCACATAGGCGGGCAGGAACAGCGGGTAGCGGCTGTACAGCTGCTGCAGGCCGGGCGCTACCTGGTTGGTGTCTATTTTTACCAGGTCCTCATCAAACCGGGCAATACTAACGGTTACCGGTATATGGCTTACATCCGGCGCCTTTTTGCGGGAGGAGCAGGCGGAGAGCACTACCAGCAGCAACAGGGCCGGCCCGTATAAACACGAAGTTTTATTAATGTACCTTTGCATCGGTTTAATCAATTTACGATTTTAGATTTACGATTTTAGATTTGCTTGAAGCGGCTGAAGGCCATAAATCTAAAATCGTAAATCTATAATCTAAAATCCAGATATTTATGAAGCACAGCGTTTGGATCGTGTTATTATTGGTGATGGGCCTCAACAGCCAGGCACAGCGCAGGTTTTCCATGGAAAGGGTACGGCTGGGTTTTAAGCTGGACCCGGTTATATCCGTACTAAAACCGCAGGATGCGGGCGCCAACCGTACCAGCAGCCGCCTGGGACTAAGCTATGGGCTGATGGTGGATTTTTTACTGAATGATGAAGGAAATTATGCTTTTGCTACCGGCCTGCAGATCAGCATGGGCGGCAGCACCCTTAAATATGACGCCGGCAAGGGCCTGGAACGCTTTAACGCCAACCCTGCGGAATACACGATGAAATTGCAGCACATTGAAATACCCGCTACCATTAAGCTGAAAACCACTGCTTATAACGGGATTGGTTTCTGGGGGCAGTTCGGCACCTACCTGGGTTTCCCTATCCGGGGCCGGGCTGATGTGATAAGCCTGGATCAGCGCTACGAAAAAGAGAATGTGCTGGGCTCCCTGACGCCTATTAATGCCGGCATGTTATTGGGAGCAGGTATTGAATACCCGCTGGGCGAGCGGCTGGCTGCCGTGGTTGGGCTTACCTTCCAGAACGGGTTTGTAGATGTAACACGCAATAGCAAGTGGGATGATGGTAAGGTGAATATGAACAGCTTTGCATTACGCTTAGGAATGTATTTTTAATTTTAGATTTTAGATTTACGATTTTAGATTGGATTGGAGCGATTGAAGGTCCATTAAATCTAAAATCGTAAATCGTATATCGTAAATCAGTTTTATGAAGATTGTAATGGCGCAGCAGAATTACCACATTGGTAATTTTGAGCTGAATACGGAAAAGATCATTAGCGGAATAAAGGATGCCATTGCCCAGGAAGCAGACCTGGTGGTGTTTTCAGAGCTATGTGTATGTGGGTACCCGCCGCGTGATTTTTTGGAATTTGAAGATTTTATTAACAAGTGTTATGCTGCTATAGATACTATTAAAGCCTACACCGACCGTATAGCCGTAATAGTAGGTGCGCCCTGCCGTAATCCACAGCGGGATGGGAAAGACCTGTTTAATGCGGCCTGGTTCCTGCATGAAAAGGAAGTGAAGCAGGTGGTGCATAAAACGCTGCTGCCTACCTACGATGTGTTTGATGAGTACCGCTATTTTGAACCGGCCTATGAGTGGAATGTAATTCCCTTTAAAGGTAAAAAGCTGGCGGTTACTGTTTGTGAAGATATCTGGAACCTGGGCGATAACCCGCTGTACCGCATTTGTCCCATGGACCAGCTCATACTGCAGCAGCCGGATGTAATGATCAATATTTCTGCAAGTCCTTTTGATTATGATCATGACCAGGACCGTAAAGAAATTATCCGCGCCAATGTGCTGAAGTATAAGCTGCCCATGCTGTATAGCTGTACCGTGGGATCGCAAACGGAGATTGTGTTTGACGGCGGCTCCCTGGTGTTTGATGCGCAGGGGAATATTGTAAAAGAGCTGCCTTATTTCCAGGAAGCCAGCTATACGCTGGAGCTGGATGAGCTGCTGCAATCCACCAAACCCGCACCGGTAGTGGAGCACACGCCGGTTAAAGAGCTGGTTTTTGATTATAACATAGACCGTATTTACCAGGCGCTGGTGCTGGGCATCCGCGATTATTTTGGCAAGATGGGTTTTACCAAAGCCATCCTGGGATCGTCCGGTGGTATAGACAGCGCCGTTACCCTGGCCATTGCCTGCGAAGCGCTGGGCAAGGATAATGTAAGAGCTATCTTGCTGCCATCACCTTACTCCACAGAACATTCGGTGGATGATGCGGTGGCGCTGTCAAAGAATTTAGACAACCCGCATGATATCATCCGCATCAGCAATATTTATGAAAGCTTCTTAAGCACGCTGGAACCGCATTTTAAGGGACTGCCCTTTAGTTTGGCGGAAGAAAATCTGCAGTCGCGCATAAGAGGTAATTTGCTGATGGCGATGTCCAATAAGTTCGGATATATCTTATTGAACACCTCCAATAAAAGTGAGCTGAGCACTGGTTATGGTACCTTATACGGCGATATGGCCGGCGGCCTTTCTGTGCTGGGCGATGTATACAAAATGCAGGTGTATGCGCTGGCGCGGTATATTAACCGTGACAAAGAAATTATACCGGCCAACATCATTGACAAAGCCCCGTCGGCAGAGCTGCGGCCCAACCAGAAGGACAGCGACAGCCTGCCGGATTACAGCATCCTGGACCGCATCCTGTACCAGTACATTGAGCGGCGGCAGGGCCCCCGTGAGATCATCTCCCAGGGCTTTGATACTGCGCTGGTAGACCGTACGCTGAAGCTGGTGAACACCAATGAATACAAGCG
>NZ_DATCRF010000010.1:0-18357 GCF_036569125.1 Chitinophaga sp. | reverse complement strand
GGCAAATATACTGATGTATGCCCTTCTCCCGCGCATATGCAAAGAATTCAATGTTATCCATTATTCCTTCGCAAACGTTGAAGAAATTCTTATAAGCATGCATTCTTATTGGAATTGGTTCAGTTTTTCAGCCCGCTTGCTATAAAGCATAACAAATAATTGATAATCGTGATCGGTTAAAAACCTGTAGATTGCCGCATATGAAGAACATCAAGATCATTGAGGTTAAATCGGAAATAGGCGCTGGTACGCGTGGCGCCAGCCTGGGAATAGATGCTATCAAGATTGCGGCGCTGGACTTCATGAGCAATTTTTTTGTACACTTTCCGTCCGAAATAATAGAAACTGAGAACAAGCTGTTATTTGAGCCGATAGAGTCCCCTTTTGCCAAAAGGATCAAAGGGATCTACAACATGTATGAGCGCATCAGCAAAAGCGTGTTTGATACGGTAAAGTCAAACTGGTTCCCGGTAGTATTATCCGGCGACCATAGCACCGCCGGCGCTACCATTGCCGGCCTTAAAATGGCGCACCCCAAAGCCAAGCTGGGGGTAATATGGATCGATGCCCATGCCGACCTGCATACCCCCTACACCACCCCTTCCGGCAACATGCACGGGATGCCGCTGGCTGCCTCCATTGCAGAAGACAACCTGGAATTTAAGGCCCACGAGCTGGATGATAATACCGCCAAAATGTGGAATGCCCTGAAGAATATCGGTAAAATATCGCCCAAGGTAATGCCGGAAGATATTGTGTTCATTTCCCTGCGGGATTATGAAAAGGAAGAAGACCACCTGATCAAAAAATACGGCATGAAGGTGATCACTACCAGCGAGGTAAGGCGCAAGGGCCCGGAGAACATTTCCCGCTCTGTATTCCGCTACCTGAGCGATTGTGATTACATCTACATTTCGTTTGACGTAGACAGCCTGGATGCTTCTATTTCCAGGGGCACCGGCACCCCGGTGAGCAACGGCCTGCGGGAAAGGGAAGCCGAAGACCTGATCGCCAAATTTATGCAGCACCGCAAGATCTGCTGCTTTGAAATAACGGAGGTAAACCCCACCCTGGACCGTGAGAACCTGATGGCGGAGATTGCGTTCAATATACTTCAGCGGAGTGTGAATGTGCTGATGGTTAATTAATAATTAAGAATGAATAACTAATAATCATAGGGCCAGGGTACGCTGAAGGGCTGTTGGTGCAAATTAGTTACCGTGTAGATTGCACACAAATGAAATCAGCTCAATTGAAATAATAGTGGTTCTTTAAAAACATGCCTCCATGATTATTAATTCTTAATTATTCATTATTAATTATTCAGGGATCCTGAAGTAGGCGATCAACCAGCTAACAACCTCGCTGTAGCTGTAAATGCCTTTTTCCTGTTTGTTGGCTTTCAGGTATTGATCATACAACAGCTGGGAATAATCATCCAGCGGGCCGCGGAACGAGCGGTAAAAATCAACTACATATTTATAGTCTGCCTTTATGCCGGGTACGGCGCGGCTCCATACCTCGCGGGCCAGTGCGGTATCGCGCCGGGCCAGCTGTCCGGTGCTGTACAGGAACATTTCCAGGTTGGCGGCATAACGGAAACGTATATCCGGCGAATGGTCGGCTACCAGGTAACCTACAAAGTTGGCGGTTTCCTCCGGCGCATATCCCAGCTGGTGGGCAATTTCATGGCAGGTGGTAAAAGGCTGGGTAAACCCGGGTGTGGTGGTATTCACCTGCGCCTCATTGGTAAAGGGATTTAAATAGCCCGTTACGCCCATATAATTAAGCCAATGGCTGTATATGGGCTTTTTTATGGAAGGATGCTTATACCGCAGCAGGGGCCATTTTACAGCGGCCTGTTCATACGCCAGGGCGGCGCGCCGGAACAGCCTGGCGCTGTCGGGGTCGGGAGCGGCAATACCATTGGTATCGCCCAAAGCGGCCTTTTGCTGGTTCACCTGCTGTAACAAGGTATCGGCCAGCTTATATAACTGGTTGGTATTGTAGGGTTTTACCTGCATTTGCAGCCCCATATCTGCAGCCAGCGAATGCCGGCGGTAGTTGTAACCCCACAGCAGCAGGAAGGCGAAATACACGCCCAGTAAGAATCCCAGGGCGTTCAACAACAGCAGGCCGGCGTGCTGCCAGCGGCCACGGAAGATATTATAACATAATTTTAACAAAAAAATGACCCCACCTATAACCCAGCCGGTATATATTAGATCGCCAACACTGAAAGGTATTGATCCTATGAGCCGTCTGAAGAAGGTACTGATCCAAACATATAGCCTATGAAAATAGAATGAAGTAAAGCCAGTACTGATCGAGAACAGCAGCTTAAACAACAAAAGGCAAAATACGGTCATACCTATACGCATAACCGATCTTTTAATCGCAGCTTTTATTTCCATAATAACCTATAACCGAAAAATGAAGGCAGATGCACTATTTCTAAACGAACTGTCTATACAACTATCTGCAAAACTGGCGGTGAAAATACAGATTAATCAGGCAGAAAGGATCAACGGTGGAGATATTAATGAAACCTACCGCCTGGATACCAATGAGGGCAACTGGTTCCTGAAAATTAACGATGGCCGCCGCTATCCCGATATGTTTGCCAAAGAATACAGCGGGCTGGATACCCTGCGTAAAACCAATACTTTTACGCTGCCGGAACCGGTATGTTACGGCAATATTCACAGCCGTGGTTTCCTGGTGACCAGCTTTATGAAAAAGGGCGGGGTTACCCATGATTTCTGGGAACAGTTCGCAGGCTCCCTCAGCAAGCTGCATCACAATACACAATCCTACTTCGGATTTCCTGAATCCAACTATATAGGTACGCTTAAACAGTTTAACACCCCCTATACTACCTGGCCGGTGTTCTATGCCTTTAACCGCCTGATGCCGCTGGTAAAGCAGGCCTATGACCGTTGTGTGCTGGAAAAGGCTACGGTTAAGCAGCTGGAGAAGCTATGCAAACGGCTGCCTGCTATTTTCCCGGAAGAGCCGCCGGCCCTGCTGCATGGCGATCTATGGTCCGGCAATTTTATGGTGGGCCCGGATGGTAAAGCCTGTATCTATGACCCGGCCGTGTATTACGGCCACCGGGAAATGGACCTGGCTATGACCCGCCTGTTCGGTGGTTTTGATACCCGCTTTTATTATGCTTATGAAAACATCTATCCCCTGGCTAACGGCTGGCAGCAGCGTATAGGCATTTGCCAGCTGTATCCCATGCTGGTACATGCGCTGTTATTTGGCGGCAACTATGTGGATAGTATTAAAGGAGTGCTGAAGGAGTGGGATTGATCACCTCCTCACCCCATGCTCTTTAATAAACGACAGCATTTTTACAAACTCATCTTCAATGATCGGGAAGTATTTGTTCATGTCGGCAGAGATGTCGGCATAAAGGGCTTCTATTTTCTCAACCGGATCCTCGGGATCTTCACGGAGGGTGTCTTCCATCTCCTGGATCTTATCTGTTAGCCAGGTAAGGCCTACCATGGCAAAGTTGGGTTTTAGCTTATGCACCTGGTTCTTCAGGCTTTCCAGGTCTTTTTCATGCACATAATTTTCCAGCTTGCGTACTTCCGTACGGATGGTTTTGATAAAGATCTCAAACAGATCCGCGGCGTAAGCAATATTGTTTTCATACAAAGTACGCAGGTACCTGGCATTCAGCTCCTGGTGGAACTCGTAACCATTAATGTGCAGCTCTTCTGCTTCCTCCATTATTAAGGCAGTTTCTTCTTCGTTCAGGTATTTGTTAAGTATTTGTAATAACTGATCCGGCGTATAAGGCTTTGTCAGGATATCTGTTATTCCAATAGTACGGGCCATGGTGGCGGTGCTTTCCATAGTTACTGCGGTGGTAGCTACAATAGGGGTGGCTACGTTAGGCAGCTTTTCGTCGGCGCGTATCCGTTTGGTCAGCTCAAATCCATCCATACCGGGTATGCGGATGTCCATCAGGATCAGGTCATACTGCCGGTTGTCCAGGAAATAAATAGCGTCGGGAGCATTGGTGGCCAGCTGGCAATGGATATGGTATTTTTCCAGCAGGCTAATGATGTAACGGAGGTTCATAGGATTATCCTCAATGACCAGTAACCTGGCCCCCCCGAAATCAATATGCCTGCGCCGCGGGCCGTACCGCACGCCGGATATTGCCGGTTTATTGGTGTCAATGAACGGAAGGTTGAATGAGAAACAGGTACTGTAGCCGGGATGTTCTTCTACCAGTATATTGCCGCCCTGCCTTTCTACCAGCTGTTTTGCGATGGCCAGTCCCAACCCGGTGCCACCGTAAATTTCACGGATCTCTTTTTCTGCCTGCTTATAGTTCTGAAAAACCAGCTCCAGTTTGTCCTTCCGGATGCCGATGCCGGTATCACAAACCCGGAACCGCACCCATAGTTTATTGTCCTGCCAGCTCTCCAGCGTGGCGGTTAGTATTATTTCCCCTTCTTTTGTGAACTTATCTGCATTCCCCAACAAATTCATCAGGATCTGGTTCAGCAGGAGGTCGTCTCCTACCAGCAGGTGTTGTAGCTGGGCATCTACCGTGGCGGAGATCTTAACCGGCCGCTGACCAATTTTCAGCTCAAAGGTATGCTTTAATGACTGGATTAGCTCACCCAGGTTAAATTCCCGCTGGTTCACCTGCAGCTCCCCTGCCTCTATACGGGAAATATCCAGTATATCGGTTATAAGGCCCAGCAGGATCCCGGAGGAGTGCTTAAGCGTTTTTACATATTCCAGCTGCCGCAGGTCCAGGTGGGTTTCTTCCAGCAGGTGGGCCATGCCAATGATCACATTCAGGGGGGTGCGTATTTCATGGCTCATATTGGCCAGGAACTCTTTCTGGTATTTCTGGGCATCTTCCGCATCCTGCCGGGCCCGTTCCAGCTCCCGCTGCAGCAGGCGGTTCCGGGTTACATCCACAATTTGCCAGATGCTGCCCTTGTACAGGCCATTTTCTGTCAGGGGCAGATAGCTGATCTCTATGGCGCGCCCGTCTATAAAGGTTACCGGCCAGCCATAATAAGGTTTCTGGCGCAGGCGCAGCTCCTTCATTTTCTCCTCAAACGCCTCCGGGTCAACAATATACGGGCGGAAAAAGCTGATAACTTCCTGGTAAGATTTATGCAGGATATATTCGCCGGCAGGCCCAATATCAAACGAACTGATCACAACAGGATTGACCCAGATCAGGTAATTTTGAGCATTGGTGATCAATACCCCGGCGCTGGTATTATGCAGAAATTCTGAGATGGGTAGGGAAAAGATAGCCTGTTCCTCCGAATTTGGCATATTGGCGGTTACAAAAGGTGTATTTCGGTGTCCCAGTCTAACTTTGGCCTTCATGGTTCATTTTTCACGGGATAGAGTGTACAAGGAAAATGTTTTCACAGACAGCAGCACAGGCTCTCGATGCATTGATAATCAACAAATTTAGGAAATTTTTACATTTACAATAATTTCGCTACCTTTGCATCCCTCTAAAAGTGGAGGACTGTTTTATAGGAAACGAGCCCTAGTTCTTTTCTTAAAAGTAAATAACTTTGCGCACGTTCCATCTGACTTTGACATCAAATTTTAATCAGATGAAATCACTCCGTGAATTTGATATAGCCTTTGTAGGACTGAAACCCGGAGTGCATGCCTTTCAGTACCAAATTACGGATAGTTTTTTTGAAAATTACGGTCCGCAGGATTTTAGTAACTGCAATGCAACGGTAAAGCTGCAATTTGACAAAAAAAGCAGCTTTTTCATGCTAAAATTCGAAATAGGCGGCACAGTAACGGTAATTTGTGACAGATGCGGGGCACCGTTTGAATTACAGCTTTGGGATGATTTTGACCAGGTAGTGAAGCTGGTAGAGAATCCGGATGAATTGGAAAGCGATGAAGATCCGGATGTGACCTACATCTCAAAAACAGAATCGCACTTTAATGTGGCCGATCTGATCTATGAGTTCATTAACCTCAGCATTCCCATGCAGCGCATCCATCCGGATGATGCCAGCGGGAAAAGCGGTTGTGATCCAAAGGTGCTGGATATGCTGGACAAAATGAACCAGCAGGCGGGAGATAATAAGAATCCAATTTGGAAAGACCTGGACAAGTTCCGGGAAAACTAATAATGATCTTAGATTTACGATTTTAGATTTTAGATTTAAATCGGATCGTAAATCGGGAATAAATAAAATTTACGATTTTAGATTTACGATCTTAGATTTTAAAATCGAAATAGTAAATCAAAGGCAATAAATCGTAAATCTGAAATCTAAAATCTGAAATCTTAAATTGATATACAATGCCAAATCCTAAACGCAGACACTCTCAGCAAAGATCCGCTAAGAGAAGAACGCATTACAAGGCTGTTGCGGATACTTTAAGCACTGATAGCGCAACCGGAGAAGTGCACCTGAGACATCGTGCTCATTGGGTAGAAGACAAATTATACTACAAAGGAAAGGTAGTGCTGGAGAAACAGAACAGCGCTAAATAATTTTACTTTCGTACCAGCGGGTATTAAGTTAATTACGAATTATTAAATTACGAATCACGAATTGGGATGAAGCGGATGGTTATCTTCGCTCTGTTTTGATTCGTAATTCGTAATTGATAAATTCGTAATTTTTGTGTATTCTACCTTAAGACAAACTAACGTTACAATGCGAATTGGGCTTGATATGATGGGAGGCGACTATGCCCCCCAGGAAGCAGTAAAAGGAGTAAAATTATTTTTAGAAACTGTTGCCACCAAAGCGCACCTGGTACTCTTAGGGGATGAACCAACCATCACCCCCCTGCTTGCAGAAGCGCAGATCCCTGCATCAGACTATACGATCGTACATGCCCCGCAGGTAATTGGCATGCATGAGCACCCTACCAAAGCACTCAAAGAAAAGCAACAATCCTCTATTGCCATCGGATTTCACCTTTTACAGAACGGGAAAATAGATGCCTTCATCAGCGCAGGTAATACCGGCGCCATGATGGTGGGCACCTTTTATTCCATTAAAGCCATAGAAGGCGTACAAAGGCCTACCATCAGCACCCCCGTTCCCCGGGAAGACGGTTCTTTTGGTTTGCTGCTGGATGTGGGCATTAATTCGGACTGTAAACCGGAGAACCTGGTACAGTTTGCCATACTGGGCTCCCTGTATGCAAAGCATATCCTGAAAAGGGATAACCCTACCGTGGGTTTGCTGAACATCGGGGAAGAGGAAGGCAAGGGCAACCTGCTGGCACAGGCCACCTATCCCCTGCTGAAAGAACATCCGCAGCTGAATTTTACCGGCAACATAGAAGGCCGCCATATTTTCAGCAACAAGGCAGATGTGATCGTATGTGAAGGGTTTACCGGCAACGTAGTGCTGAAAATGGCAGAATCGTTCCATGAGATAGCGGTAAAACGCAATATCCGGGATGAATACCTGGACCGTTTTAATTTTGAGACCTATGGCGGTACCCCGGTACTGGGCGTATCCCAGCCGGTGATCATTGGCCACGGCATTTCAGAAGCTGCAGCCTTTAAGAACATGATCACCCTGGCGCAGCAGATGATAGAGAGCAAGCTGCTGGACAAGATCAAAGAAAGCTTTAACGGAAAGCAGAGTTAAAACTCACTGCTGACTGCAAATAAGAAAAGAGCGTGCATCCTGTATGGATACACGCTCTTTTTTATTGAGCCTTCTGAAGAGGTTATCTGAATCCGCAGATCGCTGTTAATGCGCCAGCGCTGCTTTTTGCACGCCCTTCTGCAGCTTGTGATATTGCAGGTAAGACACCACCAGGATCCCCAGGAATACCAGCGGCATAACGCGGTTGGCCACCGGGTCGCCGGCAGCGGTATGCGCCATGAAGGCCGCAATAAAGGTAAAGGTGAACCCGGCATAGGTCCATTCCTTAATACGGGGCGCTACAGGCGCAAGCAGTAAAATAGCCCCTATAAGCTTGGCAATGGCCAGTTCTATCCGGAAATGATCAGGATAACCCAGGTGATGGAAACCTTCTGTAATGGCCGGCTGTGTTAAATAAGAATAGGCCGAAAAGGCCATCATTAAGGCCACAATTGCCGTGGTTATCCAGTAAATGATCTTTGTTGCTTTCATATTTCAGTAGATTTTCTGTTCCGTTAGTTTAGAAGAGCAAAACTAGGTATATTTGCTAACCATTTATTAGTACTATACGATAGGTTAGTAGTAACCTTTAGGTTAGTAAAAACTGTGAGATATGCCATTTGATACTTTAGAGGAAAAGCTCTTCACCGAACCGAAAACAGCAGTACAATGCAGCAATCACCTGCGGGCCGTGGGCGATGCGCTATACGTGATCGGCGGTAAGTGGAAGCTGCGCGTTATTATTGCCCTGGGGCATGGCCATAAACGTTTTAATGAGCTGCAACGCGCCATTGAGGGCATTTCGGCCCGGGTGCTTTCCAATGAGCTGAAAGAGCTGGAGCTGAACGGGTTTATAACCCGCACCGTGCATACCCAAACGCCGGTAGTAGTGGAGTACGAGCTTACCCCTTACAGCGCTACGCTGAAGAACGTGATGAGCGCGCTGGCAGAATGGGGCTACCAGCACCGGGAAAAGATCATTAACGGAAAATAACCTGCACGTAATAATATTCAGCCATTACGGTTACGGCCGTACGGGAATGCTAATGCTCTATTAAGGGCAGCTTTACAAAAAAGGTGGTGCCCGTATTAATGCGGGTCTCAAACCATATTTCCCCGCGGGCCTGCTCTACAATATTCTTACACATAGCCAGTCCCAGGCCGGTACCTGAGTTCTTGGTAGTAAAGTTGGGCACAAAAATACGGGACTGTATTTCCGGGGAAATGCCTTCACCATTATCCTGCACGCTTACAATTACCCACTGGCGGTCGTCCGTGGCCTGCATATGCATTACTATATTACCGCTCCTGCTTTCCGGAATAGCCTGTATGGCATTTTGCAGCAGGTTGGTGAACAGGCGGTTCATCTGCGTTTTATCTGCATACACATAATAAGGCTGTGTGGGCTCATCATAGTGGATGGCGCAGCCGGGCTGGCCCTGGTACAGCGCGTGCAGGGAATGCAACGTTTCATTAAGCAGCAGCACTTCGTTAACAGCTTCGCCTATACGTGAAAATGCAGAGAAGTCAGAGGCGATGTTGGAAAGGTGCTCAATCTGCTCCACCAATGTATGGGCTACATTGTTGGTAAGCTCCTTTACATTAGGACTATCATTCCCCACGGCCCGCTGTAAATACTGAATGCTGAGCTTCATGGGGGTGAGCGGGTTCTTGATCTCGTGGGCCACCTGCCGGGCCATTTCGCGCCAGGCCCCTTCCCTTTCGCTCTTGGCCAGCTTTACGGCGCTCACTTCCAGCTTGCGCACCATTTTGTTGTATTCCTTTACCAGCGCGCCTATTTCATCGTCTTTCTCCCACTCTATCTCATCGTTACGCTGGCCCAGGTTCACATGGCGCAGCTTTTCCGTTACCAGCGAGAACGACTTGGTAATTGAATTGGTGATGAGCAGCGCCAGCATACCGGCTATTAAAAAGATGAATGCATTAAAATTGATCAGGGCTACCAGGAAGTTGGAGATCTGCTGGTTCAGCTCCGTTTGCGTGGCAAAATACGGTACGTTGAGGTAGGCAAATACCTCTCCTTCCGGGTTGCGCAGGGGCACATAACCGGAAAGGTAGCGCATGCTGCCTATTTTTTCTTCCTGTATGAATTGTATACGGTTCAGGCGGAACATATGAAAATAGGCTGCCGGGTGCATTTTGCGGGATAACAGGCCTTTCTCCGTCATCAAGGGCTGTGTGCTTACTTCCAGGTTGCCATCCCGGTCATAAATGTTAATGTCCAGTGCACGGTCTTCCGCAATATCACTTACCGATGATTGCAGGCCGGATTGAAACACCGGATCGTACAGGTCCTCCAGCTCATCGAACATACGCTGGGTGTAAAACTCCTTTTCCACATCATGGGCTACCTCGTTCATGGTTTTGCTGAGGCGCTCCCGGTTCTCTGTTTCCGAACGGTTTATGAAGAACAGGATGGTGGTGCCCCCCAGGATGATGAATGCAAATACCACTACAAAGATGACAGTGCCATGCACTTTACGGCGGATGCTCACATCTACCAAGGCCCTTAGCTGCCCTATGCGCATGCGCGCTTTTACCAGCAGATCCAGCAGCCGGTAAATAACAATAATGAGCAGGAACAGGCAGAACATGTAGGCAAACAGCGTTATGAACTCAATAAAGCTGCGGCTTTCCTTTACCACCATCACCACCTTATCGCGCGAGGCCTTGTAAATGAGTACGGAATGGCCGTTCACCGTTTTCTCCGATACATCTGTTAAGGGTATATCGCTGTTATACAGCTTTATGGGAAAAGGGAAATCATTGTTATTGCTTACCAGGATGTTCTTATCATAAATAGCGTAGGAATAGGCGGCGGCTGATTCTTTCTCCGGATCGCTCAGTTCCCCGTCTACCAGCAGCTCGGGGTACAGCTTCTGCGGGTTTACCACGGCGGGTGTAAGCTCGTACACCATAGAGCCAATGATCACACTATCCCGGTAAAATACCTGTTTGCCGATATAGCTGTAATCATTAAAGCTGCGCTCATTGTAATACAGGTCATTATCATTGCCTACCTGGTCTGACTGCTGCAGGATGCGCGGGTTCAGCGAATACAGGCTGGCAGTATCGGAAGGGTATACGGGGTAGCCGTTCTCATCAAAGAAATAAAAGGTAAGATTAAAACGGCTCAGGTAACCTTTGAAATACTTCTGCTTCAGCTCATTTTCCAGCATTTCCCGTGGCAGCTGGCTGGAGCTGCGGCGGTCCTGGAAGAACAGCTGCATCAGCTCATCATCACTGGCATTGCGGTTCACATCATTCAGCAGCATTTCCAGGTAGGGATCGCGCTGTTTGGAGAGGTTAATGGCCAGGCGTTCCCGCTGGCTGAGCTCTTTTTTATTATTATAATACACCAGTACGGCGGAGGTAGTAACGGTAAGCAGCACCAGCCAGAATACAAAGGCTACGGTGGCCAGGCTGTTCTCGAAACGGGAGGAGAACATATCCAGCAGCATTACATAGAACAGCAGCCACAATACCATTACCGTGAAATACGGGATCTCAGGGTTATGAATGCGGAACAGCAGCCACAGGATGCCTACTGCGCCTAAGAAAATGTATTTAGTGCGGTGCCGCGACTGTGTAAGCTCATTCAGCAAAAAGTTAATGATCTGCGAAAAGAATAAAAAGCTAAAGGCTATAAAACCCAGTATGATGAAGCCTATGAGGCTGTATTCATTGAGGCTGAAAGGGTTGGTTACGTCAAAGGAGATCTTGGAATCTATCACCAAACTTTGGATCAGCTCTGACAGGAACTGGCCTACAATAAACATTACCAGGCTGGCCAGGGCAATCACCAGCCACGACTGCCATTTGTGCCTGAGCGCCGGCGCATTAATGGTTTTTACGTGCTCCCGGAAGAACAGCAGCATCCAGAAGGTGAGCAATACGTTCAGCAACAGATCGCCCAGGGAATGAAAGATCTCATCCTTGGCGTAAATATAGGGCATGAAGATATTGAGGGCCCGCAGGTTAAACGGGAAGGGGTATACGTAGCTTAGTACACGCAGCGTGCCTACCATGAACAGCAGGTACAGGAATCCCATGAGGGGGTTCTTATGCCGGGCCAGCAGCGTGGCAAAAAGGTTCAGGAATATAAGCACGCAGATACAGCCCAGCACCCGCAGTATAACGCTAAGCAGGTTGGGCGGGCTTGCATCCAGCGCGGGATCGTAGTACAGGTAAAATAAAATGATGTTCCTGTTATTGAGCACCGGTATGCCCGGCGGGCGCATTTGTATGCTGTATTCCTTGCCCAGGGCCGGCTTATCAAAAAAGTGATCTACCAGGTAATCATTGCTGATGCTGTATTCCATGGCCACCGGCAGCAGTCCTACCAGGTAGCGGCTATGCCCCGGGGGGCCGGGTAATTTGCGGCACAACACCTCGTAATAACCGTTCTTGAGCTTTGCGAAGCCGGAGCCTTGTTTCAAAGGCTGCAGGTCATCGGGCTGTACCAGGTTGGTGCTCCAGAACAGCAGCCAGCGGCCGGCGGCAGTACTGTCATATGCATATACGTAGTAGTCGCGGTTGTGCAGCATTTTCAGCTCCTGCTCATTATAATTGCGCTGAAAAAGGTGCCGCATGGTGAGCGTATCGGCTGCCAGCTCCTCAAAGGAAAGCTCCCGGTTATGCAGGCTTCTTTCCAGGCTGCGCTTTACCCCCTGCGGGGATGAGTAGTACGACCAGTAATTGCTGAACAAAAAAGCAAAGGTGAATAACCATGCGGCTATGATCAGCAGGTAACCGTGCCGCAGGAAAAAAAGGCGTATTTCTTTAATGTCTAACATGAAATCAATGTGCGAATATGCAAATGTGCAGATATGCAGATGATGAAAAAATGTGTGGTTTCAGTTGTATGCATGCCTTATTATTATGGTGCATTCCCCCATTTGCACATTTGCACATCTGCAAATTTGCATATTATTCTTTTGTTTTTACCTCGTTCCATAACCCGTCCATTTCGGTGAGGGTCATGTCGGAGAGCTGGCGCCCCTGTTGTGCGGCCAGGGTTTCCATTTGCTGAAAGCGGCGTATGAACTTTTTATTGGTGCGCTCCAGGGCATTTTCTGCATCTACTTTCAAAAAGCGGGAGTAGTTGACCAGGGAAAACAGCAGGTCGCCAAATTCATCTTCCACCTCCTGCTGGTTGCCGGTTTGCAGGGCTTCCTGCAGCTCCTGCAGCTCTTCCTGCACCTTATCCATTACCTGCTGCGTGTTATCCCATTCAAAGCCCACCTGTTTGGCTTTCTCCTGCAGGCGCATGGCTTTTACCAGTGCCGGCAGGGATACGGGTACGCCGCTGAGGGTGGACTTCTTCCCTTCTTTCAGCTTCAGCTTTTCCCAGTTCTGTTTTACCTGCTCTTCATTTTCTACCTCCACATCGCCATAAATATGCGGGTGCCGGTGAATGAGCTTGTTACAGATACCGGTAATAACATCGTCTATGGTGAACTGCTGCTGCTCTGTGCCTATTTTGGCGTAGAACACAATGTGCAGCAGGAGGTCGCCCAGCTCCTCTTTTATTGATTTCCAGTCGTTTTCTGTGATGGCATCGGCCAGCTCGTACATTTCTTCAATGGTAAGCTGCCGGAGTGATTGCAGGGTTTGTTTCCGGTCCCAGGGGCATTTTTCCCGGAGATCGTCCATGATGTTGAGCAGCTGCTGAAAGGAGGCGGTTTTTAGCATTTCCATTGGATAAATGTAGTAAAAATAGTCCACGGACTACAGGCAGTGCGGGAGTCCATGGTCCATTGCACAGTGCGCGGGAGAAGGGGGTGCGTGGGATGAGGGCCATGGTTATGGTCGATGGCCAGATGTGAGGGAAAGGTGGTGAGAAGTAATAGCGGGTTCATGGCAGATGGCATAGTGTGTGCGGGAAAGCGGGGCAGGAAAGCTGATGAATGTAACTGGTTGGCAGTGAGGCGGTGTTTATTTGCAATTGGGAGTTCTAGGCGCAGCTATACGTTATATAAGACTGGAATACTCTGTGAACTGTTACCACCGCGCACCCGGCTATGGACCATCGACCATGGACCATGGACACAGGCGCCTCCGGCCGCCTGTTAACAACTTTCGATTGCCGTAAAAGCCAATTTAGTTACATTTGCGACCGGTTTTTACAAAAGCCTTACTTTTTAATTATTCTTTATTAGTTAATTCATGAATACCAAACACATCGCACTCATTTCAGCGGAATTAGGTATTGCTGCCAGGCAGGCAGAAAATACCATGAACTTGTTGGCAGAAGGCGCTACGGTACCTTTTATCAGCCGCTACCGGAAAGAGGTAACCGGCAGCCTGGATGAAGTGCAGATCGCCCGTATTGAAGATCTGAAAAAGCGCTACCAGGAAGTGGATGAACGCCGTGAGTTTATCATTAAAACTATTACGGAACAGGAAAAAATGACCCCGGAGCTGCTGGGCAAGCTGGAAGCTAGCTGGAACCTTACGGAACTGGAGGACATGTACCTGCCTTACAAACCCAAACGTAAAACCCGCGCTACCACCGCCATTGAAAAAGGCCTGGAGCCCCTGGCCAAAATTATTTTTGAGCAGGGAGATATTGCGCCGGATACCCTGGCTGCCGAATATGTAAATGATAAAGTTGCTTCTGCAGATGAAGCCCTGAAAGGCGCCCGCGATATTATTGCCGAATGGATCAATGAGAATGCGGAGCTGCGTGATAAGCTGCGTAAGCTGTTCACCCACACCGCGGTGCTTACCTCCAAAGTAATAGAAGGTAAAGAAGAAGAAGGACAGAAATACAAAGACTACTTTGATTTCCAGGAAGAGCTGCCTGCTATCCCCTCCCACCGGGTACTGGCCATCCTGCGGGGGGAAACAGAAGGCTTCCTGTACGCCACCGTAATGCCGGTGGAAGATGAAGCCCTGGAGATCATCCAGAAACAATTTGTGAAAGGCAGCCCTGCGGCCCGGGAACAAATGAACAAGGCTATAACGGATGCGTATAAACGCCTGCTGCGCCCCTCCCTGGAAAACGAGTTCCGCGCGCTGGCCAAAGAAAAGGCGGATACCGAAGCTATTGACGTATTTGCTGAAAACCTGCGCCAGCTGCTGCTGGCAGCCCCGCTGGGCCCCAAAGGCGTAATAGCCATTGACCCGGGTTACCGTACCGGCTGTAAAGTAGTGGCGCTGGATGAGCAGGGCAATATGCAGGATAACGATGTAATATATCCCCTGGAAAAGAACTACAAACGCGATGAAGCTGAAGCCCTGCTGAAAAAATGGGCCAAACAATATAACACCCTGGCCATTGCCGTAGGTAATGGTACTGCCGGCCGTGAAACAGAGGAGTTTGTGAAGAAGATAGACTTCGGCACCAAGATCAATGTATTTATGGTGAATGAAAGCGGCGCATCCGTATACTCCGCTTCAGAAGTGGCCCGTGAGGAATTCCCGGACCATGATGTTACCGTACGCGGTGCAGTATCCATCGGCCGCAGGCTCATAGACCCGCTGGCAGAGCTGGTGAAAATTGATCCCAAATCCATTGGTGTGGGACAGTACCAGCACGATGTGAACCAGTCGCACCTGAAACAAAGCCTTGACCGCGTAGTGGTAAGCTGCGTGAACAATGTGGGCGTAAACCTGAACACCGCCTCCAAACACCTGCTGGCCTATATCTCCGGCCTGGGGCCTTCCCTGGCGGAAAACATTGTGAAGTACCGTAAAGAGAACGGCGCATTCAAGAGCCGGGCAGCGCTGAAGAAAGTACCCCGCCTGGGCGAAAAAGCTTTTGAACAGTGCGCGGGCTTCCTGCGCATTGAAAATGGCGATAACCCGCTGGATAACTCTGCCGTGCACCCGGAACGTTATGGCCTGATAGAAGCCATGGCAGCCAAACAACAGTGCAGCGTGCAGGACCTGATGGCCAAGGAAGAGCTGCGTAAAAAGATAAACCCGAAAGAATACGTGAGTGAAGAAGTTGGCTTGCTTACGCTGGAAGACATTCTCAAAGAGCTGGATAAACCCAGCCGCGACCCGCGCGATGAAATAGCCATCTTTGAATATGCAGAAGGCATTCACAAGATAGAGGACGTAAAACCCGGTATGACGCTGCCCGGCGTAGTAACCAACATCACCGCCTTTGGCGCTTTTGTGGATATTGGCGTTAAGCAGGATGGGCTGGTGCACATTTCCCACCTCTCCAACAAATTTGTGGGCAACCCTAACGAGGTGGTGAAGCTGAACCAGAAAGTAACGGTAACGGTGCTGGAAGTTGATGCCTCCCGCAAGCGCATTTCCTTATCGATGAAAGATAATGAAGCGCCGGCAACCGGCGGCAGCAGCGGCGGCGGTGGTGCCCGCAAGGAACGCCGCGATAATAACAGCGGTGGTAATAAACCTGCCGGTAAGCAGGCTGCAGCAGCGCCGCTGAATGATTTTCAGGCTAAGCTGCAGGAATTAAAAAAGAAGTTTCATTAGTTCCTTTTTGCTTCCCCAAAAAGGAACCAAAAAGGGGCCCCGCAACCGGTTACCGCCCGGTTGCGGAGTGGTGCCTTGATTAAGCTTTTTTGCTACTGTGGTGCCAAGCTTGGGGGCCTTGATGATTGGGATTGATAATTGTGATATTAGAATATAAAATGTAAAGGGAATGTAGTATGATCGCTGCATTCCCTTTTGCATTTATGATTTTACATTTGAAATTTTACATTCTTATTTCAGCAGCGTTCTTAAGAACACGCCAATATCCTCCCCTTCCAGTATTACGCTTACTTTGGTCATGTTAATGGCTTGCTGGGGCATGTAGCCTACTTCTGCGGTGGCGGGCTGCTGTGCAATGGTGAAGCCGCCTGCATCGGCAATGTTCTTTAGCCCCACCGCGCCATCGGCATTGGCGCCGGATAATAATACCCCTACTAACGCAGGCCCGTATACGAGGGCGGCCGATTCAAAGGTTACATCTATGCTGGGGCGGCTGTAGTGCACCTTTTCAGAGGCATCCAGTGAAAAGGTATATTCGTTTTCCAGCAGCAAATGATAATCCGGCGGGGCTATGTAAATGGTGCCTGGTAAAATAAGCTCCTTATCCTCCACCTCCTTTACTACCAGGGTTGTCTGAGAGGAGAGCAGATCGGTTAAAATGGAATCGCCGCTTTTGCCGCGGTGCACTACCACTACAAAGGCAACATCTACCGACTCCTGTACGGCAGCTACTATCTTCAGGATACTATCCAGGCTGCCGGCGGAGCCGCCGATCACCACCATCTTATATTTGCTTACATCACCTTGCGCCATATTCTTTCCCTGTTTTCCAATTGTTTAAACTTACGGGCTATGGGGCTAAAGCGCAGGTTCTCCTTGGAACCCAGCACCAGGAAACCCAGCTTTTCCAGGCTGTCGTCAAATAATGTGAGCACATTATCCTGCAGGTACTTATCAAAATAAATGAGCACGTTGCGGCAAAAGATAAGTACAAATTCGTTGAATGAGCGGTCAGAGACCAGGTTGTGCGTGGCTACGATCATCTTGGCCTTTAAGCGGTCGTCGAACTTGGCCCAGTTGTATTTGGCGGTGTAATACTTTGAAAAGTCGTGCTTACCGCCGGATAGAATATAATTCTCCGAGTATTGTTTCATTTCACTGATCGGGAACACGCCTTTGCGGATGTTCTCAATGGCCGTTGGGTTCAGGTCTGTTGCATACAGCAGTGATTTATGCAGCAGGTTAGCTTCATCCAGCAGAATGGCCATGGAATATACTTCCTCCCCGGTGGCGCAGCCGGCGTGCCAGATGCGGATAAAGGGATGCGTGGCCAGTATGGGCAGCACCTCTTCCCGGATGGTCTTAAACACCTGGGGATCGCGGAACATTTCCGTTACGTTCACCGTTAGCTCCTCCACCATACGGGTAAGGTAGGCAGGATCCTGGCGTACGCGGTATAACAGCTCAGCAAAGCTGGGGAAGCGGTCTATGATCATGAGGCGGCTCACCCTTCTTTTTAAAGAAGCGCGGGCGTAGTTGGTAAAATCGTAGCCGTAGCTGCGGTACAATTCGTCCAGCAGCAGGTCCAGCTCTTCATCCTTCACACTATTTTCCATTTTATCATGCATACTCATCCAGCAGCTGCTGCAGTTTATCTATGTCAACAGGTTTTGAGATATAGCCATCTGCACCGGCGGCCAGGCATTTATCCTTATCGCCGGCCATGGCCTGTGCGGTAACGGCTATTACCGGCAGGTGCTGCCATTGGGGCGATGCTTTGAGAATGGGAATGGCTTCATACCCATCCATATCCGGCATCATCATATCCATTAAAACAATGCCAATGGTATTTTCTGCTGTCAGCAAGTCAAATGCTTCCTGCATACCGGTGGCGGTTACACACTGAAATCCCCTGGCTTTCAGCACTGCGCTGAGGGCAAAAATATTCCTGCTGTCGTCGTCTATTATTAATATGCTGCGCATTCCCTTTTATTTGCTTTTGGAGTTATTCATATAGCCATACCCGTAACAGGGATACCAGCTGGTCCACATCCACCGGTTTGGTAATGTAGTCTGATGCGCCTGCATTAATACACTTTTCGCGGTCGCCGGTCATGGCTTTGGCGGTTACGGCTATTACCGGCAGGTTGCGGTACTTATGGATCTGCCGGATGCGGCGGGTGGCTTCATATCCATCCATTTCGGGCATCATCATATCCATGAGCACCAGGTCTACATT
>NZ_DATCRF010000009.1:0-17211 GCF_036569125.1 Chitinophaga sp. | reverse complement strand
GTAAATGTTTTGCGCACATAGGGACTATCTCGGTGAAAGCTATGCTGGTAGCCATTTGCCGGCCGGTCCCATTTTTTGGGATACCGGTTACGGTTATATGAAAAAGTGCGTTGCGCAGGTGTGTCCGCCGCTTTTAGCTGCTGCTCAAATGCAGCTACTTCTGCAAGAAAGCTGCTGTCGGTATTCACTGTTACCGTGGCATATGCTTCCCATACCAGCGGTATACAGCGGCATAGCCCAATGAGTGCCAGCAGCACAATAATACCGGTACGCTCTCTTTTGGTGAAGGTAAAGTATTCCCGCAGCGATCTTTTTTCCATAAAAAGATGCCAAGTTAGGCCTTGATGGGATGTGGGAAGGTTAATCCGGAGTTAAGGTAGCGTCCATGGACCATGGACTATTCCCCCACCTCCAGCCCGTCATATGCCAGCGCCATACCAGCCGGGAGCTCTGCATTTATTTCTTCATGAAGGCCAAGCTGGTGGCTAATGTGGGTAAAATATACCTGGGGCACCTGCAGCTCCTGTGCCAGGGCTATGGCTTCATCCAGGGTAAAGTGGGAGATATGTTTTTCCTTACGCAGCGCGTTCAGCACCAGCACTTTGGAACCTATGATCTTTTCCTTTTCCTCATCGGCTACAAAATTGGCGTCCGTAATGTAGGTAAAATCGCCAAAGCGGAAACCCAGCACCGGCATTTTGTGGTGCATAACCTGTATGGGTATGATGGAAAAGCCCTTTACGCTGAAAGCCTCGTCTGTAATGGTTTGCAGGTTCAGCTCCGGAATGCCGGGATACTTGAAATCGGCAAAAGCATAGGCAAATTCCCGCATGATGGCGTTCTGCGAAAAATCAGTGGCGTAAATATCAATGGGCTTTTGCTGAAAATAGTTGAAGGCCCGTATGTCGTCCATACCGGCTATATGATCTTTATGAGAATGGGTAATAAGCACCGCTTCCAGGTGTTTTACCTGTGCCCGCAACATCTGGTAACGGAAATCCGGCGTGGTATCTACTACAATATTTCCTATTTCAGATTCAACCAGGATACTACTGCGCAGGCGGGTATTTTTTTTATCGGGAGAGGTGCATACCCGGCAATTGCAGGCAATAACCGGTACCCCCTGTGAGGTGCCTGTTCCAAGAAAAGTGATCTTCATTCTGCGGATTGTTCTTCTGAAGGTGGCAACTGTTCCGGCGTGCCGGGGTTTTCTGCGTCAGCAATATTCTTATTGTTCTGCACCTGCTGGTACAGCTTGGCCGATTCGGGGCTCAGCATCGTGGAATCCAGCTGCAGGCTGCCCAAAATGTCCAGCAAAGTATTGATACGCCCTTCCAGGTTCAGGAACTTATTGATCACCACCACCTTCTTATGTTCCAACACACAATACCCGGAGGTAAACGTACCTTTCTCAAAACGAAGCACATACTTGGCCTCATCAAAGATCTTTTCCAGGCGGGTAAGGTTATTGGGTGTGATTTTAATGTTCATCCTGCAAAAATAAATATTAATGTGCTGATGTGCTAATATGCTGATGTGCTGATTTTATTGCACTCAGCATATGCCAGCACATTAGCACATCAGCAAATTAGCACATTATTTACTTACCAACCTCGCTACCGGCACAATCATCTCCTCCAGGGAAATGCCGCCGTGCTGGAAGGTATTGCGGTAGTAATTTACAAAGTAGTTGTAATTGTTGGGGTAGCACAGGTAACCATCCTCACGGGCAAATATATACGATGAATTTACGTTCGGCTTGGGTAAACCCGCTTCCCGGGGGTCGCGGAAAGCCAGCACCTCTTTAGGATCGTAGTTCAGGTTACGCCCGTGTTTGTAGCGCAGGTTGGTGGTGGTTTGCTTATCGCCTATCACCTTAACGGGCGTTTTTACCCGCACGCTGCCATGGTCTGTAGCTATAATAAGGTTGATCTTCTTATCAGCAATGCGTTTCAGGGCCTGATGCAGGGGCGAGTGCTCAAACCAGCTGGTAGTAATGGAGCGGTAAGAGGTTTCATCGCCGGCCAGCTCTTTCAGCACTTCCATTTCCGTACGGGCATGGCTCATCATATCCACAAAGTTGTAAACGATCACGTTCAGCGGGTAATTGAGCATATTATGCACGTTGTTCACCAGGTGCTGCCCGTCGTTATGGTTAATAACCTTGGTGTAGGAAAAACGTTCGTCCATTTTCAAACGCGCCAGCTGGGCGGCAAAAAATTCTTCCTCATACAGGTTTTTCCCTCCTTCCTCATCATCATTCTTCCACTGCACGGGAAATTTGCTTTCAATATCCACCGGCAGCATACCGGCAAAAATGGCGTTGCGGCTGTATTGGGTGGAGGTAGGCAGTATGCTGTAAAAACTATCCTCTTCCACCAGGCGGAAAGATTCCTGGAAAATGGGCAGGATAGCCTTCCACTGGTCATAGCGCAGGTTATCTATCAGTATAAAAAAGTTCGATACCTCGGGATCCAGGTTGGGCACTACCTTATCGCGGAACAGGGTGTGCGACATCACAGGTGCATCTTTAGCCTTGGGGTGCACCCAATCTGCATAGTTGCGGCTTATGAATTTGGCAAATTCCGTATTGGCTTCGGCCTTTTGCGTGTTGAACACTTCCAGCATCTCCGGGCTGTTAGCCTTACTCATTTCTATTTCCCAGTACACCAGCTTTTTGTAAATGTCCATCCACTCCTGCTGGTCGGGGTTAGAGCTCAGCGCCATGAACAGCGAGCGGAACTCCTGCTGGTAGGCGATGGTGGTTTTTTCTGCTACCAGGCGTTTATTGTCTATGATCTTTTTCAGAGAAAGCAGCACCTGGTTTGGGTTCACAGGTTTTATTAGATAGTCTGTGATCTGGCTGCCAATGGCATCGTCCATCACATTCTCCGCCTCGTTCTTGGTGATCATTACCACGGGGATCTGCTGATCTATTTCCTTAATTTTTCCCAGCGTTTCCAGGCCGGTAATACCGGGCATCGATTCATCCAGCAGCACCACATCCACTACCTGGTCTTTCAGAAATTCCAGCGCATCATACCCGTTGGTAAGGGCCGATACCTTATAGCCCTTATTTTCCAGGAACATGATCTGTGATTTCAAAGATTCTATTTCATCATCTACCCAAAGTATATTTATTTGGCTCATGTACAATTATTGATAGTGTAAGGAAATGGAAAATTGCAGCTGGTAAGTACCGCAAACCGGAACAATTTAACCTTATTTCAGGCAAAAATCATTCCCCGGCACTATCAACGAATTGTTAAAACATGAGATTGCCCTACAGCGCTTTTATTTAAGCAATGCTTTTAGCTGTTTCGATCTTACTACGGGCAGTTTCACTTTTACAGGAGCAGCGGCCTTTTAAGGCTAACGCCTGGCAATAACACCAGAACTGTCAGCTAGCATAGTTCGTTGGCGCGCAACATATTAAAAGTTTTGTTAAAATAGTGAAATTCCGGCCCGGACCAATAAACTTTCTGCGCTTTAAACGTTCTATTCAGAATGGCCGGTCAGGCCATTGTATGGCTGTCAGCAAAGGCCTCTCATAAAAAATGGATCCTGGCCGCAGTAACATGTAGGGGTGATTTATTCATTAATCGTCTATACATTAGAAAAAGTTACCGATTGAAACTGTAGCTTTGTATATCAGCAAAGAGCTTATAATACAATGACGGAGCGTAAGCGGAAGATTGTAAACGACCCGGTGTATGGTTTTATAACAATAGATCATCCGTTGATCTTTAACCTCATCTCCCATCCGTACTACCAGCGGTTGCGGCGTATACACCAAATGGCCCTGGCGCACCTGGTGTACCCGGGCGCCATGCATACGCGCTTTCACCACAGTATGGGCGCTTATCACCTGATGAGCTGCGCCCTGCAGGAGCTGAAAGGGAAGGGGATAGCGATCACGGAGGAAGAGGAGGTAGCGGCCAGGATGGCTATTCTGCTGCATGATGTAGGACATGGACCGTATTCACACGCACTGGAGCACGGCATTATAGAAGGGGTATCGCACGAGGCTATTGGCCGCTGGCTGATGGAGGACCTGAACCGGCAGATGAATGGAGCGCTGAGCCTTACACTGGAAATATTTAATGACCGCTATCATAAAAAGTTCCTGCATCAATTGGTTTCCAGCCAGTTGGATGTGGACAGGATGGATTACCTGAACCGGGATAGCTTTTATACCGGCGTATCAGAAGGCGTAATTGGCTATGACCGGATCATTAAAATGCTCACCGTGCATAACGGGGAGCTGATGGTGGAGGAAAAAGGCATTTATTCGATAGAAAAGTTCATTGTGGCGCGGCGCTTGATGTATTGGCAGGTGTATTTGCACAAAACGGTGCTCAGCGCGGAGAATATGCTGGTGAAGATCCTGGTGCGGGCAAAGGAATTAGCGCTAAAGGGAGTAGAGCTATTTGCTTCCCCTCCGTTGCAATACTTTCTGTATCATACCATTACGGCCAGTAATTTTGAGCAGGAACCGGCCTGTCTGCAACAATTCTGTTTGCTGGATGATTATGATATCATGGGCGCCATTAAAGTATGGGCGCAACATGAGGACAAGGTACTGTCGCTTTTGTGCAACTGGCTGATAAACAGGAATTTGTTGAAATGTATATTGAGTAATGAGGCATTTGAGGATGATGCAATAGCGGTGCTGAAGAACCAGGTACAGCGGAAATGGGGTTTGGAGGGCAGTGAGCTGGATTACCTGGTATTTTCGGGAACTGCCAGCTTAAGAGCGTATAATATCAAGGATGAACAGATCAATATCCTTTTTAAGGATGGAACGGTGAAAGATATTTCTTCTATAGACAATGCCCTGGTGAGCCATACATTGGCTATACCCGTAAAAAAATTCTACATTTGTCATCCAAAAATGTAGGTAAGCAACGTTTTATAAGGAATTAAAATGTTAAAGAATAACTTTATACAATCCGGTGAGGGTAACTTTTATAACTTTTAACTATGCAGTTTAGCGCAGTACAATTAGCGACCATGTTAGATGGTAAGCTGGAGGGAAACCCGGACGTAAAAGTGAGCAACATTGCCAAAATAGAAGAGGCCGGCAATGGAATGCTCAGCTTTATTGCCAATCCTAAATACGAAGAATTTATATATAGCACGCAGGCGTCTATCCTGATCGTGAATGAAAGCCTGGTGATCGAAGGCGCCGTGAAACCCACGCTCATACGGGTAAAGGACGCCTACAGCAGCTTTGCCCTGCTGCTGGAAAAGTATAAGCAAATGGTAGGCAACAAAACAGGCATACAACAACCTTCCTATATTCCAAGCTCAGTAAAATTAGGCGCTAATGTTTTCGTAGGTGCGTTTGCGTACCTGGGCGAAAATGTAGTGCTGGGTAATAATGTAAAGATCTACCCCGGTGTATACCTGGGCGATAATGTGATCGTAAATGACGATTCTACCATCTACCCCGGCGTAAAGGTGTATGATAACTGTGTGCTGGGTAAACGGGTGATCTTACATGCCGGCTGCGTAATTGGCGGCGATGGGTTTGGCTTTGCCCCCCAGGAAGACCGTTCCTACAAAAAAGTACCGCAAATTGGCAATGTAGTGATCCATGACGATGTGGAAATAGGCGCTAATACTACCATAGACCGCGCTACCATGGGCTCTACCGTTATACGCCAGGGCGTAAAGCTGGATAACCTGATCCAGGTAGCCCATAACGTAGACATTGGCACCAATACGGTAATTGCCGCCCAGACAGGGGTTTCCGGCAGCACCAAAATAGGCCAGAACTGTGTAATAGGCGGGCAGGTAGGCATGGTAGGCCACATACACATAGCAGATAATACCAAAATAAATGCACAGAGCGGCTTGTCCAAATCCATCTCTAATCCAAACACCTCTCTGACAGGCTCCCCGGCGTTCGATTATAAAAGTTCGCTGAAAAGTCAGGCAATTTTTAGAAATTTGCCGGACCTTGAAAAAAGGGTAAAGGAGCTGGAAGACATGGTAAAACAACTTCTCTCCGAGCGGGAAGGGGTTTGAAGGATTTAGTTAACAGTAAAACAATATGATGGAAAATTTAGAGTCGCAGAACCAACATACACTTAAAGGACCTGTAACCATATCGGGTGTTGGTTTACATACGGGAGCGCAAGTAAATATGACCCTGAAACCGGCCCCTCCCGGGTTTGGTATTAAGTTCCAGCGTATAGACCTCCCGGAACAACCTGTAGTAAAAGCGGATGTGGACTATGTAGTAGACACCACCCGCAGCACCACTTTAGAACATAACGGCGCCCGCGTAAGCACCATAGAGCATATTATGGCAGCCCTGGCCGGCACCGGTATAGATAACGTGCTGGTAGAGCTGAATGGCCCGGAAGTACCCATTATGGACGGCAGCGCCCAGCCTTTTGTGGAAGTGATAGATGAAGTAGGCGCCCAGCAGCAGGATGCTAAAAAGATCTATTATTCCTTAGATACCAATATCTCTTATTACGACGAGGTAAAGAAAGTAGAAATGGTGGCATTGCCTGCTGTTGACTACCGCATTACCTGCCTTATAGATTTTAACTCACCTGTACTGGGCACCCAGCACGCCAACTTAAAAGGCCTGCAGGAGTTCAGTAAGGAAATAGCGCCCTGCCGCACCTTCTGCTTCCTGCATGAGCTGGAATACCAGCTGTCCCTGAACCTGATCAAAGGCGGGGACATCAATAATGCTATTGTGGTGGTAGACCGCCCGGTAACGGAAGAAGAGCTGCAGCGCCTGGCCAAGGCTTTTCAGCGTGAAAAGATCTCGGTACAGCGTGAAGGCATTTTGAATAATATACAGCTGCGTTTCCCCAATGAACCGGCCCGGCACAAGCTGCTGGATGTGGTGGGCGATCTGGCCCTGGTAGGCTTTCCTATTAAGGCGCATATCATTGCCAACCGCCCGGGACATGCCTCCAACGTGGAGTTTGCAAAGAAGATCAAACAGTATATCAAAAAGAACAAGCACGTACGGGACATTCCTACCTATGATCCCAACCAGCCTGCCATTTTTGACCTGCGCCGCATAGAAAAAACACTGCCCCACCGCTATCCTTTCCTGTTGGTGGATAAGATCATAGACCTTACGGATACCCAGGTAGTGGGCATCAAGAACGTAACGTTCAATGAATATTTTTTCCAGGGCCACTTTCCCGGTAACCCGGTAATGCCCGGTGTACTGCAGATAGAAGCGCTGGCACAGGCCGGCGGCATACTGGCGCTGAACGCGGTGCCCGACCCCGAGAACTATGATACCTACTTCCTGAAAATAGACAACTGTAAATTCAAACAGAAAGTATTGCCGGGTGATACCCTGATCCTGAAAATGGAGCTGCTGAGCCCCATCAGGCGGGGTATTGTGGAAATGCGGGGTACCGTATTTGTCGGTAACAAGGTTGTCACTGAGGCTGACCTGGTAGCACAAATCATTAAAACTAGAGAAGGCAAATAAGCATGATCCACCCGCTTACGTACATTCACCCGGACGCCAAAGTTGCGCCTAATGTAAAAATTGATCCGTTCACCGTTATTCACAAGAATGTGGAGATCGGGGATGGCACCTGGATAGGTTCCAACGTTACCATTATGGAAGGCGCCCGCATCGGCAAGAACTGCCGCATATTCCCGGGCTCCGTTATATCCGCCATTCCGCAGGATCTGAAATTTGCAGGGGAGGACACCACGGTAGAAATAGGTGATAACACCACTATCCGTGAATTTGTGACCATTAACCGTGGTACCAAAGACCGGTGGAAAACCACCATTGGCAAGAACTGCCTGATCATGGCTTACTGCCATATTGCGCATGACTGTGAAGTTGGCAACAACTGCATCTTCTCTAATAATACTACCCTGGCAGGCCATATCACCGTAGGTGATTACGTGGTGCTGGCAGGTATGGTGGCTGTGCACCAGTTTTGCCAGATAGGCGATCATGCCTTTGTAACCGGCGGTTCGCTGGTGCGCAAGGATGTGCCGCCTTATGTAAAGGCAGCGCGCGAGCCTCTCTCCTATGTGGGCGTAAACTCAATAGGATTGAAACGCCGCGGTTTTTCCCTGGAAAAGATCAATCACATCCTGGATATTTACCGCGTAATATTTGTGAAAGGCTACAATGTATCAAAAGCCATCAGCATCATAGAAGCCGAATTTCCGGCTACGGACGAACGGGATGAGATCCTTTCCTTTATACGCGATTCCGGCCGGGGTGTGATGAAAGGTTATACCACCCGTAACAATGACGATATCGCTTAACCAGGCAGGCAAGCGCTTTAATTACGACTGGATCTTCCGTCGTATATCCTTTACATTCAGGGATAGCGGGCGTTATGCCATCCTGGGGCCTAACGGATCAGGAAAATCTACTTTATTACAGGTTATCAGCGGTCACCTGCATCATAATGAAGGTACCGTTACTTATAGCATAGCGGAAAAGCCCATCGAGAACGATGCGTTTTTCCGCTATTGTGCTATTGCAGCACCCTATCTTGAGCTTATAGAAGAATTTACCCTGGCAGAGATCATACAATTCCATGTGCAGTTTAAAACGCTGCTGCCGGGTATTACCGAAAAGGAAATAGCGGGTATGGTAGGCCTGGAAAAATCGATGGACAAGCAGCTCCGTTATTTTTCTTCCGGCATGAAACAGCGTATTAAGCTGGCCCTGGCCATTTTTTCCGATGTGCCGGTACTGCTGCTGGACGAGCCCTGCACCAACCTGGATGTTGCCGGCGTACAGCTGTACCAGCATTTAATTGAGCAATATTGCGGGCAGCGCATGCTGATCGTAAGCTCCAATGATGAGCAGGAATATTATATGTGCCCGGAACGGATCCAGATCGTAGATTACAAATAGAATTACGAATGGGGTGGTACATGAGGGTAAAAGGCATATTTGTAACGGGTAATTCATAATTCTTCTAGGTACATACTTCACGCACTACATAATTCGTAATTCGTAATTGACAATTCGTAATTACTATGCAGACAGCCAGTAAAAAAGTGATCAACGGATGGGCCATGTATGACTGGGCCAATTCTGTTTACAACCTGGTGATCACCACCACCTTTTTCCCTATTTACTTTACAGAAGTTACCAAAGATCATTTTAAGAGCGAGATCATTCCTTTCTTCGGGATGAAGTTTGTGAACTCTGCTTTGTATGATTATGCATCTGCAGCAGCCTATTTGTTAATTGCATTACTATCGCCCATATTGTCCTCTATTGCAGATACACGCGGTAATAAAAAGAATTTCCTGTTCAGCTTTACCTTACTGGGCAGTGTAGCCTGCAGCGCATTGTTTTTATTTTATGGCGATAATGTAGAATACGGCACCATTTGCTTTCTGCTGGCCACTGTAGGCTATTGCGGCGGCCTGGTGTTCTATAATTCTTATTTACCGGAAATAGCTGCTCCTGAAGACCGTGACCGCATCAGCGCGAAGGGTTTTGCGCTGGGGTATATTGGCAGCGTGATCCTACAGCTTATAGGATTTGTATTAGTAGCCGTACACCCTTTTGGATTAACGGGCGCTACACCGGTAAGGGTAACCTTTCTGTTGGTAGGCATCTGGTGGCTGGGCTTTGCGTTGTTTAGCCTCAGCCGTTTACCTGCATCCAAAGCCACCGTGCAAACACACTATGGCGGCGCTTTTAAAGAAGGTTTCTCTGAGCTGCGGAAAGTATATGCACAGGTAAAGCTGATGCCGGTGTTAAAACGCTTTTTGCGCGGTTTCTTCTTTTACAGCATGGGCGTGCAAACCGTAATGCTGGCCGCCACACTGTTTGGCAGCAAGGAGCTGAACCTGCCCTCCACCAACCTGATCATAGCCGTAGTGGTGATACAGCTGGTAGCCGTATTTGGCGCCTGGGGTATAGCGCGGCTCTCCGGCAAATTCGGGAACCTGCGTGTATTGATCGGCGTTATAGTGTTCTGGTTATGTATCTGCGTAGCCGGTTACCGTATGCAAACCGCTACTGATTTTTATATACTGGCCGTTGCAGTAGGTATTGTAATGGGCGGCGTGCAATCCCTGAGCCGTTCAACTTATGCCAAGCTAATGCCCGAAACAGAAGATACTACCTCCTTTTTCAGCTATTATGATGTAACGGAGAAGCTGGCTATTGTGGTAGGCATGTTCAGCTTTGGTTATATTGAAGAGCTGACCGGCAGCATGCGTAACTCAGTGCTGGCCCTGATGGTGTTCTTTGCCATTGGTTTAGGCTGGATCATCTCTGCGCTGCTGAAGCAGAAAAAAGAATTAATAATGAATAATTAAGAATTAATATTTGGTACTGCATTTAACGTACCTTCATCAGAGGTGATGTACTGATATTAATTATTAATTCTTAATTATTAATTATCCATGGAACTTTACACAATAGATACAGGATTTTTTAAACTGGATGGCGGGGCCATGTTTGGCGTAGTGCCTAAAAGCATCTGGCATAAGCTGAACCCCGCTGATGATAATAACATGTGTACCTGGGCCATGCGCTGCCTGCTTATTAAAGAAGGCAACCGCCTGATACTGGTAGACACTGGTATTGGCAACAAACAGGATGCAAAATTTTTCAGCTATTACTACCTGCATGGCAATGCCACGCTGGACAGCTCCCTGGCGGCACACGGCTTTCACCGGGACGATATCACCGATGTATTCCTGACGCATTTACACTTTGACCATTGCGGTGGCAGTATTATCCGGGAGGGCGATAAACTGGCGCCGGCCTTTAAAAATGCCGTTTACTGGAGTAATCCCGATCACTGGAAATGGGCTACGGAACCCAATGAGCGGGAAAAAGCATCTTTCCTCAAAGAAAATATTTTACCCATCCAGGAAAGCGGCCAGCTGCAATTTATTGATCAGCAGGATGGTATTAAGTTCACTGAAAATATAGCAGTCCGTTTTGTGCATGGCCATACCGATGCCATGATGCTGCCGCAGATCCGTTATAAGAACCAGACCCTCCTTTACATGGCCGACCTGCTGCCCTCCATAGGCCACCTGCCTATTCCCTATGTGATGGCGTATGACATGTTTCCCCTTACCACGCTGCAGGAAAAGAAAAGCTTTTTACAGGAAGCATTGGATAACAAGTACATCCTGTTTTTTGAGCACGATCCGAAAGTGGAGTGCTGTACCCTGCAGCAAACAGAACGGGGGATCAGAACGGACAACATGTTTGCATTAAAAGAGATCTAGGTTAATTACAAATTATTCAATTACGAATTACGAATTAAATGCAGCGGAGAAGGTGATTGGCTCTAATGTTGAACATCTCTGTACACTAAACCCAATTCGTAATTGCCCTTCCTGATTTTCCCTGAAAACATTCTCTTGCGCTCAACCCAATTCGTAATTCGTAATTTAATAATTCGTAATTGTGCCAGAATGGCACTCCCACCCCCTCCTGCACGCAATTTGATATACCTTGGTCTGAAAAGAGCAAATCAAATGGCTATACATCTCACACCCGATAATAAATTGAAGAAGCTGATCGTGGTAGGCGATCGCGTGCTGATCAAACCTTCCCAACCTAATGAGCGCACAGACAGTGGGTTATACCTGCCGCCCGGTGTAGGAGAACGGGAAAAAGTGCAGCAGGGATACGTGATCAAAACCGGCCCGGGTTACGCCATCCCGGTACCTGCCGAGGAAACAGAATCCTGGAAGCCGGAAGAAGAAAAAGTAAAATATATTCCTTTACAGGCCAAAGAAGGCGATCTGGCTATTTTCCTGATCAGCGGCTCTACTGAAGTAGTGTACCAGGGCGATAAATACTTTATAGTACCGCAAAGCGCAATATTGATGTTGGAAAGGGAGGAAGACCTGTAATTAATTGCTTAATGTGCTAATATGCCAATGTGCTGGTAAGAATGATTGAAGTGAAATTTTTCATTTAGTCCGATCAGCACATTAGCATATCAGCACATCAGCACATTAAATCAGTTTCCTTTCCGCCAGCTCCCTCTCCCCTACATACTCCAATATATCGGCCGGCTGGCAGTGTAATACTTTACAGATCTCTTCCAGGGTAGAAAAACGGATGGCCTTTGCCTTACCGCTTTTCAGCACACTTAAGTTGGCAATGGTAATGCCTACCTGTTCACTCAAAGCAGTGAGCGACATTTTACGTTTAGCCAGCATCACATCCAGGTTTACAACGATCGGCATAATTATATGGTTAGCTCCAGCTCCTGTTTATAGGTAATTCCCTTTTTGTAGATGACAGCCATTATTAATAGACCAACACCCAACAGGCAATAAGGCCAGTAATTCAGTATTCCATCCAGGAACATCATAACGCCCATGCCTCCCCCGGTTTCGCTACCGGCTATTAACAGCAATGCAAATAACATGCTTGGAACAGGCGCCAGCAATAACAGGTAGCCAATACGCCGTATGTTACGCAGGTTAAAAAGGTCATACACATGGCCTTTTAAGATGCGGAATATTGTTTTATTGAGCAGTACCAATATATAGATCAGCCCTCCCAAATAAAAAGCTCTCAAAAAAACGCCAAATAGTATCATCCCGGAAGAGCCGGATATGGCCGGATTGGAATGCATTTCTCTGAACATTAAGAACACCGGATATAAGAATAAAAGTATTACACCTGCAATAACAATATTCAATGCCCAGAACAGCATGCGAAGCATCATTACGTGGCTGCGTTTCATAGTAAGTATTTTAAATTTTAAATTGATCTGATTTCAAAATGAAGGTAAAAGCCTTTTATCATTTCACAAAATATTTTTATCGTTTTTCGATAAATAATATCCTTTTAAGGATAATGCCTATTATCTGTCAACCGGTTATACTAACTGTAAAAAATTAAGCTATCTTTCAGGCAAATTTTATACACCATGGCAAATCAGGCAGCCTTCCTGGAAGCTATCAAAAGCGGCTATACTTTTAAGGGAGAACATTTTAAACTGGGTTGCGCCATACTGGATGGCGAAGTAGTGAGCGGTGCAGATGTGAACCTTCCCCTGAAAACACTGAACAGGCACGGTTTAATTGCCGGCGCCACCGGTACCGGTAAAACCAAAACCCTGCAGGTAATAGCAGAAGGTTTAAGTGATGCCAGCGTGCCGGTGCTGCTGATGGATATAAAAGGTGACCTGAGCGGCATTGCAGCTGCCGGCGCCAATAACCCTAAGATTGAAGAACGTTATCAGAAAATAGGCGGCCAGTGGTCGCCGGCTGCATACCCTGCAGAACTCCTGAGCCTGAGCCAGGAGAAAGGCGCCCGTTTACGCGCCACCGTTAGTGAGTTTGGTCCTGTATTATTATCCAAGATACTGGAGCTGAATGATACGCAGGCAGGCCTGGTAGGCATGATCTTTAAATACTGTGACGACACTAAAATGCCCCTGCTGGACCTGAAAGATTTTAAAAAGGTATTGCAGTACGTAGCAGCAGAAGGAAAGGCTGAGCTGGAAAAAGACTACGGGAAAATATCCACTACTTCTACCGGTACCATTTTACGTAAGGTAATTGAGCTGGAACAACAGGGCGCCGGTTTATTCTTTGGCGAAAAGTCTTTTGAGGTGGATGACCTGCTGCGCATCAGCGATGATGGCCGCGGTATGATCTCTATTGTGCGTGTATCCGATATCCAGGACCGGCCCAAACTCTTCTCTACCTTTATGCTTAGCCTGCTGGCAGAGCTCTATGCCACTTTACCGGAAGAAGGCGATATGGATAAGCCCAAGCTGGTAATGTTCATTGATGAAGCGCACCTCATTTTCCAGGAAGCCAGCGACGCGCTGCTGCAGCAGATAGAAACCATTATTAAGCTCATTCGTTCCAAAGGGGTAGGCATCTTTTTCTGTACGCAAAATCCTATGGATGTGCCGCCTTCTGTGCTGGGGCAATTAGGCCTGAAAGTGCAGCATGCCCTGCGCGCCTTTACCGCCAATGACCGTAAGGCCATTAAACAAACCGCAGAGAACTATCCCTTATCTGATTTTTATAAAACCGATGAGCTGCTTACGCAGATAGGTATTGGTGAAGCGCTGATCACCTGTCTGAATGAAAAAGGCACACCTACGCCGCTGGCTGCCACCATGCTCATCTCGCCCCGCTCACGGATGGATGTATTAACGAGCATAGAAATGGATAGCCTTGTAAGCGGCTCTAAGCTGGCTAAAAAATACAACCAGGAAATAGATAACCAGAGCGCGTATGAAATACTAACCGCTAAGCTGGAAGAAGCCGCAGAAAAAACCGCGGCTGCTCCTGCTCCCAAAGCCGGCCGGCCCAAAGAAGAAAAGAGCGTGCTGGAAAGTGTGCTGGATAGCCCCGTAGCCAGGCAGGTGGGCCGTACAGCCGCCAGCGTAATTACCCGCAGCCTGTTAGGCGCCCTGGGCTTAGGTGGCAGAAGTAAGAAAAAGGGCAGCTGGTTCTAAGATACTATTATGGAATTTACCCATCATATTTTCACCATCGTATTAGGCGTTACCGGATTAATATTTATCCCCTGCGGAATGTGGCTATGGAAGCAGCCTCCCAAACGCATTAACGGCTTGATGGGCTATCGTACACCGCGCTCCATGAAAAGCCAGGCGGCCTGGGATTTTGCACAGGTATATGCCGGTAAGCAGCTTTTTTACAGCGGTATTGCCCTGTTGGTGCTGGCGCTGCTATGCCTGCCCATTACAGCTACGCACAGCCTTATTGTACTGCTGCCTACTTTGCTGGTACTTGTTTTTACAGCCCTGCCTTTATATCTTACGGAGCGAAAGCTGAAAAGCAATTTTGGTAACCATCGCTAAATAACAACTACCATATGGATAGGATCATTCAAACAGGCGTTTGCTCTTATGGCATGTCTGGAACAATATTCCACGTACCGTTTATACACGTACACCCCGGATTTGAATTTGCAGCAGTAGTGGAAAGAAGTAAGAATTTAGCCCGGGAAAAATATCCTAACGTAAAAGTATACCGGAGTGTGGAAGATATGATCAAGGATCCCGCCCTGGACCTGATCGTAGTGAACACGCCCAACTATACCCATTACCCATATACTAAAGCTGCGCTGGAAGCAGGCAAGAACGTAATTGTAGAAAAACCTTTTACCGTTACTTCTGCAGAAGGACAGGAGCTGATGGAGCTGGCCAAATCCAAAGGATTGTTCTTAAGCGTATTCCATAACCGCCGTTATGATAGCGATTATAAGATCATTACAGAAGTAGTGCAGTCCGGCGTGTTGGGCGATATACAGGAAGCAGAAATTCATTACGACCGTTTCCGGGAAGAGCTCAGCTATAAAAAGCACAAAGAAACTGCGAACCCAGGCACCGGTGCATTATACGACCTGGGTGCACACATTATAGACCAGGCTTTGCTGCTGTTTGGCATGCCTAAAAGTGTGTGGGCCGACATCCGCATTATCCGCAAAGAATCTGTAGTGGATGATTATTTTGAGCTGGTGTTCTATTATGACAACATGCGCGTAAGGCTGCATACCAGCTACCTGGTAAGGGAACCCATGCCCTCGTACCAGTTCCATGGCCGTTTAGGCTCTTTCATTAAAACCAAGGCAGATGTGCAGGAAGCGCAGCTGCAAAGAGGTTTGCTGCCTAACAGCCCGGGCTGGGGCGAAGAAGGCATTCATGAATGGGGCCTGCTGCACACGGAGAAAGATGGGAAAATTGTAAAACAGTTCCTGCCCTCACCTACCGGCAATTACCTGAACTATTACCAGGATGTTTACGATGCGCTGGTAAATGGCGCCAGGAACCCGGTTCCTGCGGCTGATGGCCTGCGGATCATAAAAATTATTGAAGCGGCGTTCCAGAGCAGTAAAGAAAGAAAAGCGATAGATCTTTAATGTGCCGATGTGCAAATATGCTAATGTGCTGGTATATATGATTGAAGCCAAGATTTCAATTTAATCTAACCAGCACATTAGCACATCAGCATATTAGCACATTAATCACATCATCTCATCTTCAATATTCCATCTTTGTCGCGGGTTACTTTTTCTTCTGATACCAGGAATTGTAATACATCTAAAATACGGTCTTCTTCTATACCAGGCAGCTGTTCAAGCAGCAAGGGCAGGTGCATAGGCAGCTGCAGCTGTTCTATAACTAACGCGGCTATACGCTCAAATTCCGTTTCAGTCACCGGTTTGCGCTTACGGGCGGTGCAGATGTCGCAAATACCACACTCCTTATTTTCATCTTCCCCAAAATAGGCTACCAGCGCTTGTGTACGGCAGGTTTGCCGGTTACGTACATAACGGAACATGGCATGCAGCCTTTCTGTATAGGTACGTTTGCGCTCCTCTACACGCTCCATATTAACGCGCAGGTACTGCGCCTGCAAACGCTCCTGCAAAAAACAAAGCTGCGGCTCATCTTTTTTAGGCCGGTATAGGATAATACCGCGCTGGTGCAGCTGCTGCAGCTTTTCTGTTACCTGCTCCTCCTGCAGCCGTAAAATGCGGGCCAGCTGCTTTTCAAATACCCGTACTTCAATATCAAAAATACCTTCGTAGGTGCGTAGCAATGCTTTTATAAGCGGGTCCAGCGCGGGCTGTGTTTCCCCCACAGCATACAGCGTTTCCCGGTCAGTGATGAACATGGCGCGGGAAGGCAGGTACACACTTTCACTCAGCTGCAAAATACCCTCCTGCTCCAGTATGCGCATAGCGCTGTAGGTGGTGGTAATATTTAACTGAAAATGTTTTACAAATTCATTAATGTCAAAATCAAAATACAGGCCTTCTGCGCTGCCTAGCGGCACCTGCAGGTAGTTCATTATACACTGGTAAATGTGTTTTATTTCCGGCAGCGTAGGGTATTGTTGTGCAATCCTTTCCTGCAGCTCTGCAAGTTCCGGCTCATTGTATAACAGCACAGCATAGGCTTTCTGCTCATCACGGCCGGCACGGCCCGCCTCCTGGTAGTATGCTTCCAAGCTGTCGGGCATATCATAGTGGATCACCAGGCGCACATCGGGTTTGTCAATACCCATTCCAAAAGCGTTGGTACAAACCATTACCCGCACTTCATTTTTGATCCAGGCTTCCTGCCGGGCCGTACGCTCTTCCGGCGGCAAACCGGCATGGTAGTGCGCGGCGGAAATGCCCTGTAAGTGCAGCAGGTCGGCCAGCTGGCGGGTACGTTTGCGGTTGCGGCAGTATACAATGGCGCAGCCGGGTAC
>NZ_DATCRF010000008.1:0-10107 GCF_036569125.1 Chitinophaga sp. | reverse complement strand
CCATTATCCTCCCGGGCCGCTCCTTTACAATAGCCGGTCGCTGGACCGGTATCATGGCCTTTGGCGCCAGCAAGCAACCCCTGCTTAAACCCTTTAGCAGCCGCGTCTTCCTGGGCGTACGCATGGGCGGCATGGGAGTAGCTATCGGCAGCGAGGTAGCGCAGCAGCTGGCGCAAATGATGTTGGAGGAAGTGTAGGGTACTCAAATCATCTCAGCATTCAGGCAATACGTATCAATTTCGAAGCTTTCAGCTTTATGCTTTGCGCTTTCAGCTTTCTTTCCTATATTCATCCGCTTTTTTATCGATCACCAACCCGGTATATGGATAAGAATTATTCAATTACCACGTTAAACCATTTATGCAAAAGAGTTTACAGTTCCTTGATTACGCCGTTTTCCTGGTGTACTTTTTTATCGTAGCCGGTTATGGATTCTACATTTACAGAAAGAAAAAGAAGAGCACCGCTGATACAAAAGATTTTTTCCTTGCAGAGGGATCACTTACCTGGTGGGCCATTGGTGCATCATTGATCGCGTCTAACATTTCCGCAGAACAATTTATTGGTATGTCCGGCTCCGGTTTTGCCATGGGCCTGGCAATATCTACATATGAATGGATGGCGGCCGCCACACTGGTGATCGTTGCCATCTTTTTTATACCGGTGTACCTTAAAAATAAGATCTACACCATGCCGCAATTCCTTTCCCAGCGGTATGATAACAGGGTGGCTACCGTAATGGCCGTGTTCTGGCTGTTGCTGTACATCTTCGTGAACCTTACCTCCATCCTGTACCTGGGCGCGCTGGCAGTACAAACCATTTCCGGTTTCAGCTTCACCACCTGCGTTTGGGGCCTCGCCATTTTTGCCGTGTTCATTACACTGGGTGGTATGAAGGTGATCGGGTATACGGATGTGATCCAGGTATTTTTCCTGATCCTGGGAGGTCTGGCCACTACCTACCTGGCGCTGAACCTGGTTGCCAATCATTTTGGCGGCGATGGGGTGATGGCAGGTGTGGGCATGCTGCGTAAGCTGGCGCCGGAACATTTTCACATGATCTTCGACAAATCTAACCCACACTATAATGAATTACCCGGTATTGCCGTATTGATCGGTGGTATGTGGATCGTGAACCTGAACTACTGGGGCTGTAACCAATACATTACACAGCGCGCATTAGGGGCTGATCTTAAAACCGCCCGCGGAGGCATCCTGTTTGCCGCTTTCCTGAAACTGTTAATGCCTGTGATCGTAGTGCTGCCCGGTATTGCAGCTTACGTGTTGTATAAGAACGGGGTGTTCCAGTCAGAAATGACCGATGCTGCCGGCGTTATTAAACCGGACCATGCCTATCCCGTATTACTGAACTTACTGCCTGTAGGTTTAAAAGGATTGTCATTTGCCGCCTTAACCGCTGCCATCGTGGCTTCCCTGGCTGGCAAGGCCAATAGTATCAGCACCATTTTTACGCTGGATATCTATCGTCATTATTTCAAGAAAGATGCAACAGAGCAGCAGCTGGTGAATGTAGGGCGTATAGCCATTATCGTATCCTGCATTATTGGTGTGATAGTAGCGCCGCAGCTTAGCAACCTGGATCAGGGCTTCCAGTACATCCAGGAATATACCGGGTTCATTTCACCGGGTGTGTTTGCCATCTTTATACTGGGCTTCTTCTGGAAGCGCACTACTTCAGCCGCCGCATTAACCGGTGCGCTGTTGTCCATCCCCTTGTCTATCGTTATTAAATTCAGCATGCCGGCCATGCCTTTCCTGGACCGTATGGGCTGGATCTTTGTAGTGATCGTGGCCATTATGGTGGTTATGACCTTACTGGATCCTAAGAGCAAGAATAACCCTAAAGGCCTGGAGGTAGATGGTTCCATGTTCAAAACATCCGGTACATTTGCTGTAGGCGCTATCCTGGTATGTGGTATCCTGGCCGCCTTATACACCGTATTCTGGTAATAGTTATTATAAACTGATATTAGCAAGTAGGATGTAAGATCTGGCCGCTGCGCTGTTTCATACATCCTATTGCTTTCTTCATACTTCTTAATTTTCAAGCATGTATTTACTTGGTTACGATATAGGTTCTTCTTCTGTAAAAGCCGCTTTGCTGGATGCTGACAGCGGTGTTTGTGTAGCTACCGCCACCAGCCCTGCGCAGGAAATGCCCATGCAGGCGCCGCAGGCCGGTTGGGCCGAGCAGGACCCCGAACGCTGGTGGCAGGAGGTGCAGCATGCTACCCATTTGCTGAAAAAGCAGCAGCCGTTTGATGGCCATACCGTAGCCGGTATTGGTATTGCTTACCAGATGCATGGTTTGGTATGTGTGGATAAAGACCAGCAGGTACTGCGCCCGTCCATTATCTGGTGCGACAGCCGGGCGGTGAATATCGGTAACAAAGCATTTGCACAGCTGGGGCAGGAGTATTGCCTGGAACATTTGCTGAACTCACCCGGTAACTTCACAGCTTCTAAGCTGCGCTGGGTACAGGAGAATGAGCCTAAGCTGTATGAACGCATTCACAAGATCATGCTGCCAGGCGATTTCATAGCCATGCGCCTCACCGGCGAAGCCTGTACCACGGTATCCGGCCTTTCAGAAGGTATTTTCTGGGATTTTGCCGGGAATGGTGTAGCACAGTCGCTGCTGGATTATTATAAAATAGACCGCTCCCTGTTATCCAACATTGTACCCACATTTGGTTTGCAGGGCAAGCTTACGGAAGCAGCTGCCAAATTACTGGGCCTGGCCCCAGGTATACCGGTTACTTACCGCGCCGGCGATCAGCCCAACAATGCATTTTCCCTGAATGTGTTAAACCCCGGGGAAGCAGCCACCACGGCCGGTACATCCGGTGTAGTGTACGCCGTGCATGACCAGATCTCGTATGATGAGCAAAGCCGTGTAAATACTTTTGTGCATGTGAATAATACGGAGGCGGATATACGTAATGGTGTGCTCATGTGCCTGAACGGTACCGGCATTTTAAACAGCTGGCTCAGAAGCATGACCGGCAGCCTGCCGTATAACGAAATGAATACCCTGGCCGGCAAAGCGCCTGCAGGCGCCGACGGGTTGCGCATTTATCCTTTCGGTAACGGTGCCGAACGTATCCTGGCCAATGCTGATGGCGGTGCATCTGTTAAGAACCTGCAGTTTAATATTCACCATAAGGAGCATCTGTTGCGTGCCGCACAGGAAGGTATTGTGTTTGCGCTGCGTTACGGGGTAGATATTATGACGCAGATGCAAATGAACATTAAACGGGTAAGGGCCGGCCATGCCAATATGTTCCTGAGCCCCTTGTTCCGCCAGGTATTTGCCAACACATTGAATGTAGTAATAGAGCTGTATAATACAGATGGTGCGCAGGGCGCTGCCCGTGCAGCCGGTGTAGGCGCCGGTTGTTTTTCCCTGGAAAATGCCTTTAAAGGAATGGAATGTATTGCAACCGTTGAGCCGGATGCAGGCCAGGCACAGTACCAGGAAATTTATGCGGAATGGCTGCAGGGAATGCAGTAATTTTAATAACATGCCGTACCTGAGCAACCCGCTTTTAAATACAATACCGCCCTCGCCAAACTGGCAGGGCACGCCGGTAGACGATCGCGGCAGGTTCCGGAACATAGACCATCCCTACATAACAACGCTGCCGGAAGTGCTTAAATGGCAGCTGCAAAAAAATCCCTTTAAGCAGCAGAAACGTACCCGCTATCAGCCGAATATCAGCACCGATCTTTCCTGGCTCAGTAATGATCAGGATTGCATAGTATGGCTGGGACACTGCACATTTTACATCCGTTTACATAAAACTGTTTTTCTTACAGATCCTGTTTTTGGCAACATCTTGTTCAACAAACGGGTGTCTCCCTTCCCGCTGGATCCGCAACTGTTAAAAGGCATTCATTACCTGCTTTTATCACATGATCACCGGGACCATTGTGATAAACAAAGCTTGGGAACCCTATTCGCCAATAACCCGCAGATACAGGTGCTTACCGGTTTACGTATGGATGCCTTACTAAGGAAATGGGGAAAGAATGTACGGGTGCAAACTGCCGGCTGGTACCAGCAGTACCAAACCAATGAAAACAGCCCGGCTGTATATTTTGTACCTACCCGGCATTGGGCTAAGCGGGGCGCATTTGATACCAATAAACGTTTATGGGGCGGCTTTGTAATTAAGAATGCGCAAACCAGTATTTATTTTGGTGGGGATAGTGGTTATAACGGGCATTACAAACTGGCCTCGCAAACCTTTGGCCCATTCAATTATGCTTTATTAGGTATTGGCGCTTATGAACCGGAGTGGTTCATGCATGTAAATCATCAATCCCCCACAGATGCCTTGCAAGCTTTTAAGGATCTGCAGGCTTCACGGCTTATTCCTATGCACTATGGCACCTTTGACCTGTCTGATGAGCCATTGTATTACCCTTTGCAGCAGCTGCAGCAGGCAGCCCAGGCCAAAGGGATTGCAGCAGCCATGTTAATACCCGCGCTGGGCCAACCCGTTTATTTATGATAGTATAACCCTTACCGTTACCAGCAGCTGGCCGGTATGCCGCATGGTATGCTCTGCCGCATGGAACATTAAGCCCAGCAGGGTAGAGGGCAGCTGGCTGCGGCCAACCGTTCTTGCTTCCGTTAAAGTTTTTTCGTCTGTATTTTTTAGGATGGTAAGCACATGGGTTACCTGCATATCAAATGCATGCAGTAAATGCGCGGCTGTTATATTTTCATTGGCAGCGCCTTCTGCTATTAAGTATTGCAGCTGTTGTTTTGAAAGCGTTTGCCCGTTGGCGTAAGTGAACAGGCGGTCCAGCACACCGGTAAGGTGCTGCAGGTGAAAACCTACAGATGCCACACCCGCAGGCCGCTCCCACAGCTTATCAGCAGGGAAGTCCTGCAGCAGCACATGTATCTCTTCCTGTGCCTGTAACAAAGCATGCGCTACCGGTTGTAATAATGCCGGTACCCCTTCTACCGGGCCGCGTAACCAAACTTCAGGTTTTGTATCGGACATAGACTCAGCAAATTTTTAACAATATATAAAGATATGTACCAGTTTGGGTAAATTCGGCTACATTTTGAATTACATGGCATTTCGTACCCACACTTTTCAGCAAAATGGTTTTGACATTTTTGCCCTGCAGGATACCGCGAATAATACCCAGGTAGAGATAATACCTTCCTTAGGCGCCGCCCTGCATGCCTTTACCATTCCGCATAACGGGCAGCCCCTGAACATAATAGATAATTATAAAAGCCTGGATGAGCAGCAGCAACAGCTTACCAAAAGTTTCAAAGGTGTAAAGCTCAGCCCTTATGCCTGCCGCATTCCATACGGGCAATATAAATGGCAGGATCAGGCTTACCAGCTTAGCCGCTTAGCGCCCTCCGGCCATGCCATTCACGGTTTGTTATACGATGCGGCATTTACCGTATTGGAAACCATCACCAATGAACGGGAAGCCGCACTGGTACTGCAGCATAGCTATAAAGGCGCTGATCCCGGTTATCCCTTTGCATACGACTGCCGGGTGCGGTACAGCCTGCAGGCTAACTATACCTTATCCGTTAGCACTACGCTTATAAATCATGCAGGCACGGCCATACCTGTTATGGATGGCTGGCATCCGTATTTTACTACCGGCACCCCGGTAGATGCATTGGAGCTACAGTTTGCATCGGAACAAATAGTGGAATTTAATGAGCAGTTGGTACCTACCGGTCAATTATTGCCCTGTAAAGATTATTTGCAGCCTCAGCTGCTGAAAGATGTGCAGCTGGATAATTCCTTTCTGCTGCATTTCACACACCCTGGCCCATTATGTACCTTATTTGATCCGCAGCAGCGCATTGCCATTGACTTTTACCCGGATCACAATTATCCCGTGCTGCAGGTGTATATACCGCCGCACCGCCGCAGTATTGCCATAGAGAACCTCAGCGCTCCTCCTAATACTTTTAATAACGGCATGCATTTGCAGCAGCTGCCGCCGGGCGGGGAGCAAACCTTTACTACCCGCATACAGGTACGGCTGGCATAGTCTTTGGATTTTCATTCCCTGTAATAAACCTGATTGTTCACATAAAACAGAATGTTATGGATACGTTACAGATCAAAGGAGCATGGAATGATATTAAAGGCCGTTTAAAACAGCAGTATGCAGATCTTACCGATGATGATCTGCTGTATGAAGAAGGCCAGGAAGACCGTTTAATAGGCAACCTGCAGAAGAAGCTGGGTAAAACCCGTGAAGAAGTAATAGACCTGTTACGCTAATACCTGCCTTATCTAAGGGATTCATTTCCCGGTCATAAAAAAATCCTCCTGTACCCGGGAGGATTTTTTATTTTTTTTAACAACTTGTTACTTACTTTGTTTAGCATATACTTGCCTCTTAATATGACCTTTCTGAAACCAATCAATATGTATACATTCAAATACCTCAGCGCATTATTACTTTGTAGTGTTATGCTGCTGGCGGTGCAGCAGGTACGGGCCCAGTCCCAGATCACCCTTACCGGCCAGTTAACGGATAAGGATAACAACCTGGTATTACCCTATGCCTCCATCATCAACAAAACCACGGGCAAAAGAGCTACTACAGACCAGGGAGGCTTTTACCGCATAAATGTTAAACCGCATGACCTGATCCTTTTTACTTTTATTGGTTACAGAACAGATAGTTTGGTGGTAGAAGCGTCTGCCAATGCCACCGTTACCCAGAATATACAGCTGGAGGTAGAGAACAAGATGCTGCGCAGTGTGGAGGTAACAGCCAAATACACGCCTTACCAGTTAGATTCCATAGCCCGCCGCGAACAATATGGGTTTATACTGGATAAAGCAAATAAACCCCTGGCCGGCGGTAATACCCCGCAGGGCTTTGGACTTACCTTTAGTCCCTTTACCCGTTATTCCCGCAAGGAAAAACAAAAAAGAAAGTTCAAGGAGATCTATGCAAAGGCAGAGGAAGAAAAGTATATCGATTCCCGTTATACACCGCTGCTGGTTAGCCAGGTTACCGGCCTTAAAGGCGATTCCCTGCAGCACTTCATGCACGATAATTACCCCGCCTATGACGCCATGCGTATGATGCGCCAGGAAGACCTGATCTACTGGATCACGGATAAGTACCGGGGATGGAAGAAATGATGAGTAAATGTGCAAATATGCAGATGTGCAGATGATTGAAATGTGTTAATGTGCTGATATGCTAATGTGCTGGTTGGTTATGTAAGGAGATATTTTTAATAAAAAAAGGCTACACTCTTAACAGTGTAGCCTTTATATTTAATCTAAGGCCAATTGTCATTTTTTAAACTCACCGGCACATTAGCATATCAGCACATTAATACATTATTTCTTCCATCATCTGCACATCTGCATATTTGCACATCCGCACATCAATTATACACCTTCACCATGTACACAAAATCTTCCAGCTTCTTGATCTGGTCTACACGGCTCATGCTTTCCAGGTGAGCGCTTTTGCGGGCCCATTCCCGGCGGGGCAGCTTTTCCTTTGGCATTTCATCCAGCATACGTTTCAGGTGAGCTGATTTCACTGCAAAGGCAATTCCGTCTGAGGTGGTTTGTTTACCGGTAATAATGCCTACTATATTGCCTTCAGCATCCATCAGCGGGGCGCCGCTGTTACCGGGGTTCACCGGGATGGATACCTGGTAGGCTACCGTATCCCCGTTAAAACCGGTTTGTGCGCTGATGTAGCCTTTACCATACACAATCTCATCCCGCGGGTAACCCATGGTAAATACTTCTTCACCCAGGTTCACCGGCTGTGGTTTCAGCTGGTAGGGCAGGGGCTGGCTTTTAAAAGTGCTGTCAGCTATTTTAAGAATGGCCAGGTCACTGGATATATCTTCAAAAATGCTGGTGGCTTTGTAAGCCTCGCCTTTGTTATTCTGTACATATAATGAATCGGCGCCCTGTACTACGTGGTAGTTGGTAATAATATACCCGTTGGTAGAGATGGCAAAACCGGTACCGCCATAAGTGCCGGGGTTAGCCGGTGCTTTTTTGCTGGTGCTGTTCATATTATTGATCAGCGCATTCTGTGAGCGTTGAATATTATTCAGCACCCTTCTTACATCCTCATACTGGGCGGTAGTTTTTTGTTTGGCGGCCCTTTGCATAATGGCAATGGTGCTCAGGGAGGTTACCAGCGCTATACAGGCAGCAGCTGCCAGGTTGGTAATTGTACGCCTGCGCGGGTACGGGGTGCTTTTACGTATAGGCACTACGTTAGCAGGCTTTGGCGTGGCTATATGTTCGTGGATACGGTCCATTTGCTGCTGCAGCTCTGTGCGGCGGCCGTATTGTTGTAAAGTTTGCAGGAATAGCTGCTGCTCCTCTACCTGTGCGTTCAGCACAGGGTCGGCCTGGCGGCGGGCCTCAAAAGATGCCCTTTCGGCATCGCTGAGCTGTCCTTCCAGGTAGCTTTCTATTTCCTGTAATAATTGTATCTGATCTTTCATCACCGCTCCTTTAGAATTGTGGTAGTATTAATTGGTTACTTGGTATTGTTATATTGATCAAAGAACAGCTTTTTAAGCCGCATGAGGCATTTATACTTCTGGTTTTTGGCGTTTTCCGCGTTGGTATAGCCAAACTTTTCTGCAATGTCCTGCATGGATCGTTTATGCAGGTAGTAATCAGCTAGCAGGGTTTTGCAGGGTTCTCCCAGGCTGCCCATGGATCTTTGCATGATGCGGAACTGCTCGTCCTTTTTTTCATGCTCCTCCATGGTATCTTCCAGCGGCAGGGTTTCCTCCATATGGTCCGAAAGCCCGATCCAGGTATTACCCTGTAATTTTTTCAGCCACAGGCGCCGGCATACGGCATATAAAAAGGTTTTTAGTTTGCTGTACAGGTCAAAATCGCCCTGTTGCACCTTTTCATATAATATGATCATTGCCTCCTGGAAAAGATCTTTGGCGTCATCGTCCGACCCGTTATTCTGCTGCACCATCCTCAGGATCACCGGAAAATTCTCCAAATAAATGATTTCCAGTGCCTTGTCGTCACTACGGGCCAATCCTTGCAGTAATTCTCTGTCCCTTGCTATGTTTAGATGGTCACTCACTTATTTAATACTATTATGTGCTTTTGGTAACCCAAAGTAGCAAAAAAAAATTTTTTTAAAAGATGGGTTACCTTTTTCCCAACCAGGTATAAAGAAGAAATTATTTCCAAAACCTTAAAATCATTGTACGATGAAAAACATCCTGAAAATTAGCTTTTTAGCACTGGCTTTCGGTTTATTTGTAACAGCTTGCGGTTCCGGTACCGGTTCTGAAACTGCTGATTCTACTGCAAACGCTGCAACTGAAGCTATCGATTCAACTGCTGCTTCTGCTGATTCTGCTGTAAACGCTGTTGCTGATTCAGCTAAACAAGCTGTTGATTCAGTTGCTGCTGACACTAGCAAAATGAAATAATTAGTAAGCAAAAAAGGTTTCTATAAAAAGGCCGTTCCGCTAACTGCGGGACGGTTTTTTTTGTGGGCTGTTGGCCCATAGTCCATGGTCGATGGTCGATGGTCCACGGCCTTTAGCGCATTTATAGTAGTACGGGACAAGGCAGGTGGGACAGTCCATGGCCGATGGTCCATAACCTTTAGCGTATTACAGGTATTACGGGACAAGGCAGATGGGACAGTCCACGGTCGATGGTCCATAGTCCACGGCCTTTAGCGCATTTATAGTAGTACGGGACAAGGCAGGTGGGACAGTCCATGGTCGATGGTCTATAGTCCATGGCCTTTAGCGCAGTTATAGTAGTACGGGACAAGGCAGACGGCTGGAAGCCAGTCAATAGTCGGTGGTCCATGGCTTTTAACACATTTATAAATATTATAGGATAAGCAGGCAGCCCGAAACCTGCCTTCCCATTTACCACCCATTTCCACGCACCAGGCAACGGACTATGGACCATCGACCATGGACTCTTTCAAAAATATTTGCTAATACAACTATCTGTCTTTTATACACTTATAAAAGCCATTTCCTCCTAAACCATGCCCTTTTCTGCTTGTTTTTTTGAATGAAAACTGCCTTTTGCT
>NZ_DATCRF010000007.1:0-2415 GCF_036569125.1 Chitinophaga sp. | reverse complement strand
ACGTAAGTGTGCGCATTGTGAGGAGGAGGAAAAAGCGCAGCGCAAACCATTGACCTCCTTTATTCAAAAAAAAGCAGCGGAAAGTAACAGCAGCCCGGTTAGTGAAGCGGTAAGCAGCGGCATACAAGCCAGCCAGGGCAGCGGCAGCGCCATGGCGGCACCTACGCAGCATTTTATGGAAAGCCGCTTTGGCGCAGATTTTTCAGACGTACGCATTCATACCGGCAGTGATGCAGCCCGGTTATCAACACAGCTGAATGCACAGGCATTTACCGTAGGCAATGATATTTATTTCAACAGCGGGCAGTATACGCCGGAATCAGCACAAGGCAAACACCTGTTGGCGCATGAGCTAACCCATACCTTACAGCAAGGTGACATAGCCCGTAAACCGCTTATACAGCGGCGTTTCAGGCCCAGTGAGCTGATGCCGCCGGGCGGCACATCGCCGGGCAACCCTATTACCTCCTCACCGGATTCTTATTTCTTCCGTGGCAGCACTACCAACACCGGTCAGCGCAGGGCGCTGGTAATTGCAGGCATTCACCAGGGAGAACGCAGCGCAGGGCGCCTGGGACAGGAAGCGCTGGCAGAGCTGAACAGCAGCTTTCACCCCGACTTTCATACGTTATTTATAACAGCCAATCCCATTCCCGCTACCGCGGGATATAACCGCACCGGCGGCAGCGGCGCTACGCATGTGGATGATCTGAACCGGGAATTTGGCACCGGCTATGTAAGCCGCAATCCCATTGCAACGCTGATCACACAGGCCGTGAATGAATTTGACCCGGAGCGCATACTCAGCATCCATGCCATCAGCACTACCTCGCAGGGCGGTGTTTTCCTGGATCCTATTCATAACAGAACAGTTTCCGGTACCGGCACCGGTGTGGCAGACGACATACACTCCTACCCGCCGGTTGCCACCAGCGGGCAAAGAGGCCGCGCCTTTACCTGCGACAGCCGCAACCTGCCGGCTATGGAGCTAACAGAACGGATGATCAGGGCTACTATTGGCCGCGGCGGCGCAGGCAGCTCGCCGGGTAATACGCCTACCACAAGCCTTCCGGCCAGCATGTACCCGGCTGCCAGCGCAGGCGGCGCCTCCACCGGCAGCTCACCCTTCAGCTTAATATATCCTATTCAAAGTGAAGCTACCGGTGTAGTAGCCGGCAGAGGAACCTCACTGGGTACCTGGGCCTCCGGCTATGGCAGAACAGTAGTGACCATTGAGGTTCCGGGTTATGAAGCCGGACCTGCAGTGTACCGGCCTTACCTGGATGGTATACACCAGTTCCTGCTGATGCCCGCACCTGCTGCGGCTACCGGCGCTGCTGCCACAACGGCCGATGATTTTACCATCGGAGATCTGATTGATGGTATAATGTATGTTATCCGTGAATTTATACGCGTAATAGGACAGGCAAACCTTACCCCTGCTCCTATGGAAAGGGAAGCGCCGCCGGATGGGCTGCCGCGCCGCTGCACCACGTTTGCCGACCAGGCAGCGCTGGATGCGCAGAAGGCTGTCTGGGCATCACGGATCGCAGCCTTACCGGTACCGGATACCATTGGCTGGATCATTGGCACCGGTACACCGCCGCGTGCTGCCATGCAGGAAGCACGCAGGCAGGTGGAGTGTATGACACGGGCACTGGAGCTGGCAGCCGCACGTCCCGGCTCCGGCATTACATTACCACGCGGCGGCGCCACAATAGAATCGCCCCGCAGAGATTTCAATCAGCAGCAGGACATCTGGAACAGTAAGTTCAACTTTACCCGCAGAACACCTTTCGACCGCATTACCGATCATGCGCGCATAGTTTGCGGCACACTGATATTACCTGCAGAAACACGCTGGGATACGCGGAATCCAAGGCACCGTGTAGCCTGGGGTAAAGATGCACCCAGCGCCACAACGCCCATGCCTACAGGTGCACGGGCTTTAACGGCAGATGAACGGCAGCAGGAAATATTACAGGCATCTTCTGCACCCGGTATCTCGCGCCACCACTGGGGTACCGACTTTGATATTATTGACCCGGACATGAACCCCGCAGAATGGGAAGGCACCGGCAGCTTTACGGATGAATACAGCTGGCTGCAGCGCAACGCATCCACCTACGGTTTCCTGCAATCATTTACCATGGGTTCTGCCTTCTTACGCAATGGTTATATAGAAGAACGCTGGCACTGGTCATACTATCCCATATCACAGGCGCTGCTGGAATTTGCCAGCGGCCATCAAACAGAAATAGAAAGCAGCCTGTGTTCATTATGGGCCATGCAGCCGCAGTTCAGCTTTATTCGCGGGCACTGGCGGGAGTTTATGTTTAATGTGAACAGCACGCCTGTTTTCTGATAATGTTTTAACAGCTCATTTACCAATGGCAACACACAGTTCCATAACAC
>NZ_DATCRF010000006.1:0-15082 GCF_036569125.1 Chitinophaga sp. | reverse complement strand
GTATTGCGGATCAGGTTCACCGGCTCCTGCTGCAGGTGGCAGGTGTGAATGTCCAACACCTTATCAAACAGGCGGGGTACGTGAAAGCCCAGTGCATTACGCCGGGTAATACCACCTTCCTGCGCAATTTCCTGGTTAGTGAGATAAGCCTTGTTGCTGAAGGTAAATTCCAGCTTATTGCGGTAGCAGGTGCTGTGCGGAGAGCCCAGGATAGGGCTGATGGCCGGCAGCTCCAGGTGCCCAATGCGCTGCAGGTTATCTACCACCTGCTGCTGTTTGTATTGCAGCTGGCGGGAGTAGGGCAGCATTTGCCATTTGCAGCCGCCGCATACGCCAAAATGTTCGCAAAAGGGTTCCACCCGCTCACTGGAGTAGGAATGGATATGGATGGCGGTACCTTCTGCCCAGTCTTTTTTGTTCTTACTGAGCTTTACATCCACCACATCGCCGGGTACCACCCCGCCTTCAATAAATATTACTTTCCCGTCCTGACGGGCCAGGGCTTTGCCTTCTGCTGCATAAGCACTTACCGGTACTTTTTCCAGTACCACATTTTTTTTCCTCACGGATGCAAAGGTAGTGTTTTTGATAGCGTAGTCCATAGCCAATGGTCCATAGTCCATGGCATTTTGCGTGGCAGATGGTTTACGAGCAAACAGCCCATGTTCCATAACCGATGGTCTATGGCCTTGTACATGGAGGAACATTTATGGATACAGGCGCCATTCATCAGGCACCTGGCCCGCCGGAGTAAGCCATGGACCATCGGTTATGGACCATGGACCCATTCATGGACTTTTCATTTTTTACTGCTACATTTACATATCCTAATCCTATGCGTAAACTTTTCTTTCTCATCGCCGTTTTGTGTTATAGCCAGCTGCAATTGCAGGCGCAGGGCTACCAGCTGACCGTTAAGTTCAAGCAATATACCAGTGGCCGCATGTTCCTGGCCCATTACATGGGCAAAGGCACCTACCTGGCCGATTCTGCCATGATAGACGCTACCGGCACCGCAGTGCTCAAAGGCAAGGAAGCCCTGCCCGGCGGTATTTACCTGGTGGTGTTCCCCGGCAAGCAGCGTTATTTTGAAATGCTGCTGGATAAGAACCAGACCTTTTCCATTAGTGTAGACAGTACTGACCTGGTAGGTAAAACAGTATATAAAACATCGCCCGAGAACGACCTGTTCCTGGGTTACAACCGTTTCCTGGCCACGCTACAGCCGAAAACCATCGCTATACAGGAGCTGCTGGCCAAACGTACCGCACAGGATACAGTACAGGCGCGCCCCCTGCAAACAGCGCTGAACAAAGAGATCCAGGACTACCGCGTAAATTTCATCGCCAAACATCCTGAATCCTTACTGACCAGCATTTTCAAAGCTATGCGCGAGCCGGAAGTGCCTGCCAAACCGGCCAATGAAGATTCTACCTTCGCCTACCGCTATTTTCGCGGGCATTACTGGGATGAGGTGAACCTGAATGATGGCCGCCTGGTACGCACTCCCATCCTGGAAGGTAAATTAAGCAAGTATTTTAACCAGATAGTGCCCATGGAGCCGGATTCCGCTATTGTGGAATGCGACCGGCTGATAGCCAAAGCCCGTAAGGATAAGGAAATGTTCAAGTATGTGCTGTGGTGGCTTACCTATAACTACGAAACATCGCCCTACATGGGTATGGATGCCGTGTTTGTGCACCTGGTAGAGAAATATTATGTACCCGGTGAGGCTTACTGGCTTACCAGCGACCAGCTGAATAAGCTCATAGGCCGGGCTTATGCCATAGCGCCCAACCTGATAGGGCAGCAGGCCCCGCCGCTGGAAATGCAGGACTCTACCGCCAAGCCCCTTTCCCTGTATAGCACCAAAGCCAAATACACCGTACTGGTTTTCTGGGATCCTACCTGCGGGCATTGTAAAACCGAAATACCCCGCCTGGACAGCGCCTTTAAAGCCAGCTGGCAAAATAAGGGCGTAGTAATGGTGGGTATAAAAACGGACGGTACCCGTGAAGAATGGCTACAGTTCATTAAAGCGCACCAGCTTAGCGGCTGGGTGCATGCCTGGGATCCGCAGGCGCAAAGCAACTACCGCCGCCTGTATGATGTGTACAGCACCCCGGTGGTGTACCTGCTGGATGAAAAGAAAAAGATCCTGGCCAAACGCCTGGGTGTGGAGCAGCTGAATGGTTTCCTGGAAAGGCTGGAAAAAGAGCCGGAAGGTACTGTGAAAAAGTGATGCAGGAAGTAAGAAACAAGGATATAATAAAGGCCACTGATGCTCTTTGGGGATGCATGAGTGGCCTTTTTAATTAAATATTCCTATTAGGTTTAATGGCCAGGGCCCGACCCGGGTTGCGCACGCATTGCGCAGCAATGTCACCCGAATTACACCCGGATAAACCGTAGAGAAAATGCCAATAAATTATCCATTTAATTCCTCATGCCCCTCCTTCTTAAAATCCTCCGTATTATATATGGGGAATTCATGCTTTATTACTACTCATCACATATAACAAAGCCTTAACACCAGCGGATCACAGCCAGAGATGTGTGTTGTAACTTACTTACAATCAACTAGATAAATTTTCAAAAAAATTTATTGGCATAGTCTTTGGAATCACCCTTTCGTAACCAAAAAAGTGATTCGTAACTAAAATTGTGAGATTATGACAAAGAAGTTAATCCTGTCTTTTGCAGCGCTGGCCTTTTCTTTTGCGGCCATGTCTCAGGTTCGTGTAGGTGTTAAAGGTGGCTGGAACCTGGCCAATATTTCCACCCGTAATGATGGCTCTACCGACGACAACAAAGCATTATCCAGGTATCACATAGGGTTGATAGCCGATATGCCGCTGATCAAGAACATCCTGTCCTTTCAGCCGGGTGTATACTACAGCAGCAAGGGAGCCAAGGTGGAATCCGGCAATAAGGACAACCCTTCTGTAACCGATCCTTATGCAAAGTATACCACCAACCCGCAGTACATAGAAATTCCGTTGAACTTTGTGGGTAAAATTCCCATTGGTGCGGATAGCCGCCTGTTTGCCGGCGTAGGTCCTTATTTTGCATTTGGGGTAGCCGGTAAGAACAAGTATACCGTAAATACCGGGGTAACCGAAACAGAAGGCAGCTCCAGCATTAAATGGGATGATGATACCCCCTTTAACAGCGGAGATCCTAACACCGGATTGAACAAGTACAAACGTTTTGACTGGGGTGGTAACCTGATGGTGGGTGCCGAGCTTTCCCACTTCATAGTATCTGCACAGTATGGACTGGGCTTTAGCAAGATCCTTTCCGGGCAGGACAGCAGCAGTGATGATAAGGCCAAGAACCGCGTGTTCAGTGTATCCTTAGGTTACCTGTTCTAAGCGATCAAGTTATGACCATAGATGCAGGCAGGCAGCATCTTCATTGAATACACCACGCTAAAAACAAGGTATAAATGCCCCGGCCTGCGGGCGTTTTACCGAAAAAAACAAATGAAAAAAGTACTCTTATCTGCCGCTGCCATGTTAGTAGCAGCCCTTTCATTCGGACAGGTAAAATTTGGCGTAGTAGCCGGCCCTAATTTTTCCAGCGCTACTGTTAAATCCGGAGGTGACAAGGAAACCAGCGGACTGGTAACCAATGTCAGAGCTGGTGTTACGGTAGATCTGCCCCTGGCAGATGAATTCTTCATCGGCACCGGCCTGCTGTACGCAGGTAAAGGTGGTAAGAATAAGGATAACAGTGACTTCAAAACTAACCTGTCTTACCTGCAGGTGCCCATCCTGTTCACCTACAAGCCAGAAGTGGGTACCGGCAAGCTGGTATTAGGCATAGGCCCCTACCTGGCCTATGGTATCAGCGGTAAGCACAAAGGCGGCATTGGCAACTTAACGGGTGATCTAAAGGCATTTGATGATGAATCCGGCGCTTTTAAGCTGAACCGTTTTGATGCAGGTGGTACCATACAGGTAGGTTATGAACTGAAGCAAGGCCTGTATTTTGGTATAAATACCGACCTGGGACTGGTGAATGCAGCCAGCAACAAGGAGATAGCCGGACAGGATTTCTCCTGGAGGAATACTTCCTTTGGTGCATCGGTAGGATATAAATTCTAAGGCAAGCATAGAATATTACCTTCAGATCTGCTGACAAACAGCCCCGGAGCCTGGCTCCGGGGCTGTTATTTTTATGTATCCTCCAGTAATATTTCCTTTAATTATGTATTTTTAGCCCAGCGTTCGAGTTGAAGTGTTTGTATAATACCCTGATAGGCTTGGTTTTTCACAATTTCCACCCAATACACCATTTATTTAAAGAGGACAGATGCATGAAAAATTTTACACTATTTTTTCTATTGGCCATACTGGCTGTATTACCCCTGCATGCGCAATTGAGCGTAGGTGTTCGTGCCGGCTATAACCTGGCCACTATGAGCTATAAAGACCCTACTGTTGGTTACAAGAACAATGGTATTGGCCACCCCCGGAGCATGAGCAGCTGGCATGCGGATGTGGTGCTGAATGCGCCCCTGGGTCATAACTTTTATATACAGCCGGTACTGCGGTATATTACCAAAGGCATGGACCTGGATGTGCCTTATGTCAACAGCCCCAGCAGCCTGTATATGCCCTGTGCGGACAAGGTGCGGCTGCATTACCTGGAGCTGCCATTGAACCTGGTATATAAAATACCGGTGTCTTTTGGCAAAATTACCCTGGGGGCCGGGCCTTATGCCGGGTATAGCCTGGGAGGGCACTATGACCTTACCATCCGCTACAACGGCCACGTGGTAAGTAACTCCAAACAGGATATTGGCTTTGACGAGGCCTCCAACATTATTTCTACCAACACTTTACTGCGCCGTTTTGATACCGGCGCCAATTTTATGGTAGGCGTGGAGCTTAACAGCCTGGTAATGATAAGCGCCAACTATAGCCTGGGGTTAATGGATATTGACAAATCCACCACCAGTAATTTACAGAACCGGTACCTGGGTATTAGCCTGGGAGTGCTGCTGGACCGGGAAGATTATTAGCTTTTTTTTATTGCCTGCAATATTTGTTCAAAGTCCTGCTGCGGCTATACCCGGCGGGACTTTGCGTTTAGATGATCCATATGCTTATACGATATATATTAGTAATATTTTACGGGAAGTTTGAATAATTGTTTTTAATAAATTATGAAATTTTACATATGTTGGTTATATTTGCACCGCATTTTTAACCAAACCCAAGTTTTCACATGAAGAAGAACGTCGTATTATTAACGTTAGCCCTGGTAGCCACAACCCTGTCCAGCTATGCACAAGTATCTTTTGGTTTAAAAGCTGGTTACAACAGCGCCTCCATCAGCACTGAAAACAGTGAAGGTAAAAGCAGACTGTCTGGTTTTCACGCAGGTGTAATTGCTGACCTCAGCCTCGCAGAATCATTTTCTCTGCAACCTCAGTTACTGTACAGTGCTAAGGGCGCTAAGTTCAAGGATTTTGACATGAACGACAATGAAACCAAAGTAAGCTACAAGCTGAACTACTTAGAGCTGCCTGTTAACTTCCTGTACAAACCGCAGGTAGGCGCCGGTAAGCTGTTTGTAGGTGCTGGCCCTTACGTAGCTTTAGGCCTGAGCGGTAAGTTCGGAGACACTAAAGTTAAGTTCGACGGTAAAAAATCCGAAGATCTTGACGAAACAGACGAGAACGCTCACGTAAAAGCCCTGGACGCAGGTGCTAACTTCCTGGCTGGTTATGAGCTGAAGAACGGTTTACTGTTCAGCATCAATTACAGCCTGGGTTTAACCAATGTTAGCCCTGATGGCGAAAAATCCAAGAACAGCTACCTTGGTATCAGCGTAGGTTATTTGCTGCATAGCGGTAAGAAGAAATAATAACCATAATAGTAATATAATACCAAAAGCCGTTTCCCGTAATCCGGGAAGCGGTTTTTTTTTATGGAGATGTTATAGGGGGAGAATGATAAATGCCCGTCTTAATAACATCGACATAGGACATTTAAAACAAAAAAGTGTGACAGTATTCGTATATGCCACTACGTTTCCACGTAATGGCATTTTTATTATATAATAGTTTCTACCACATTTTTAATAACATGGGGTTTGCCCAGGGTGTAGTAGTGCAGTACAGGCACGCCAAACTCCTTCAGCTCTTTGGACTGCTGAATAAGCCAGCGGGTGCCTACCTCCTCTACTTCTTTATCTGTTTTACATTTCAGCACTTCGGAAGAAAGCTCATCCGGAATATCCACAAAGAAGGTACGCGGTAATATGGTAAGTTGTTTTTTGCTGGTAAGGGGTTTTAATCCCGGGATGATAGGGATGGTGATACCCATTTCGCGGCATTTAGCTACGTAGTCAAAGAATTTCTGGTTGTTAAAGAACATCTGGGTTACAATATAATCAGCGCCCTGCTCAACCTTTCTTTTCAGGTGCGACATATCCGTTTGCATATTGGGCGCTTCAAAATGTTTTTCCGGGTAGCCGGCCACGCCTATGCAAAAATTGGTTTTTACACCGCTTTGCAGGTCTTCCTCCAGGTAAATACCATTGTTCATATGAGCTACCTGGTCCAGCAGCTCAATCGCGTAACGGTGGCCATGGGGGTCGGGTTCAAAGAAAGTTTCGTTCTTGGGCGCATCGCCACGCAGCACCAGCACATTATCTACCCCCAGGAAGTTCAGGTCTATCAGCGCGTTCTCCGTTTCTTCCCGGCTAAAGCCGCCACAAATAAGGTGGGGTACGGCATCAACATTGTAATGGTTCATAATAGCCGCGCAAATGCCTACGGTGCCGGGGCGCTTGCGGATCTCTACCTTCTCAAAAGTACCATCGGCACGTTTTTTAAACATATGTTCACTACGATGATACGTAACGTTAATAAAAGCAGGCTTGAACTCCATCAGAGGATCCAGGTGATCATAAATGGAATCAATACTTTTACCTTTCAGTGGGGGTAATATTTCAAAGGAAATGAGGGTGTCGTTAGCCTTTGCAATATGTTCTGTTACTTTCATCCGTGAGTGTGTTTATTTTTGTGACGGGCAAAAATAATATAATCTTGGGTAAATGGTTATTTTTGCTAAGTTTGAACATATGGTATTAAAAATTCATACAGATCAACTGGTTAAGAAATACCGCAACAGAACGGTAGTGAACCATGTATCTGTAGAGGTTAAGCAAGGAGAGATCGTAGGGCTGCTGGGCCCTAATGGAGCCGGTAAAACCACTACCTTTTATATGGTAGTAGGTTTAATTAAGCCGGATGAGGGAGAGGTGTTCCTCAATGATCTTAATATTACCAAACTGCCCATGTATAAACGGGCGCAGATGGGCATTGGCTATTTACCGCAGGAAGCCTCTGTGTTCCGCAAGCTGAGCGTGGAAGATAATATTGCAGCGGTATTGGAAATGACAGACCTGAAAAAGGCGGAGCAGAAAGAGAAGCTGGAAAGCTTACTGAATGAGTTCCGGCTGCAGCACGTGCGTAAAAGCCCCGGCGATGTACTGAGCGGTGGTGAGCGCCGCCGTACGGAAATAGCCAGGGCACTGGCGGTAGACCCTAAGTTTATTTTGCTGGATGAGCCCTTTGCAGGTATTGACCCTATTGCCGTAGAAGATATACAATCTATAGTAGCCCGGCTGAAATATAAGAACATCGGTATCCTGATCACAGACCATAACGTACAGGAAACCTTATCCATTACAGACAGGGCTTATTTATTATTTGAAGGAAAGATCCTGAAAGCCGGTTCTGCGGAAGAACTGGCGGAGGATGAACAGGTAAGAAAAGTGTATCTTGGGCAAAATTTCATTCTACGCCGTAAGAATTACCTGGACGAAGCTGCGAAACAACAATAAAACCGGTTTGAAATTTACAGCGTGATGCAGGATGTTTTACGTAGCCTGAAACAAACATGCTGACATCTGCTTTAAGTCACACAATCCAAACGAACTTTTCTTAAATTATGAGAATCTTAAGTCCTGCAATATCTCAATTGGCGCGATTGCGTATGGGACGCATAGAGTATTTTATGCAATATCCCCTACAGGTGCAGCAGCAGGTATTCCAGAGTTTGATCAGTGCTGCCCAGTATACAGAATTCGGTAAGCAATACAACTTTTCCAGCATCTATAAAATAGAGGAATTTAAACAGCGCGTACCCGTACATAATTATGATTCCATCAAACCCTATATACAACGGGTAATGGAAGGGCAGCAGAATGTATTATGGAACACGCCCATTAAATGGTTTGCAAAATCCAGCGGCACCACTGCAGATAAAAGCAAATTCATTCCCGTATCAGTAGAAAGCCTGGATGAATGCCACTACCGCTCCGGCCGCGATGTGCTTTCCCTTTACTACAACAACTTCCCGGATTCAGACCTGCTTACCGGCAAATCACTGGTAATAGGCGGCAGCCACCAGGTTAACAAGCTATCTACCGACAGCGATTCCTATTACGGCGACCTGAGCGCCGTAATGTTGCAGAATATGCCCTTTTACGGTAACATGATCCGTACGCCCGACCTTTCCATTGCCCTGATGGATGAATGGGAAGAGAAAATAGAGCGTATGGCCAACGCCGTTATACATGAAAATGTAACTTCCATAGCCGGTGTTCCCACCTGGACACTGGTGCTTATAAAACGCATTTTTGAGCTAACAGGCACGGATAACCTGGCAGATGTATGGCCCAACCTGGAGCTGTATATGCACGGCGGCGTAAGCTTTACACCATATCGCGAACAGTTTAAAAAGCTGATCCGCAAGCCGGATATGTACTACCAGGAAACCTACAATGCCTCTGAAGGTTTTTTTGCTGCGCAGGATATTATAGGGCAGGAGGGTTTGCTGCTGTTCCTGAACCATGGCATTTTCTATGAGTTTATGCCCATGGAGGAATATGGTAAGGAATACCCCCGTACCCTGCAGCTGCAGGATGTGGAGCTGGGTAAGAACTATGCCATTATCATTAGCACCAACGGTGGCCTGTGGCGTTACCTGGTGGGCGATACCATACAGTTCGTAAGCCTGGCGCCTTACCGCATACGGGTAAGCGGGCGTACTAAATCATTCATCAATGCATTTGGCGAAGAGCTGATCGTTGAAAATTCCGATAAAGCCATTGCCCATGCCTGTGATGTAACCGGCGCTATAGTGAACGACTATACGGCGGCGCCTATTTATTTTAGCGATGCAGGCAACGGCGGGCATGAATGGCTCGTAGAATTTGATGTGATGCCCGGCAATGTGGAGCAGTTTGTTGAGGTGCTGGATAAAACCCTGCAATCTATTAACTCGGACTACGAGGCTAAACGCCATAAAGATATTGCCCTGCGCATGCCGGTGATGCATGTGCTGCCTAATGGCACTTTTTGTGAATGGTTAAAGAGCAAAGGTAAGCTGGGCGGCCAGCACAAAGTACCGCGCCTGAATAATGAGCGGAATTATGTGGAGGAGATCCTGCGTTTTTCACAAACAGCCAATTTGTAGTAATAAAGCAGCCTATTTTTTAATCTTTAATTGATATTAACAGACACATGAAACTACTGGAGAACAAAGTTGCTATTGTAACAGGTGCCAGCCGGGGAATTGGAGAAGCTATTGCTGAAAAATTTGCAGAACAGGGAGCCCATATAGCCTTTACATACGTAAGCTCTGATGAAAAGGCCAAAGCGCTGGAGCAAAAGCTGCAGGCCAAAGGCGTAAAGGCAAAAGCATATAAAAGCAATGCCGGTATTTATGCAGATTGTGAAACGCTGGTAGCGGATGTGCTGAAGGACTTTGGTAGTATTGATATATGCGTGAACAATGCCGGTATTTCCAAAGATAACCTGCTGCTGCGCATGAGCGAAGAGCAGTGGGATGATGTAATGGACATTAACCTGAAGAGCGTGTATAACATGACCAAACAGGTGATACGCCCTATGATGAAAGCTAAGAACGGCGCCATCATTAACATGAGCTCCATAATTGGTATTAAAGGTAATGCCGGCCAAAGCAGCTATGCCGCTTCCAAAGCAGGTATTATTGGTTTCACCAAATCAATAGCGCAGGAGCTGGGCAGCCGCAACATACGCTGTAACGCTGTGGCGCCGGGCTTTGTAGAAACAGATATGACGCACTACCTGAAAGATGGTGAAGGCGCTAAGGCCTATATTGAAAAAATTCCCCTGGGCCGCTTTGGCACTCCGGAAGATATTGCCAATGTATGCCTGTTCCTGGCATCTGACATGGGTAACTATTTAACCGGGCAGGTGATCAGCGCCTGCGGCGGGTTGAATATTTAATGCAGGGTCCATGGTCCATAATCGATGGTCCATGGTCTATAACAAGAAAGCGGGTATATCAAGCCAATGATATACCCGCTTTTTATTAAGCTAATATTTTCTGCGTTCTATGCAATGGACCATCGACTATGGACCATGGACTTTCCTACTTCCCCGCAATATCCACCCTGAAAGTTTCAATACATTTCCGGTCCTGCAGGGTTACATACACGGTTTTCTTATCCTTACCGCCAAATACCAGGTTGCTGCACAATTTGCCTTTTAAGGGCACTTCGCGGATCAGCTTTCCATCTGGTGACAGCACGGCTATTACGCCTTTACCATGGCGGCATACATACAGGTTGCCGGCCTTATCGCATTTCATACCATCAAATCCAAAATCAGGAAATTCGGCAAACAGCTTTTTGTTGAAAATATTGCCGGCATCATCCACATCATAACGCCAGATCTTACGCTGCACGCTTTCATTGATGTACAGGTTTTTTTCATCCGGGCTCAGGGCAATACCATTGGCAGTGCCCAGGCGGCGCTCCAGCAATACGGGATTACCGCCTTTGTCTATACGCCACAATTGTCCGCTGCCGGCGCGCCAGTTAGGATCGGTGGCAAACAGGCGGCCTTTGCTGGTAATGCAAATGTCGTTAGGCTGGTTAAACTGGGCGGAGTGTACATATACGCTAACCGCTTTGGTTTTCATATTCACTTCCAGTATGTTATGGCCTTTAAAATCGGCCAGGTACATATTGCCTTCACTATTAAATACAATACTGTTGGCGGTGCTGCTATCTGCCAGGGTCACAAATACTTCGCCGCTGCCATCCTTGGTATTGATCTTACCAACGGTACCGTCTTTCTGGAAATTCACCACGTACAGGTTTCCTGCTTTGTCAAAATTAGGGCCCTCAATGTTCTGGGAGAAGGTGTTCTCCTGCGTAAGGTCCTGTGCTTCAAACAGTGCTGGTTTTTTTTGTGCGCTCACAGTGCTGCAGGCTATAACAGCCGCCAATAATACGATGGTTTTTTGCATGTTATAAATTATAAATAAGCTGCACTAAGCTATATAAATTTATTAGTGAATACAATAATTTATATACCGGCGGAAAGTATCGGCGGCGGGCGGCGCACCGTATAGTTTTTTACTATTTTCGCACCCATGATCCATGTTTCAGCATTCCAGGATTTAGCACACCTGGCCATTCATAAAGTAGGCAATTCCTCGCAGGATGAGCCGTTGATCTGTTCACAGGCGCCGCTGGCCCTGCAGGATGAAACCATTGGCCAGCTGCTGCTGAACTATTTTATACAACCTTTTACCAACAGCGCAGAATACTTTCGTTTTTTCCATGAGGCCGACCTGCAGCTGAACGAGGTATTCCAGTATTGCAAGCGCATTTTTGCCGACCAGGAAAGTTTTTACGAACAGTCTGTGAATATTGCCAAGCATTTATACAAACACTCTACCCATCCTAAAATAAAGGGCGGAGAGCTGTATATCACTTACTTCAATAAATGTTTGACAGACGGGGAGGAGGTGCCTGCCATCGGCATCTTTAAATCAGAGAACCGGGATACGTATTTAAAAGTGTTCCTTTCCAATGATAACTACGAGGTGAATTACGAGGATGGTATTAACATTAACAAGCTGGATAAAGGCTGCCTGGTGTTTAATACGGAAGAGGGAGAAGGCTATAAGGTGAGTATTATTGACAGCATCAGCAAACAGAATGAAGCGGTGTACTGGAAAGATTCTTTTTTACAGGTACAGCGCCGGGAAGACAGCTATCACCAAACAGAAACCATGGTGAACATGTGTAAGCTGTTTATACAGGACAAGCTGCCTGCTGAATATGAAATGAGCCGGGTAGACCAGGTAGACCTGCTGAACAAATCCGCCGCTTACTTTAAGGAGAAGGAGCAGTTCCAGGTAGATGATTTTGCACAGGAAGTATTGGGGCATCCGGATGCTATAGCATCGTTCAAGGAATACCGTGATCATTTTCAGCAGGAGTTCCGGCAGGAGATACCGGATGAATTTGATATTTCTGCACCGGCTGTAAAAAAACAGCAAAAGGTATTTAAGAGCGTGCTAAAGCTGGACCGCAATTTTCATATATACATTCACGGTGACCGGGAGCTGATAGAGCGGGGGTATGATGAGGCCACGAATATGCATTACTATAAGCTGATGTTTGAGAACGAAAGCTAGGGGATGTGCAGGTGTGCAGATATGCAAATGTGCAGATGAGAGGGGATGTGGTGATGTGCTGATATGCTAATGTGCTGGTTTTGCCCGATGGTGCGCTTGTAACCAATATGTCTTAAAATGCAGATGTGCAAACGGAGATCCATTTGCACATCTGCACATCTATAATTTGCACATCATTTTTTCGTCTTGTGCCGGGGCGGGCGATGCTTATGATCCCGTGGTTCCCTGGGTTCCCGCGGCTGGTTGTTATTACCATTACCACCATCCTGCTGCGGCTGGCGCGGACCTTGCTGCTGTTGCTTATGCTCCGGCTTATGGCCGCCGCCACCTTGTTGTCCCTGACCCTGCGGTTTGGGTTCCCGGTGCTTTTGCTCGTGGCGGTTACGCTGTTCCGGACGGTTATTGCCATCTGCTTTCCGGGCCTGCTGCTGTTGCTGCGGTTTTTGTCCGCCTTGCTGGCCCTGGCCCTGTTGCTGCTGTGGTTTCTGCTGCTTTTGTTTTTCCTTATCCTTCTGCTTACGCTTATGGGAGGTTTTTTCCAGGCTGCGCAGGCTTATTTGTCCTACCACATCGGCAAAGCCCAGGTCAGTTTCCTTGGGTTTGCTCACTACTACTTCCACGGCTTTCAGCTCCTCTGGTTTAATACCCTGTTTGTTCAGCTGGCGTATTTCTTTTACGCGGCTAATGGTTAAGGGGTATTGTTTGTTACTGGTATCGTAACTATACCACATGAGGTTCTTGAAAATATCCCGCTTTTGCAGGGTAGCGGTACCACCGGTGGTTTCTATGGTATCGGCGTCTTCCGGGAAATCCTTCAATGCATCCAGGTAGGTATCCAGCTCATAATTGAGGCAGCATTTGAGGCGGCCGCACTGGCCGGATAATTTGGCCTGGTTTATAGAAAGGTTCTGGTAACGGGCAGCCGTAGTATTTACGCTCTTAAAGTCGGTTAACCAGGTGGAGCAGCATAGCTCACGTCCGCAGCTGCCAATACCGCCTACCTTACCCGCTTCCTGGCGGGCGCCTATCTGCCGCATTTCAACCTTTACACGAAATTCCGAAGCGTATAGCTTAATCAGCTCACGGAAATCCACGCGGTCATCAGCAGTATAAAAGAAGGTAGCTTTACGGCCGTCGGCCTGGATCTCTACTTCAGCAAGCTTCATTTCAAGCCCTATGCTGCGGGCCATGGCCCGGGCTTTAATGAGGGCGTCTTTTTCGCGGCCCTTATTCTCGTTCATACGGTGCAGGTCGTCGGCCGTGGGGCGGCGCAACACTTTTTTTACCTCAGGGGTATCTTCTGCCCGTCTTTTTTTCATCTGCAGCTTTACTAATTCGCCGGTAAGACTCACGGTTCCTATATCAAAACCGCTGATGCCTTCCACCGTTACCATTTCTCCTTTATCGAAGTATTGTTTGGTAACATTGCGGAAAAAATCTTTACGACTGCCATTATTAAAGCTAACTTCTATAATATCAAATGGTGCTAAGCTGTCACCCAAGGGAATATTGGCCAGCCAATCAAATACATTAAGCCTGTTACATCCTCCGCTACTGCATCCTCCATTGCTTTTGCATCCTGCTGGCTTCCCATCCACTCCCGTACCACATCCGGCACAAGCCATATTGTCTTAGTTTAAGTTTTAGTTATAAGTATCTATTCCAGTCCAACCTGTTCTCCGCATCCATTAAAATACATAAATATTTTATAGGATACAAAGAGCAGGAATAACAAAGGTAACCAAAATAGGCCACGAAAGTTCAGATAGAGGGGCCCTGGGTCAAAAACCCCTCCTATGGGCCTGCCCGGAGGGGGCTGACCTTGTCTTAAGCCACCGGCAGCGGTTTGTTCCTGAAAATGTATTGCAGGCGTATGGACAAGGCATGGAATAACAGCTTGGCATTGGCATTACGCTCTATATAATAACAGGCGTTATCCAGCAGCTGCATGATCTGTTCCATTTGCTGCAGGTTCACCAGCTTATTCAGCTTGGCAGCAAAATCCATTTCCTCCTCTGAAAAGGCCAGCACCTCCTTACTCAGGAACTGCAGGCGCAGGCTATGTTCCAGCAGGGTAATAAAATAGCGCAGGAACTGTTTCTGGTTCTCACGCCCCATTTTGGCGCTGGCTATCTGCTCTATCCATTGCTGCAGGGCGGGGCGGTTGCCGGTAAAAATGCCATTCAGCCAGGTGCGCAGCAGCTCATGGTAATCATCTTCCGCATTCTGCAGCAGGTACATGGCCTCCCGGTAATTGCCCATGGCAATGGTAGCTACCTGCCGGGCTTTAGCGGGTGTGGCCTTGGCCCGCTCTACCAGCGCATTTACCAGCACCTCTTTTGGCAGCGGGTTTACTTTTATGAGATGGGTGCGGGAAAGAATGGTGGCCAGGATCTGCTCCTGGTTTTCCGCTACCAGTATAAAAAGGGTATTAGCCGGCGGCTCTTCAATCAGCTTTAGCAGGCGGTTGCCCTCATTGCCCAGGTATTCCGGCATCCACATGAGTAGGATCTTATACTGGCTTTCAAAGCTCTTGAGGCTTAGCTTGCGGATAATGTCATGGCACTCATTGGCGGTAA
>NZ_DATCRF010000005.1:0-2457 GCF_036569125.1 Chitinophaga sp. | reverse complement strand
CTCCAACCTAATCTCCAACTGCACCTCAAATGCCCAACTTCGACCCGACTTAACTCTTAGCCTCCTGCTACACCCCCAACCCAAAACTCCAACCTAATCTCCAACTGCACCTCAAATCCTCAACTCCGACCTAACTTAACTCTTAGCCCCAGCTGCCCCTCCCAATCTCAATCTCCAATCTTCTCTTCCCCCTCCAAATAATCTTGCATAAAAAACACCTTGACATAACAAATATCATTCTGTACCTTTGAGTCATCATATCATCTGATGATTAAAACAGAAAAAATTAACCGGCACAGCCTGGCAGACGAAGTAGCACAGCGCCTGCAGCAACAGATCTCCCTCGGGCAATACAAACCCGATGAGAAGCTGCCCACCGAACCTGCGCTCATGCAGGAATTTGGCGTAGGCCGCTCCACCATCCGCGAAGCGGTACGCATACTGGTAAATGCAGGCGTAGTACGGGTGCGCCAGGGCCTGGGCACCTTTGTGGAAGCAGCCACCGGCATTACAGAACCTTTATCCCAGCGCCTGAAACGGGCAGAGTTCAATGACCTCAACGAAGTACGGCAGCTGCTGGAGCTGAAGATCGCGCAAAAGGCTGCCCGGCACCGTACAGCAGCAGATATTGAAAGGATCCAGGGCTTCCTGGATCAGCGGCTGGCAATGGCCAAAGAAAATAAAGTAGCAGAAAGCATACAGGCGGATATTGAATTTCACCGCAGCATTGCAGCTGCCGCCAACAACGGCATCCTGGCCGACCTGTATGGCACCCTGGCCCAGCACATGAAAAACCATTTTATACGCATTCACAAAACCACGCAGGCTTTTATAGAAACGCACGACCTGCATCATGCGCTGCTGCAAAGCATCATAGACCAGAAGCCGGAACAGGCCTGGGAGCTGGTTGCGCGCATCACAGCCCATTCAGCACATTTAGATTAACGATACCTCAGCATACCTAACAGATTATAATATGGAAGCGGAATTAAAAGACACTACGGTAACCATGCCCGATGCGGCAAAAGAAGCAGCAGAAAAAACGGTTTTCTCCATTCTGCTGGCACTTAGTTTTTCTCACCTGTTAAATGACACTATTCAATCCCTGATACCCGCCATTTACCCGGTGGTAAAGGATTCCCTGAAGATCAACTTTACACAGATCGGGCTCATTACGCTCACCTTCCAGATGACAGCCTCCATTTTACAGCCGCTGGTGGGGCTGTATACAGATAAACATCCGCAGCCTTATTCCCTGGCTATTGGCATGGGCTTTACATTAACAGGGCTGGTATGTTTATCAATGGCGCACAACTTTTATATGGTGCTGCTGTCCGTAGGGCTGGTGGGCATGGGCTCTGCGGTGTTTCACCCTGAATCGTCCCGGCTGGCATATATGGCTTCCGGCGGGCGGCATGGTATGGCGCAATCCCTGTTCCAGCTGGGAGGTAATGCCGGCAGCTCGTTAGGCCCTTTGCTGGCAGCGCTGATCATTGTGCCTTACGGGCAGTTTAATGTGATCTGGTTTTCACTGGCTGCGCTGGTAGCTATTGTAGTGATGCTGAATATAGCCGCCTGGTACAAACAAAATAAACACCGGGCAAAGCCCAAGCGCAAGGTAGTGGAGGGCACGGTTGTAAAGCTGCCCACCAGCAGAATTGCTTTTGCGCTGGTGATATTGCTGGTGCTTATTTTCTCCAAATACTTTTACATGGCCAGCATGACCAACTACTATACTTTTTACCTGATAGATAAGTTTAAGCTGCCTGTAGGCACAGCGCAGGTGTACCTGTTCATATTCCTGTTTGCCATTGCAGCCGGTACCTTTATCGGCGGGCCGGTAGGCGACCGTATTGGCCGTAAGTACGTGATCTGGATCTCTATTTTAGGTGTAGCGCCATTTACGTTGCTGCTGCCGCATGTAAATTTATTATGGACAGCCGTACTGAGTGTATTCATTGGCGTTATACTCTCCTCCGCATTCTCTGCCATACTGGTTTATGCACAGGAGCTGGTGCCCGGTAAAGTGGGCATGATAGCCGGTTTGTTCTTTGGGCTGGCCTTTGGTATGGCCGGTATTGGCTCCGCAGTGCTGGGCCGCCTGGCAGATCATACCAGCATTAACCACGTATTTCACCTGTGTGCATGGCTGCCATTAATTGGCCTGCTTACCTGGCTGCTGCCGGATGTGGAGCGTAAACGCAGGAAACAACATTGATCACTCAACTTTAGCCGGGGCGCGGCGTCCTGTGCCCTGCTGGCCGGTAAGTTCATCGCCTAGATCCTGGCGGTACTTACCGGCCAGTGTTTTTAGCTCCGTTACCACTTCGGGGAACTGTTCTTTTACATCCAGGGTCTCTCCGGGATCGCGGCGCATATCATACAGCGCTTCCGGTATATCTATGTTAGGCTGCAGGCCGGGAAAGCCATCGTAACCCGGCGGGTTTAGCTTGTAAG
>NZ_DATCRF010000004.1:0-3167 GCF_036569125.1 Chitinophaga sp. | reverse complement strand
GCAATATCCCGTATATCCACCATGCTGATCTTAGCATTGCCAATAGCGGCAAAAAAGGCGCTTTTATGTACAATCGTATCCCGGAAGCCTAACAATCCCTGCATAAACAAATTAGGCCGCAGGAAAGTATACGTTATGCCGGACTGCTGAATGGCTTCTTCCACCACCGCATGGTAGCGCAGAAAACGTACCGGCGAATCTTTGGCCGCTGCAAACTGCGATAGCTTTACGATATGCTGTACACCGGCTTCCTGCGCTGCCTTTACAAAATCAAGCTGCTGGGTTTGCGCCTGTTCAGAGGAATTGGTGAGCAGGAATGCTTTATCTATTCCCTGTAAAGCCTGCTGCAGGCTGGCGAAATCATTCAGATCGCCGGTTACTAAGTTTACGCCGTTTAAGGCGGCTAATGCTTCCGTACCTTTCAATGACCGTACCATGGCCCGGAAAGGTACGCCCAGCGCAGATAATTGCTTTGCTAATTCAGATCCAATGTTGCCGGTAGCGCCGGTGATCAAAATGTTTGACATAGCTGTAATGATTTTATACTTCAAAATTACCAGCTATGCCCTGCGCAGAATTGTAAGAAAACGAAAACGCACCATGCCATTACAGCATAGTGCGCTTATATTATAACACCTGAAACTTATTTTACGGCCAGCAGCTCTACAGACTCAATTACCGGGTCTTTTGCCAGCAGCTCCGGCGCTTTTTCCATTAACGCTTTGGCAATAGGCCCAGACAGGTGCGCCTGCCGCCCGCTGTCATCGTTAAACGTATCAAAAACGCCAAAGGTAGATGGGCCTATCTGCAAAGCAAACCATTGAATAGTGCCCGCTTCTTCCTGGGCTAAAGGCAGTGCGCTTTTCAGGAAAGCCGCTACTTCCTGCTCCTTACCTGGTTTGGCTTCCAGCCTTACCAATAATGCAAATTTAGTCATGGTACGTTTTTTATGTGGTTGGATCTTTAGCTATGCTTTACCTGGAAAGCCGGTTTCATCTTATCGCCCATGGCTTTTTGCAGCTTCTGCACTTTGGGTACAGATACCGCTTGTATATATGGGCTTTCAGGATGCAGCCGGTAATAACCCTGGTGATAGTTCTCCGCAGGATAAAACACCTTAAAAGGCACCACCTGCGTTACAATAGGATTGGCGTAATGGTGTGATGCATTTACTTTTGCCGCCACTTCCATTAATGTTTTTTGCTCCTCCGGGCTGCGGTAAAAAGCTACCGAACGGTAATCCTTTCCTACATCCGGCCCCTGCCGGTTCAGCGTGGTGGGATCGTGCGCATAAAAGAAGGCTTCTGCCAGCGTTGCATAGTCAATTACCGTGGGATCATAATACACCTGTACCGATTCCGCATGGCCGGTTTTATCTGAGCCTACCTCTTCATAAGTAGGCCATTTGGTGGTACCGCCGGAGTAACCGGATACTACTTTATTCACGCCTTTTAATTCAGATAGTCCTTCTGATAAGCTCCAGAAACAGCCGCCGGCAAAGGTTGCCACCATTTCGCCTTTGCGGGGCGATGGCAGGTGCGCAAAGTTATCATCCGCTCCTGACTGGCCATAGGCACAGCCATATAAAAACAACAGTGCTGTTATATATTGCATTAATCGTTTCATCCGTTTATTTTTTGTCTTTTCAATGGTCGGATGGAGCCTTTGATGATTAAAATAATCATTCCCCTGTGTTAATAATTATTTTAATCATGTCGGCTTCATCCGTTTATTTTTTATTTTTTTCTGCTTTCACAAATTTTAACGCGTAAGAGTTCATGCAGTAACGCTTACCGGTAGGCGGGGGGCCATCGTCAAACACATGTCCTAAATGCAGGCCGGTACTGCGTTCCACCACTTCCTCACGCTCCATACCAAAGGAATTATCCTTAATAACCATAATGGCATCCGGGTCAATAGGTTTATAAAAACTGGGCCAGCCGGTGCCGGATTCAAACTTGGTGTCTGAGCTGAATAAGGGTTTGCCGGTAGCAGCGCTCACGTAAACGCCTTTCTGGTGATTGTTCCAGTAAGGGTTATTGAAAGGCCTTTCAGTACCCCTGTTCACCATGATCTCGAATGCCTCGGGCGTCAATATCTTTTTCCAGTATTCGGCCGGATGGGCCTCCGGGAAAGTTTTTACATCCGGTGTTTGCTGTCCGCAGGCAGCGGTTACCAGCAACACCAGGAAGGAGCATACTAATTTGAACGTTTTAAATTTCATATGTTACTGTTTTTAAGATAAAGTTGGCAGGGCATTATAACCCTGAGTAATAATCATATCCTTGCTCCGCCCAATAGTCGGGCGGCCTTTCATTACTAAAGCTAATGGTGCCAATACGCTTCAGGTTCTTAATACCATACTTCACGGGAATAATGAGCCGCAGCGGCGCGCCATGTTCCGGCCGCAGGGGCTGCTCATTCATTTCATACGCCAGCAGGGTTTGCGGGTGCAGCGCGCTGGCCATATCCAGCCCTACGTAATATTCCTCATTAGGGGTAGCCATGCCTACATACTGCATCCCGGCCTGTTTCTGCAAACCATAATGCGCTATAAAATCTGAGAACTTTACGCCCGCCCAATGCTGGATCTGGTCCCAGCCTTCCACGCATTTAAAATCAAATACCAGGTCGGATTTTGGGAGGGACCGTAGCTCATCCAGGCTAATCTGAAGGGTTTCCTTCGGGCTTTTTACTACTGCCAGCTGCCAGCTTTGCGGGTTAAATCCTGCATCGTCAATACCAATATCCCCATTTACCCGCACCTGTTTGGCGGCCATACGTTTGGGATAGGTTTTAACGGGATGGTTGTTGCTGAAAATGCGGCGAAAGAACAGCTCTGTTTTGTTCAGCGCACGGCGTAAGGGTTTGCGGGCGCCGGCCGTAATACCGGGCGTTTCTTCCGGCGCATTGTACAGCCATTTCCAGCCGCCGAACAAAGCCCCGCCCACCACAAAAAAGGTGGTAAAGGAAATAAAGTTCCGCCGGTTGATCTTTTGCTGAACGGTTAGCTCCGGCTTATTTCTTTGTTGCATGATCGCCCGTTTTAAGATGATCGAATGATCTTTCCTCCACTTCAAAACCTGATACTACGGAACGGAAATTGTTCCATCCCGCCAGCATCACCTGCACCACATGGATCACAAAAAATAGCACATACCCAATGG
>NZ_DATCRF010000003.1:0-3067 GCF_036569125.1 Chitinophaga sp. | reverse complement strand
ATATGTGAGATCTTATTATTGCAGCGTAATAGCTGCTTCCTCAATTATTAATTCTTAATTATTCATTATTAATTCGTCAGCGGATAGCTGGCTTCCGCCCGCTCAATCTCCGCCTGCGCTACCTGCACGCCTGCATACGCCTGTAAAGATTCCAGCCGGGCATTGGTGAGCTGCTGCTGCGCATCAAGCAGCTCTATATACAGCAGCTGTCCTTCTTTATATACCTTCAGCTGATCACGGTAATATTTTTCAGCTAATTGCAGCTGGATCTGCGCGCTGTTATAATTGCTTTGTGCAGTACGGTAGTTATTGGAGGCAGTGTTCAGCTCCAGCTGTAACGACTGTGCCGTTTCATCATACGCGGCCTTTGCAGTAGCGGCGTCCATGGCCGATTGTTTGGCGCGGTTACGCCGCTGGCCGCCGGTAAAGATGTTCCACTGCAGGTCAAGTCCCCAGATATAATAGCGTGATGCGCTGTTGAAGTTAAAGTTATAAGCCTGTGAGCCCAGGTCCAGGAAGGTGCTGAGCTTGGGCACCAGAGTATTTTGCTGCATTTTCTGCTGCAGCAGCGCCATGCTGCGGGTTTTATCTATTTGCAGCAGCTCTTCCCGGCCGCTGATATCGGTACTTACGTTAACAGATGTACGCTCTGTTACGGCCAGCGCTGCGCTGTCTATCATCACACTGTCTGTTAAAGGCCGGTTCAGTAAAAAGTTAAAATAAGCGCGTGCATTCTGCTGGTTGTTGCGTGCAGCAGTAATGGCGGCCAGGGTTTTCTCCTGTTCTGTTTGCGAGCGGGTAAGTGCGGTGCTGTTACGTACACCGTTCCGTAACATGCTTTGATTTACGCGGATGTTCTCCTGCACCAGCAGCAATGCATTGTTGTAAATATCCACGGCGCGTACTGCCTGGAAGTATTGATAGTAGGCCGATTTAATGTCTTTCACCAGCTGGCGTTTGTACACATTCACGGCAGCCTGCTGCCGGGTAATATCCTCCTGCCGGATCTTATTGGCATACCATATTTCTGAGTTGATCAGTGGGAGAGAGGTGCGCAGCTTGGCGTCGTAAAAGTTATCCGGACTTAGTTGCACGGATGTGTTTTCGATGTTGGGAAATTTCTGCGAATTGGTGAGCTGGTTCAGCGTGGCATATACAGGGTTCATCAGGTCGCCGGTAGGTATGTCAATGGTACGGCCGCCGCTGGCTTTGGTGTAAGTACCCAGCAGGCTTACCTGCGGCAGGTACATGCCCCTGGCTTCCTGCAGGGCGTATAACGATCTTTCCAGCTGAAAGTTCCGTTGCTGTAAGGCCTGGTTATGAGCAAAAGCATCCTGTATATACTGCTCCAGCGGCCCTGGCTGGGCTTTTGCAGGTAATGCTGCCATACTAACCAGCACTATTAATATGACTGTTAGTAATCTTTTGATCTTCGTTGACATAATGAACACTGTTTAGTATATGGGCAAAAAAAAGGGAAGCCAATTCCCTCTTAGATTTTTATCATTTTTAAATACTCATCAATAGTAGCATCAATGGCGCCCGCAATCCCATCCTCTTCCATGTTCATCACTTTCAGGCGGCAGCGCACATTCAGCGATACCAGGCCGTGAACCATAGACCACATAGACAGCGCCGCAACAGATTTGTCCTTAAACCGCAGCAGCTTCTGGTCAATACCCTGCTGTATCACCTCCAGCAAAAAGTTGAAACAGTTATCCCCGTTATCCCAGGCTTCGCTGCCATCCGGCCTTTCCAGCTTCTTCATAGGAGAGCGGATAATGAACATCAGGTCGTACAGGTCAGGTTGTTCCAGGCCGAACTGCACATATGTTTTAGCTATTTGTTCTATTCTTTTCAGGGGGCTTCTGCTGGTGGCTTTTTCCTTAAAAGCCTCGAACAGCTGCTCAAAGGCCTGCGTCTGCAGATCGTACAGCAGCTCGTCCTTATCTTTATAGTACAGGTATATGGTAGCAGGACTATACTCTATTTTTTCAGCAATGTTGCGGATGGAGGTTTTTTCATAACCCACTTCCAGGAACATGCGCATAGATGCCTCCATGATCAGCCGTTTCATTTCCAGCTTTTCCCTTTCCTTTCTGTCTGCGATGCCCATGTTAATTTGTTTACGACGCAAACTTACTGAACAGTGTTTAGTAAACCAAATAAATTTTCATGCAATAATATTTACTTTCATTCGTCTTTAAACCGTCAGGCCATTCAACTATCAATAATAAAGGAAACTAACCACTATGACACACACCATCCTCGGCGCCGGCGGCGTCATTGCCACAGAGTTAACGAAAGAGCTATTAAAGAACGGACAATCTGTAAAGCTGGTAAGCCGTCAGCCCAAAGCCCTCTCCGCAAAAACAGATATAGCTGCGGCAGACCTTACCAATTATGAACAAACCAAAGCCGCCGTAAGCGGATCAAACGTAGTATACCTGTGCGCCGGCCTGGTGTATGACCGCAAGGTGTGGGCCGCCTCCTGGCCTAAGATAATGCAGAATGCCATAGACGCCTGCAAAGCTGCCAACGCCCGCCTCATTTTCTTTGATAATGTTTATATGTATGGCCTGGTGAACGGGCCTATGACAGAGGATACGCCCTATAACCCCATCAGCAAAAAGGGCGAGATCCGTGCGCAGATAGCCAACCGCTTAATGAACGAAGTAAAAGCAGGCAACCTGCAGGCCAGCATTGCACGATCCGCGGATTTTTATGGTCCTGGCGCCGATACCACAGGCATTCTCAACAACCTGCTCATCAATAATATGCTGAAAGGTAAAAAAGGAATGTGGCTGGGCAATGACGAGCTGCCTCACAGTTACACCTACACGCCGGATGCCGGCAAAGGCATGTACCTGCTGGGGCAAACACTGGCCAGCGATAACCAGGTATGGCATCTGCCTACTTATAATCCTGCCCTTACGGGTAAACAGTATGCCGCGCTGATAGCAGAGCAGCTGCAGGTAAAACCGGCTTATTCAAAATTGGGCAGTTTTATGGTGAAGATGGCCGGCGTTTTTAATACCACTATTGGCGAGCTGCATGAAATGCTGTA
>NZ_DATCRF010000002.1:0-5272 GCF_036569125.1 Chitinophaga sp. | reverse complement strand
ATTATGGATAGCCTGCTGGCGCTGAAATCGTCGTTTATAGAAGCAGGTGAAAATGTAGAAGCCACCCGTAAGGTGATGAAAGAAATAGCAGGTGTATTAGGTTACTTAAATCGTACTAGATAGGAAACATGCACTATGCACAACTCTCTTACTAGCTACCCTCTCCGTTATGGTATTCAACCAGCTCAGGTAGTATAAGGGCTCCTATATTTATTCCATTCTGTAAATGACTTAAGGTCTTTGACCTAAATTTCACTTTACCTTAGAGACTGCCAAGGCAACTCTAACTATGACCTGTGGCTTAAATTTTGAGCGTTACCGTAAAAGCGGCGTCGTGGAAATCATGAGTCATTTTCATTCAGAATATTCATATCTTGATTATTGGCTTCTAGGTCTTGAAAAAGTGCCAAATTTAAACTTGATGCACTTTTCTCTTCCAGACCTTAGTTTAGGTGTTATGATACACTTCATCGAAAAGCCATGGATAGATAATATAAATGAATCAAAGGGAATGAGAGATAGTTGGGCTGCCATTTATAGATATTATAGAAGGGTTGTCGATTTTATTAGGTTAGCCGGGAATGATATAGAAAAAAGGTATTCAACAAGAGCCTTAAGCCGGCTTTATGATGAGATTATCGTAACATATGGTCAGCCTCCTTTCTATGCTAGGCCCATCTATATGATGACTATAGAAAAAGAAGGAAAAGAGGAAGTAGTATATGTTGGAAAAACTGAATCGTCCATTAGATTTAAATCGGGTCATTTCTCAACACTTAGTTTACTCGATCCTGATTTTACAGGATTAACAAAAAGGATCTATTGGGGAAGTGTAATGGTTAAAAAGAAGGTGTATGGCTGGTACCCATTGGAGTTTATTAGTAGAAAAAAATACGCCTCAGCATTACTTAATGACATTGAGAGTAAATTGATTTTTGAACTGCAACCTAAATTCAACGTTTATAAAAGGAGAGTTGAGCGAACTAAAAATACTTTTAAATTAAATACCTATCTGCCTTTTGAACAGGTCAAGTTTATTGATCGTGATCGGAAAATATTAAGTGAAAAGTTATTTGCTGACTTAAGGAGGAGTTTACTTAACGACAAACTTTTAGAACCATAGGCATGCATCTATTTTTGTTAAGGAAATAGGTTGGTATACTTTGGCCCGGATATTTTAAGATGGTCGCTATTTAATCTGGTAATTGAAAGTAGACTTAAGTAGGCATAAGTTAAACATGGCTTCATGAGATTTGAACCATTTTTAATTGATTACGATAAGTTCGCATGGGCTTAAAACCCAAAGGAGCTATTTCTTTAAGAAATAACTCCTTTAATTTCGGTACTGTGCGGAAGAGGAGATTCGAACTCCCAAGCCCTTTCAGGCACTACCACCTCAAAGTAGCGCGTCTACCAATTTCGCCACCTCCGCAGGTGAAGTGGCTGCAAAAATAATCGGTTTTTGAGAATGTACAAATTTATTATCGGCCCTGGCCAACTAAGGTATGGTACGGCATGACCTTTAATCAATTACCTTAATGTGTGGCTTAAGGTATCAGGCTAACAGCCCCTACTTCCTTAAAATAATCCTGAAAGTAGTCCCCTTCCCCAGTTCCGATGCTTTTACAAACAGCCGCCCCTTATGATATTCTTCAATAATACGTTTGGCCAGTGACAGCCCCAGCCCCCAGCCACGCTTTTTAGTGCTGAAGCCGGGTTTGAACACTTTCTCATAATAGGGTTTGGGAATGCCTTTGCCGGTATCTGTTATGTCAATGGTAATGTCAGTAGGGTGATTATCAATGTAAATATCTATAGCGCCCTTGCCTTCCATGGCATCCAGCGCATTTTTTAGCAGGTTTTCCACTACCCAGTCAAACAGGGGAGGGGAGATCATGGCAGGCATGTCAGTATCCTTGGCATGTACGGTAAACTGCACCTTCTGGGGCGCCCGTTTGCGGATATATGCTGTCATGTGCTCTATTTGCGCTACCACATTCTTTTCTTCCAGCTTGGGCACACTGCCGATCTTGGAAAAGCGGTCGGTGATCAGCTTCAGGCGGTCCACATCTTTACCCAGCTCCGTGACCATGCTGGCATTGGCTTCGTTTTCTTTGAGTATTTCCAGCCAGGCTTCCATGGACGATAAGGGGGTGCCCAGCTGATGGGCTGTTTCCTTGGCAAGGCCCACCCATACCAGGTTCTGGGTAGCCCGGTTGGTGGTGGATAGGGCAAACAGCACCACGCCAATGAACAGGGTTACTACCAGCAGCTGTATGTAGGGATAATACCGCACCTGCTTCAGGATCAGGGAATCCCCGTAATAAATGTAATTGTAGATCTTTTGTTTGGCATCCACCTCCATGATAAAAGGTGGATGTTTTTTCTTGAAAACGGCCAGCTCGTCCCGCAGGTAGCCGGGGTTACGGGCCTTTACGGTATCCAGGTTGCGGCTGTCAATGATATCGCCGGTTTCATTGGTTAATATAAGCGGAATGGTAGTGTTGTTGGTTACTATTTCCACGGCCAGGTTCAGGTTGGCGTCTGCCGGCGCCTGTAACAGCTCCCGGTTGGCTTCTACCCAGGTAGCTACTTTTTTGGTCTCTTCTTCCTGTATCCGTTGGGATAAGCTGCTCACAAACCAGATGGTGGCTACAATGATCACCACTGCCATGGAAACCAATACAAACTTCCAGCCTATATACTGTTTAACCATTTGGGCGTAAGTTAATATAAATCTTTAGTCCACAGTCCATAGTCGATGGTCCATGGCATGGTGCGTGGTTATATGTGGTGCGGGTAGGGCAGATTTCCTGCATTACCCAGGTTATCGCAGCAGACCATCGACCTTCGACCACCACCGCACCCCACGAACAACTCATCTCATCGCACCAGGCTATGGACTATGGACCATCGACCATGGACCAGAAACCAGCATTACTATGCACTCTGGACTTTTCTGTTATATTTGCAACGCAAAATATTCATCACGCGTAAACGAAAGAGCTGTTGTCCGTATTGCCATCAGTAGCCGTAGTCATTCTTAACTGGAACGGGAGGGGGTTTTTGGAAAAATTCCTGCCTTCGGTATGCCAGTCCACTTACGGCAACCTGGAACTCTACCTGGCCGACAATGCCTCTACCGACGACAGCGTTGCCTTTACCCAAACCCATTTTCCGCAGGTAAAGATCATCCGGAACCCATCCAACAATGGTTTTGCCGGTGGTTATAACGAGGCTTTACAGCATGTACAGGCGGATATCTACGTGCTCCTGAACCAGGATGTGGAGGTATCTCCCGGCTGGATAGAGCCCGTGGTGACCCTCATGCAGGAAGATCCGCAGATAGCCGCCTGCCAGCCCAAGCTGCGCGCCTATTACCAGCAGGATGAGTTTGAGTATGCCGGCGCTGCCGGGGGCTGGATGGATATCCTTGGCTACACCTTTTGCCGCGGCCGCATCCTGTACACCACGGAAAAAGATGAAGGCCAGTACGATGATGTGCAGGACGTGTTCTGGGCTACCGGCGCAGCACTGTTCATCCGCTCCAGGTGTTTTCATGAAGTAAAGGGCTTTGATGCCGATTTCTTTGCCCATATGGAGGAGGTAGACCTCTGCTGGCGGCTGCAGCGGGCTGGCTACCGTATCAGCTATTGCCCCGATTCGCTGGTGTACCATGTAGGCGGGGGCAGCCTGCCCCAGGGCAACCCGCGTAAGCTGTACCTGAACTTTCGCAATAACCTGATGATGTTGTGGAAGAACCTGCACCCATTCGATCGCTGGATCGTGCTGTCACAAAGGTTCTTCCTGGATGTGCTGGCAGCGGTAAAAAGCCTGGTGGCGGGCAAGCCTAAAGATATGACGGCTATTATCCGCGCCTATAAGGATTATCATAAATGGCGCCGTACATATGACCTGAAGCAGGATCATCTGCCCTGGAAAAAACTGCTGGATATGCAGGGCGTATTCCACGGTATTATGATCTGGCGTTACTACTTCCTGGGCCGTAAAGAATTTTCCAAGCTGGAGCATGAGAAGGAACGGCAAACGCGCAACGCTGAACGCTGATGCATAATGCTGAACGCGCAACGCTAAACGCCTAATGCTAAACCCACACTATCATAAACTGCTTATCACGGAGTGCCGAATGCTAAAAGCTAAAGGCTAAAAGCTAAATCCTAACAGCTAACAGCTAACCGCTAACCGCAAACCGCTAACAGCTACCGCCTAAAACATAACACAATGGCGTTAAGCGTTCTGCATTAAGCCTTCAGCCTTCAACCAGTTTTTTTCAAATATTACTTTGATTATTATTTGACATAGTGTAAGTTTGCACCGCGAAAAGAATAAATCATGGAACAAAATACAGTTGAAAATAAGAACGATTTTTCCCAGAACTGGGTTAGCTCTTCCCGTTTCCTTTTTTATATAACAATATTCTGCATGCTCGCTTTTGTATTGGGCGGCTGCTACAAACTGTATCAACACCGCTACCCGGGTAAACCTGAAGTAGCTGTTCCGGAAAGCACACTGTACAATCCTAAGTATAAATAATTTGGTTATTTCAAATACTTCCTTATTTTTGCAATCCCAATTTCAAAAATAAGCAGGTAGCAAAACTTGCAAATAGCTGAAGTTCTTTTAATAATGCGGAAGTAGCTCATTTGGTAGAGCACGACCTTGCCAAGGTCGGGGTGGCCGGTTCGAGCCCGGTCTTCCGCTCTCAGGTAAAGACCTGACAGGTTGCAAAACTTGTCAGGTCTTTTTGTTTTAGGCTCATCCCGCTTTTACCTTCTTCAGATAAGCCGACGGTGGAATACCGAACTGCGCTTTAAAGCACTTACTGAAATAGAACGGATCATTCATCCCCACCTTATACGTTACTTCCGATACTGTGTAATCTCCTGTATTCAACAGCTCGGCCGCCTGTTTTAACCGTACCAGCCTTATGTATTCATTGGGCGAGTAACCCGTAAGCCCTTTTACCTTTTTGTAGAACAGTGTGCGCCCCAGCTTCACGGCAGCAGCAAATTCGTCTACCGAAAATTGGGTGTTATCCAGGTTGCGGGTAATAATAAAATGCAGGCGGTCCAGGAATTTTTTGTCGGCCTCATGTTCCGCAATGTTCACCTCAAAAAAGCCGGGATCGTTAGAGAAACGTTTACGGATCTTTTCCCGCTGCTCAATAATGCGGATGATGTTGGTGAGCAGAAAACGGGTGCTGAAAGGTTTAGCTATATAAGCATCCGCACCTGCATCCACGCCCTGCAGC
>NZ_DATCRF010000001.1:0-10428 GCF_036569125.1 Chitinophaga sp. | reverse complement strand
TGATTATTAATTCTTAATTATTCATTAATAATAGTAGGCCGGCCTGAAAGTAATTTCAGGCCGGCTTTTTTTATGGGATTATTTTGTTGTCTGTTTTGTCTTCTTCCAATACATACTCATAAGGATCGATGGATATGGCGTGTGGTTTGCGTTTTACCGTAAGCGTTAGTATGGTGGTGTTTTTGTTAAAGTGATGGTTTTGCACGGTAAGCTGTTGCCCGTTGAAGAGGCCAATGTCAAAATTATCATTGGGCGGCAATGGGGCGCCATTGTTTGTTTTATTAATGGTTACGCGAAGCTGCAACGTATAGCCCCCGCCTGGTAAGGGTTTGCAGGAGATCATTTTCAGCTGTAATGCATATACGATCACTTTTTGCAGGTTATCTTCAATCACCTGCCGCTGTGCTGCAGTGGCGCCCTGCTGTAATTCGCTGATAAGATCTGCCGGCGTGGCCCTGGGCCCGGGCCAGGCATGCTTGTTCAACAAACGCTGCAGGGCTGTATTAAACGCCGCTTCATCCAGGGCCTGGCGAATGGCATACAAGGCCAGTCCGCCTTTCTGGTAATACACAAAAGGCTGATCTGCTGTGCGGGCCAGCGGCAGCTCCGGTTTGCCGGTATTACGCATGCCAAAATACAGGTTGTTATCTGCACGCAGGTAGGCGCGCAAATGCTCCCGGCCAAAATGCTTTTCCAGCACCACGGTCTCCGTATATTTTGCAAGTGATTCTGTAAGCAGCGCAGCACCGGGGCCATTTGCCGGGCTTAGTTTATTAGCCCACCACTGGTGCGATGTTTCATGTACGGTTATGGCATAGGCCTGGTTCACCAGCGCAGTATCCTGGTAGCTGGCAAGGAAATTAATACGCTCTGCGCTGAATATTACGCCAGGGTAGGCGGTGGCAGCACCGCGGTACTGCGGTATTTCAGCCAGTGTAAGCTGCGGCAGGGTATAGGGGCCAAAGTGCTGGTTACAATAATCCAGCGCATCTTTCATGGCCTGCAGCATGGCCGCAATATTCTGCTCATGGCCCCTGGTATAACAAATGCGCAGCTGTACGCCTTTATACTTTTCTTCCTTAACAGCATATTGTGCAGCGCTTAGCGCAAACATAAAATTCACGGGCGCGGTGGTTTTGTAATGAAAGTAGCGTCGCTGCGCGTTTACCCAGGAGTGCTGCAAGGCGCCGGTAGTGACTACATATTGATCTGCAGGCGCAGAAATGGTGGTTTCCAGGTTAATGAGATGATAGGCCGTATCTGCTACTGAGGCAGTTTGCTGCGCCGGCAGGCCCTGGCGCTGCCGTTCATATGTGTCTGTTATTTCAAACCCGGGATTGTAGCCCAGGAAGGGTACAAATTTTTCCAGCTCAATATAAGTGCCGTTGCTTACCACGCTGTGCTCACTGTTAAAAGTGGTGAACCCGGAGCGGTTGGTCTGCAGGGAAAATAACAGGGGCAGGGTGTCGCCTGGTAATAAAGGTGTTCTCAGCTCAAACCAGTATTGATTAAAGGCTGCATCAGTTTTTTGCTGCAGCGCGCCGGGTATGGTGATCTGAATGTTGCTTACACTGGCATCTACCCCCACCCATATTTTTGAAATAGCGATCCGGGAGGTGTTTTGCAAACGATAGCTGCCGCTAACCGTATAGAAACCCGCTGCAGGATACAGGGCCACCGTGGTTCTTACCGACGTAATAACCGGCTGCGGCAGATGGGTAAGCGGTTTATACTGCTGCTCATATGCCGCCTGCCAGCGCAGCTGCGTATTACTGCTCATGTAATGGCCGCGTATATTGGCCTGGTAAAAAATGTACATCCCGCAGCTAATCCATACTGTTATACTAACGGCCAGCCCTATACGTGCTTTTACCGGCCATTGCGTAAATAAAGCACGCCGGCGTTGCTTTGCCGTTAAGGGTTGGCCTCCCTGCCATATACGCAGGGCCGGCAGGGTAAGCATGATTGCAAAGGCGCACCAGTACAGCATATACCAGTTAAAGGCATTCGTGTAATGCCCGTACCCGTTCATGTGGGCATATGACAGGTCCGGTACGGTAGCATAACGTAACAGGTAATGTGTTATACCCAAACGCCGGCCGAATACGACCAGCGCTATTACAAACAGGTTTAGCAGCATACCCAGGTATTTATTGGGCGTTATGGTTTGAATAACCAGGATGAGTACCGCAAACAGCAATAAGGGCAGGCCGCTGTAGTAATACAGGGATGTATATACCAGCCATTCGGGCTGGTGATAATCATGGGCCAGCTGCAGCCCCAGGCCTATGCCTATATTCACGGTAATAAGGATGGCCGCCAGGAGGGCCAGTGTTGCGCATTTCGCGGCCCATATCACTGCATTGCGCGCCGGTGTGCTATATACCAGCAGCTGCATGTTAGCGGCCTTTTCACGGGCCAGCAGCTCTGCTGCATAAAATATCAGCAGCAGCAGGGCCGGGCGTACGGTACGCATAGCCTCTGCCAGGTAACCGGTAACGGGATAAAAATGAATACCGTAAGGGCCTGTTAAACTATCCTTTAATTCCACCGTGTACAGGAAGATCCATAACAGCAGCATGGCCATAAAAGGAATGTGCTTACACACAAACCATACTTCCTGTTTAAGCTGGGAATAAAATACAGAGAGGTTATAGGTAATGCCCTGCGTATGTACGGCTACGTTATAATAAGGTTTGATTATTATTTGCTGCCGTGTTGTTGCAGCCGCTTTTTTAACAGTACCTGCAATAAGGCGGAAAGCAAAAAAGCGGTAGCCCAGCGCTAACAGTACCAGCGCAAAACCCGTCCATAATAAACGGTTCAGTAAAAAAATGCCGTGTAAAGGAAAGAGCCGTGTGTTGCGCTGTACATTGTTCCAGCTGCGGGTTTCGCCAAAAAAGGCTGAGAGCCCGAAAGGGTCCGTTAAAACGGAGAGCGCATCCGGCCCGCCGGGTTTTAATACCGATGCAGCCATCATAGGCGAGTTGCCTGCTATAGCTGCTACCAGGTACAGAATGTATAACAACAGCCCTGCTACATAAATAGCCCTTGCGCTGCGGGTTAGTATTGCCGTGCAAAAAAGCAGGCTGCTGCTGAATAATACATTTGGCAGGCCAAAGATCAGTAAAGGCTGGCAAAAGCTGAACAGATGAAAAGCACCTGGTTCCCCGGCAGCGCCAATGGCAATGCCCAGCGCTGCGCAGCATAACATAACAAAGGTTACAGCCAGCAGTCCCAGGAAACGGACTATAAAATAGTGCCTGCGTTTCAGGGATGTAGCAAATAATACAGCCTCCATCCGGTAAGCGGTATCCCGCAGCACCACGTTAGCACAAAACAGGGTGGCCGCAAAGATGCAGCACAGGGAAAGCAGGCCCACCGTAACCGTGATCACATAAGGCGAATTTTTATGCACCTCTTCACCGCCAAAGCTGCCAAAAGTGAAAAGCACGCCCAGCGCAAAGAACAGCACTGCCGCTATTTTAAAGGAAAGCTGGCGGGCATGGTATAACAGCTCAAATTTTAATAAAGCGCTTAACATATCACCTCCTCCTTTAATGCAGAAAAGTAAACGGCTTCCAAACCGGGATAAAAAGGCTCAAAGCCGCTATCGGGGCATTGCGCAGCCAGCACATATACCTGGATCTGTCCGCCGGTCCTTCGGGTGGAGATCACCTGCAGGGCGGACTGGTAACTTTGCAGCGCAGCGCTGCTTACTGTTTTGCGCCATACCTTTCCTTCCAGCGCAGCTGTTAAAGCAGCTGGTTTGCCCTGTATAAGTACCCGCCCGCCAGCAAGTACCGCCATTTCCGGGCACAGGTCGTGCACATCTTCAACAATGTGCGTGGATAACAGCACTACCACCTGTTCGCCAATTTCACTCAGCAGGTCGTGGAAGCGGTTGCGCTCCTGCGGGTCCAGGCCGGCCGTAGGCTCATCTGCAATGATCAGCTGCGGGCTGCCCAGTAAAGCCTGCGCAATGCCAAAGCGCTGGCGCATGCCGCCGGAAAAGGTGCTTACGGCCTGGTTGCGCACATGATACAAATTGGTTTGCTGCAGCAGGGCCAATACCTGTTCCTGCCGTTCTTTTTTATGCAGCAGACCTTTCAGCACTGCCAGATGATCCAGCAATGCCAGCGCAGATATTTTCGGGTATACGCCAAAATCCTGCGGTAAATAACCCAGGCGGCTGCGCAGGGTTTGCGGCTGCTGGTGAATGTTATGCCCGTCAAAAAATACCTGACCGCTATCAGGCAGCTGCAGGGTGGCCAGGGTGCGCATGAGGGTGGATTTGCCGGCGCCGTTGGGCCCCAGCAGGCCAAACAGGCCGTTGGAAATATTCAGGGATACATTGTTCAGCGCTTTTACACCATTGCCATAACTTTTGGTGAGCTGCCGGATCTGTAGTCGGTACATGGGGATGTTGTTTTAGTGAACAGGCGGCAAATTAGGCGCGCTGCAGGCGCTGTTCAACAATAAGTGACGGCTGACAGGAGATGGCTGACAAACGCCCTGTATGGCCCTGTTTACGCGCAAAAACACCTACATCATGAAAACCGGTACGTTCGTCATTAAAATTTGTGCAGGTGTTATATTCGCTGTTCTTTTACCCCGCTTATATGTTACGGATTAAAAATATTTTTTCACAGCATGCGGATGCCTGGCTGTTCGCGGGCCTGTTACCCTGGCTGCTGATCTTACGGAAACCTGAGCCTGACTGGCAAGCGTATGGCGCTCAGCTGCTGCTGCTGTTCTTACTGCTGTTGCCGGTGCTGGTGTTCGGCTGGTACCGGCAGCGCTGGTTACAGCAATTTTCACGCAAGGGATATATTATCTGCTGGCTGGTTTGTTTTTGTGGGGCCTTACCATTAACTACCCTGATACTTTTTCGCCTGCAGCCCCCCGGGCTGGAAGGTTTTTACCCGGTAAGCTGCGCGATGGCTGCGCTGATCTTAGAGCTGATCTTAATAACCAATGCCAGCTACCGGCTGCAGGTGCAGCGTATTCCGCTGCTGCAAAAGATAAGCCTGGAAAACGCGGTGCTGATCACCCTTGTGCTTATTTCACTTACACTGGCGGTAATGGGTGTATCCAGCCTGCATGATCCGCGGTATCATACCCCCGAGCAGCTGCTGATAGGTTTTGAGTTCAGCATTATAAAGATCGTACGGTACTTTGGCACGTTCCTGTCGTTCTTTATACAGTTCCTGCTTATGTACCTGTGCGGGTACTTTTTCTTTTACATTAACAGCCGTTTCCTGGTATTGCGGGTACTAAAGGAAAAGGGCGTGCTATGGTATATCCTGGCCGCTTTTGCAACGGTAGCGGTATGCTATCCGCTCATCGCGCAGCTGTTAATATCCCTGCCTGTTAATCATTTGCTGGGCGCCATTTTCCCGGATAATCCCTTTAAGCTGGAAAATGCTTTTGCAGCGCTGGGCATCCTGTTATTCAGCCTGCCGGTGATACTGGCGGTGCAATGGACGCGGCAGAACAGCCGCATTTTGCAGCTGGAAAAAGAAAAGGCAGGTACGGAGCTGTACCTGCTGAAACAGCAGCTTAACCCGCATTTCTTTTTTAACACGCTCAATAACCTGTATGCGCTTAGCCTGCAGCAATCCCCCCAAACGCCGGAAAGCATTCTGCAGCTCTCTGACCTGATGCGTTACGTGATCTATAAAGGGCAGCAGCCGCTGGTAGAGATCGGGGAGGAAGTAAAGTACCTGGAGGATTATATACAGCTGCAGCAGATCCGGCTTAAGAAAACACTGGACCTTCGTTTTACACAAAACATTACCGACCCTGCCCTGCAGATACCGCCTATGCTGCTGATCGTATTTATTGAGAATGCTTTTAAGCATGGTATTGAGCCTGCAGAAGAAAATGCCTTCCTGCACATTCACCTGGAATGTAAAGCACAGCAGCTGTATTTCAGCTGTGAAAATTCCTTTGAGGGGCAGGCGCCTGCTGCGCCCGGCATTGGGCTTAGCAACCTGCAAAAGCGGCTGGCGCTGCTGTATCCCGGCAGCCACCTGCTGCATACAGGGGCAAAAAATCATACTTTTAAAGCCGAATTGCAACTGAACCGCTTATGAGCATGCGCTGCCTTATAGTTGATGATGAGCCCCTGGCCCATGAGGTGATCCTGAAATACATGGAGGATATTCCTTTCCTGGAAAACAGCGGGCAGTGTTACCGCCCTGCAGAAGCGCTTGAATTTCTGAGCAAACATACAATAGACCTTATTTTCCTGGACATACGCATGCCCAGGCTCAATGGCCTGGACCTGTTAAGAACGCTGCAGCAGCGGCCTTTGGTGATCATTACCTCGGCTTACGAAGAGCATGCGCTGGAAAGCTTTGAGCTGGAAGTATGCGATTACCTGTTAAAGCCTTTCCGCTTTGACCGGTTTTTAAAAGCCGTTAACCGCGCGCTGGCCATGCATACGTTAAAAATAAAGGCCGGCGATGCCGCACCGGCAGCGCCTGTGAGCAAAGCGCCTGCGCAGATCTACATTAAATCGGATAAAAAGCTGGTATTGCTGGACCTGGATGCGGTGTACTACCTGGAAAGCCTGGGTAATTATGTGAAGGTATGGGAGGCCGATAAATTCCTGTTAACTCCGCGTACGCTCAGCAGCTTTGAGGAGCAGCTGCCGGCCGATGCTTTTGTACGCATCCACAAATCATACATCCTGAACAAAAAGTATGTGCATTATATTGAAGGCAATACCATAAGCCTGAAGAATAAGAAGCAGCTGCCGCTGGGCAAAAATTATAAGCACCTGGTAAAGGAGCTGCTGAATAAATAAGAAAAGCCCTCCGCGGCATAGCGGAGGGCCTTTTAGTGAGATCCTATCCTTGGATTATTAGCCTTTCTTAGCTTCTTCTTTCACTTTCTTTACGTGATGATGAGCAGCTTTCTTGGTGGTGTCGCTGGCCATTTTAGCTTCTTTAGGATGTTTAGTTTTTGCATCCTGTGCAAAAGATACTGCGCTAACGCTCAGAAATAATACAGCGGCTGCGATCAGGCTTTTCGTGATTTTCATGATGTTTGTCGTTTTAAAAATTGATTAAGTAATAATGCGTTTTTTAGAATTGCTATGCTAAAATTAGGGCAAGTATCTACGGGTTTTGGTCCGGTTTCGGTGAACAGGGAATAAGTGTCGTTGAAAGGGGGGAAAGGGGCGTTTTTGAATTACGAATTATTCAATTACGAATTACGAATTGGGTAGTGCGAGGGGTTAATTTCAATTAGTTGTGTGGTTTTTTGATTAGTGGCAGATGATGGGGGAATGTGATCATTCGCTGCATTCAATTCGTAATTGAATAATTCGTAATTACAAAAGTATTTCCAGCGCTTCTTCCACTGCCTGCAGGCATACCTGTTTCAGTGATTCAAACTGTGCGGCGGTTTGTGTGGGATCGTAATGTTCATCACTTAGCTGCTCCATGGGATCCAGGAAAGTATACAGGGGGTGTTCCAGGCCAATGAAGGCAACGGTGGTCTTAATGTTGTGGGCAATACTGCGTATGGCCGGTATATCCCCGGCGGTAATGGCGGCTTTCAGCAGTGACAGGTCTTCCGGCAGCTGTGCAATGAACTGTTGCAGCATAGTGCGTTCAAATGCCTTATCGCCCTTGGAAAGATCCTGCAGGTATTGCAGACTTATTAAATGGGTTGGCAGCTCTTTATGGTTATGCACGGGTGTATGATTCACCAGCCATTCCGGCGGGCCGGTTTTGCCGGTAAACACCTGTATAATACGGTACAGCTCTTCTTCACGTATGGGTTTGGCTACATATTCATTCATGCCGTAGCTCAGGCATTTTTCCCGTTCGCCGGCCATGGCATGGGCGGTCATGGCTACAATGGGAATATTGGAGCGCAGCTCCTGCCGTATTTTACGGGCGGCAGTATAGCCGTCCATTTCAGGCATCTGTATATCCATCAGCACCAGGTCAAAATGTTGTTTTTCCAGGGCCTGTAATACTTCTATACCATTATTCACCACGTGAAAATGCAGGTGCCAGTTATGCAGCAAATGCCGCAGCAGGTCCTGGTTCATGCGGTTATCTTCCGCTATCAGCAGGTGAGCATCTGTGTAAGGCGTTTGCCCGTTACCGTTGTAGAGCTCTGCGCCGGATTCCGGCATTACTTCACCCAGGGTGTAGGGCAGCTCTATGGTAAAGGTGCTGCCTTTGCCCGGCTGGCTTTCTACGTTTGCTTTTCCGTGCTGCAGCTCCACCAGCTGTTTTACAATGGCCAGTCCCAGGCCGGTGCCGCCGTATTTGCGGGTGGTATTGGCTTCTGCCTGGTTAAAGCGGTCAAAAATATAGGGGAGCTTATCGGGGGCAATACCAATGCCGGTATCTTTCACGGTAAAGAGTATACGAACATTACTATCGTGCTGCTGCGCCAGGCTTACCCGGATGGTAACGGAGCCCTCATTGGTGAACTTAATGGCGTTGTTGGTAAGGTTCACCAGCACCTGTGTAAGCCGCAATACATCGCCGTACAGGATGTCCGGGATGTTATCTTCTATTATCACTATGAGGCTTAAATGCTTTTCCACGGCTTTGGGCAGGAACATGGTTTGCAGGGCGTGCAGGCTGCCCCGCAGGCTGAATGCAACAGGTTCCAGCCGCATCATGCCGGCTTCTATTTTGGAAATATCCAGTATGTCGTTGATAATGTCCAGCAGGTTTTCGCCGGCGCTTTGAATGGCCGATACGTATTCTTTGGATTTATCGTTCAGCGACTGGCCCTGCAGCAGGCGTGTAAAGCCCAGCACCGCATTCATGGGAGTGCGGATCTCGTGGCTCATGTTGGCCAGGAACTGCTCTTTAATAGCGGAGAGCTTGCGTTCTTTTTGCTGTGACTGATCCAGGGCATCTATCAATTGCTCCTGCTGATGGATGCGGCTGATGATATATAAAAAGCCCAGCAGGCTGGCTATACAGGCGCAGCATACCAGGATGGTGCCCCAGCTCTGGGCTTTTTGCCCGCTGGTATCTATGATATGCACGGTGCGGTTCACTACGGTTTGCCGGGTACTGTCCAGCAGGTGGATAATGGTGTTGATGGCTTCTCCCAGGCGTTTGCCCTTTTCGTTGTTGATCACCTTTTCCGCTGCCTTTTTACCCGTTCCGTAAAAGGTATCCAGCACCTGCACGTTAAAGTTGTTCTTTTCATCCACCAGGTAGTTCAGCTGGGTTAGCAGCTTTTCGGTGCTGTCGTCCAGCATCATTTTATTGATGGTGTTCAGGTCGGATTTAATGATGGCTATTTCCGCTTCAATGCCGGTTACATGCAGGGTATCCTGGGAAATAACCGTGCCTCTAACCTTGCTGTCGGTTTTGGCCATATTGGTTTGCAGCTTCTGCAGCTCATTTTTTACCCTGAGCTCCTGCAGCAGCTGTTCATTGCCGGATATAAGTTTGCGGATGTTCTTGGAAGAGTTGAACTGCAGTATGATGAAGAGGATCATACCTGTGATGAACAGGCCCAGTAAATAGTATTTGATCCGTTTTGACTGCATGAGTAGCTTGTATCTATCGTTTAAGGCCCTTCTAAATTACGATTTTAGTAGTACTGGTGGTCAGCAATGCTCTAAAGGGAAAAATCTGGTCCCGCGTGATACAGCCGGACCAGAACAATTCCGTTTAACGTTGTAGTGGTACGTTAAACCTGTGCTTACCTCAACGGGCCTTATTTGGCTTTAGGAGCAGCAGCTGTTTTGGCTTTTGATTTTGCAGTATGATGATGTTTCTTGTGGCTTTTGTGCGCTTTTTTAGTTGTGGTGGCAGCTTCTTTCTGAGCGGCCTGTTTAACGGTAACGGGTGTACCGGCAAAAGCGGATGCACCTACAAATAACATAGCGGCTGCCATTAATATTCCTAACTTTTTCATTGTTTTGTTTTTTTGTGTTGATCAATTGTTTAACGACCCAAAGATACGGCTGTGTAAAAGGTGATATGCGCACAAATTGTTCAACAGGCAGCAGCTATCGGTGGAAAAGGGAAAAGTGTCGTTTAATGTGCAGATGTCAAATATGCAGATGTGCAGATGAATGCACGCGAAGATCTGCCTTAACCCATCTGCACATTTGCATATCTGCATATCTGCACATCAGAGAAGGTTTAACCTGCTGTTCAGCGGGCTTCTGTATGCATCTGCAATGGGAATAGCGTTGTTACAGATATTAATAGTGCCGTCTTCTATGGCTTCGATCTTATCCAATGCCACAATATAGGAGCGGTGCACCCGCATAAAACGGGCGGTGGGTAATTTTTCTTCCACGGCTTTCAGCGTGGTATGAATGGCATGGAATTTTTGCGTGGTGTGCAGCTTCACATAATCGCCCATGGCTTCCAGGAAAAGGATATCATCCATTTTAATGCGCTTCAGCACGCCGTTATCGCG